>CANCLK010000037.1 GCA_947378785.1 Comamonadaceae bacterium
GAAGTTTGGCAAGCGATTCAGGCCGACGGCGGCCGGCCGCTGCATGTCATTGAAGGCCCGTTGATGGACGGCATGAACGTGGTCGGCGATTTGTTCGGCCAAGGCAAGATGTTCTTGCCGCAGGTGGTCAAAAGCGCCCGCGTCATGAAACAAGCCGTGGCACATTTACTGCCCTACATCGAAGCTGAAAAACTGCTCCTTGAAGCGGCTGGTGCCGACGTTAAAACCAAGGGCAAGATCATCATCGCCACCGTCAAAGGTGACGTGCACGACATTGGAAAAAACATCGTCACGGTGGTTTTGCAGTGCAACAACTTTGAAGTCGTCAACATGGGCGTGATGGTGCCCTGCCATGAAATTTTGGCGCGTGCCAAGGCCGAAGGCGCTGACATCGTCGGCCTCTCAGGCTTGATCACCCCGAGCCTGGAAGAGATGCAATACGTGGCGGCCGAGATGCAGAAGGACGACCACTTCCGCCTCAATAAAATTCCGTTGATGATTGGCGGTGCCACCACCAGCCGCGTGCACACCGCCGTCAAAATTTCGCCGCATTACGAAGGCCCGGTGGTCTATGTGCCCGATGCCTCGCGCAGCGTCAGCGTGGCGCAAAGCCTGCTGTCTGACAACGCAACAAAATACATCGACGACCTGAATGCAGACTACGTGAAGGTGCGCGAACAACACGCCAACAAAAAGCAGATTCCTATGTGGCCGCTGGCCAAAGCCCGTGCCAATGCCACACCGATCGACTGGGCACACTACACACCGCCGGTGCCTAAATTCATCGGCCGCCGCGTCTTTAAAAACTTCGACTTGGCCGAGTTAGCGCAGTACATCGACTGGGCCCCGTTCTTCCAGACCTGGGACTTAGCCGGCCCATTCCCGGCGATCTTGAAAGACGAAGTGGTCGGCACCGAAGCCGTGCGCGTCTATGCCGACGCGCAGCGCATGCTCAAGCGCCTGATCGATGGTCGCTGGCTCACGGCCAATGGCGTCATGGCGCTGTATCCGGCCAACAGCGTGGGTGATGACATTGAGATCTACACCGACGAGAGCCGCCGCGAGGTGGCCATGACTTGGCACGGTCTGCGCCAGCAAACCGAGAAAACCGCCATCGAGGGCACGGACGGCAAGATGCACATGCGGCCAAGCCGCTGCCTGTCAGACTTCGTCGCGCCCAAAGTGCTGTCGGCAGAAGTCAAAGCGGTGCGCGCTGGCCATGCCGGCGCAGAAGGCCACAACACCTTTATGCTGCCCGACTACATCGGCGTGTTTGCCGTCACCACCGGCATTGGTGCAGAGAAAAAAGAAAAGTACTTTCAAGACGACCATGACGATTACTCGTCGATCATGCTCAAAGCCTTGGCCGACCGCTTGGCCGAAGCTTTTGCCGAAGCCATGCACAAGCGCGTGCGGCAAGACCTGTGGGGCTACGCGGCCGACGAATCGCTGAGCACAGACGACATGATCAGCGAAAAATACCAGGGCATTCGCCCGGCGCCCGGCTACCCGGCGTGCCCGGACCACAGTGTCAAGCAAGCCATGTTCGACTTGCTCAAGGCCGATGACATCGGCATGGCCTTGACTGAAAGTCTGGCCATGACACCGGCTGCCAGCGTCAGTGGTTTTTACCTGAGCCATCCGGACTGCGCCTATTTCAACGTCGGCAAAATCGGCGACGACCAGTTGCAAGACTTGGCCAAGCGGCGCGGGCTCAAAGCCGCTGACCTTGAGCGCTTGCTGGCACCGAATCTGTAAGCGCCTGATGAGTCGACTCGCCCTGACCCGCGACAAGATCTACAAAACCATCGCCCGCCAGATGCACGGCGCGGTGCCGTGCTGGGTCTGCGGCGAGCATGTGCTGCAAGCGGCGGCGACGCTGGAACACATCCAGCCCTTGAGCGAAGGCGGCAACTCGCACCAAGAGAACCTGGCCATCAGCCATGAAGTCTGCAACGGTCAGCGCCATGCCTTGGGTGCTGTGCCGCTGGCCGACGATGCGCCTGGGCAGGTGGCGCGTCGCAGCCCACGGCGAGCCTGATCAAACCCCTCTCAAAGCCCGGCGGTACTGCACCGCCTCTGCCACATGGCCGACATTGACTTGCGTGGCACCGGCCAGATCGGCGATGGTGCGGGCCACTTTCAAACAGCGGTGGATGCTGCGGCCTGACCAGCCGAGCCGGCTGGCAGCTGTGTTGAGAAAGATGGCTGCAGCGCTTTCAAGCTGGCATTGGGCGTCGATGGCCTGGCCTTCCAGCGCTTGGTTGGCGCTGCCTTGACGGCTGATGGCGCGATCACGTGCGGCGACCACGCGCTGACGGATGCTGGCCGTGCCTTCGCCGGCGGGTGCATTGATGAGTTCATGGGCCGCCAGCGCACCGACTTCTACATGCAGATCAATCCGATCAAGCAAGGGGCCGCTGAGCTTGCCTTGGTAGCGCGCCACTTGTTCGGGTGAGCAGCGGCAGGCGCGCAGGCTGGAGCCAAGGTAGCCGCAGGGGCAAGGGTTCATCGCGGCGATCAGCTGAAAGCGCGCCGGAAACTCGGCCCGCTGCGCCGCCCGGGAAATCGTGATGCAGCCGGTTTCCAAAGGTTCGCGCAGCGCTTCGAGTGCGGCTCTGGGGAACTCGGGCAACTCGTCTAAAAAAAGCACACCGCAATGCGCCAACGAGATTTCGCCGGGCCGGGGCGGTGAGCCGCCACCGACCAAGGCCACGGCACTGGCCGTGTGGTGCGGCGAGCAGGTCGGGCGCACAGCCCAACGGTCTAACGTGAAGCGGCCGCCGAGTGAGGCGATGGCCGCGCTCTCGAGCGCTTCTTGCGTGGTCATCGCTGGCAGCAAGCCCGCAAAGCGCAGCGCCAGCATCGATTTGCCTGAGCCCGGGGCGCCCATTAAAAGCAGCGAATGACCGCCCGCCGCCGCTATTTCTAACGCGCGCTTGGCAGCGGCTTGGCCTTTCACGTCGGCCAAGTCTGGGTAATGCGCTTCACCGGGTTGGTCGGTGGTGGCAACGCGAACCCAGCCCTCATCGGCTTCGGGCGCCACATCACCAGGCAAGAACTGCTTCGCCACATCGAGCAAATGCAGCGCGCGGTAAATCCGAACATCGGGCACCAAGGCGGCTTCTTGGGCGCTTCCTTCAGGCAACACCAGTTGCGCCCGGCTGCCGCCAGCCTCGGATGCCAAGGCCAGACTCATGGCCAGTGCGCCGCGCACCGGTCGCAAGTCACCGCCCAAAGACAACTCACCCGCGAACTCATAGCCGGCGAGCTTGTTGGCGTCAAGCTGGCCACTGGCCGCCAAGATGCCGAGCGCAATCGGCAGGTCAAAGCGTCCGGAATCTTTCGGTAAATCAGCCGGTGCCAAGTTCACGGTGATGCGTTTGTTGCCCGGAAATTCGAGACCGCTGTTTTGAATGGCCGAGCGAACCCGCTCCCGCGCTTCTTTCACTTCGGTGTCGGCCAGACCGACCAGCGTGAAGCTCGGCAGGCCGTTGGCCAGATGCACTTCCACGATGACGGGCTTAGCTTGCAGACCCAACAGCGCGCGGCTATGCACTAAAGAAAGGCTCATGATGAGGTCGACTCCTTGGTGCGCACCAAATCAGAACAAGCTTTTTCGCACATCTTTGGTGCAAAGAAAAAATGTTTCTTTAGGTTCATAAATTCCGAGCTTAGTTTTGAACAATGTATATCTTAAGACCTCATTAGTGTGATGGCACACAAAATGCTAGCGGAGTTGGGTACCAATCCTTTCATTTCACTACCCGGAGATCTCCATGAAGTTCGCACCCGCTCAAGTCACCCTCGCCGCTCTCGTGGCTTTGTCCGGCTCGGCATTTGCCCAGACCGCAGCGCCAGCAGCCGCACCCGTGGACCCTATTTCATACAACATCTCGGCTGTTAGCAACTACAAGTACCGCGGGCAAGACCAAGACACGTCTAAAACCAGCGGCTTCAAGCCAGCTCTACAAGGCGGCGTTGATTACGCGAACCCGAACGGCTTTTACGTGGGCAACTGGAACTCGACAGTCAATTTCCTGGATACGAAAAATAACAAAGCCAATGTCGAAGTCGACTTGTACGGTGGCTACAAATTTCCATTGGGTGACGTCGGCATGGACGTCGGTGCGCTGACCTACATCTACCCAGGCGCGACCAAAGCGAACACCACGGAGATTTATGCGGCTGCCAGCTACGGCCCGGTCACCGCCAAGTACTCGAGCACGGTATCCAGCGGTTACTTTGGCGTAGGCACTACCAATGCGTTCAACGCCCGCGGCACGGGCTATTTGAACTTGGCGTTTGCGCAAGAAGTCATGCCTAAAGTCACACTCAAAGCATCGGTCGGCAGCACGATGTTCACCTCCGATGGGAAAAAGGCTGGCGGCTTTGATTACGTCGACTACAGCGTTGGTGCTTCATATGACCTTGGCGAGGGCTTGTCCTTCACCGGCTCTTATGTGGGCGCAACGAACAAAGACAAATACTTGACGTTCCAACACAGCACGACAGCCTCTGTCAACAAAGGCACGTTCATCGTGATGCTCACCAAAGCCATCTAAACCCAGCAGGAGCGGCCTCAGCCGCTCCGCTTTTTCGTAATAAGGAGAAAACGAACATGAAACTCGTCACGGCCATCATCAAACCGTTCAAGCTCGATGAGGTGCGCGAAGCCCTCTCCGGCATTGGCGTCCAGGGCATCACGGTCACCGAAGTCAAAGGTTTCGGCCGCCAAAAAGGTCACACAGAGCTGTACCGCGGCGCTGAATACGTTGTTGACTTTCTGCCCAAGGTCAAGATCGAAGCCGCCATCTCTGACGAGTTGGTGGACCGCGTGATCGAAGCCATCGAAGGCGCAGCCCGCACCGGCAAGATCGGCGACGGCAAGGTATTCGTCTACAACCTCGAGCAGGTCGTCCGCATCCGTACCGGTGAAACCGGTAAAGAAGCGTTGTAAGACTCAGACTCCACCTAAAAAGAGAACATTGCCATGAAAAAACTACTTGCCAGCCTTGCCCTCGGGTTGAGTTTGCTGACCTCCGGAGTTGCCGTTATGGCGCAAGCCCCGGCGGCCACCCCAGCTGCGACTTCGGTTGCGGCGCCTGCTGAAGCCAAACCGGCCGCAGCACCTGCTGCAGCCACGGCGCCTGCCGCCGCGGTCGCTGCTCCGGCTGATGCCGCAGCTGCCCCGGTTCTTGTCCCTAACAAAGGCGACACCGCTTGGATGATGACCTCGACGATTTTGGTCATTCTGATGGTCGTCCCTGGCCTGGCGCTGTTTTACGGCGGCTTGGTGCGCAGCAAAAACATGCTGTCCGTGCTCATGCAAGTCATGGTCACCTTCTCCTTGATCGTCGTGCTGTGGTTCATCTATGGTTACAGCTTGGCCTTCACCGAGGGCAACGCCTTCTTCGGCGGCTTTGACCGACTCTTCATGGCCGGCATCTGGGACAACGCGGCAGGCACGTTTGCCAACGCAGCGACCTTCAGCAAGGGCGTCGTGATTCCTGAAATCGTCTTCGCCGCCTTCCAGGCCACGTTCGCCGGTATCACCTGCGCACTCATCGTCGGCGCCTTTGCCGAACGCATGAAGTTCTCCGCTGTGCTGCTGTTCATGGTCATCTGGTTCACCTTCAGCTACGCCCCAATCGCTCACATGGTGTGGTTCTGGATGGGTCCTGATGCCTACACCGGCAAAGAGGTGGTTGACGCGATGAACGCCAAGGGCGGCTATCTCTGGCAGTCGGGTGCGTTGGACTTCGCTGGTGGCACGGTGGTGCACATCAACGCCGCTGTCGCCGGTCTGGTCGGTGCCTACATGGTTGGCAAGCGCATTGGTTACGGCAAAGAAGCCATGGCGCCTCACAGCCTGACATTGACGATGGTCGGTTCCGCCCTGCTGTGGGTGGGCTGGTTCGGCTTCAACGCCGGCTCGGCACTCGAAGCCAACGGCTTCGCAGCCCTGGCTTTCATCAACACGCTCGGTGCGACCGCCGCGGCAGTGTTGGCCTGGTGTGTCGGTGAAGCGCTGATGCGCGGCAAGGCTTCAATGTTGGGTGCAGCGTCTGGTGCTGTCGCCGGTCTGGTGGCGATCACGCCAGCAGCAGGCAACGTCGGTATCGGCGGCGGTCTGGTCATCGGTTTCGTCGCTGGTTTCGCCTGCCTCTGGGGTGTCAATGGCCTGAAGAAAATGCTCGGCGCGGACGATTCACTGGACGTCTTCGGCGTGCACGGCATCGGCGGTATCTTGGGTGCGCTGCTCACCGGCGTCTTCAACTCACCTAGCCTTGGCGGCCCTGGCTTCGTGGCTGACTGGGTCACTGCCACCGGCGTGACGGCTGCTGACTACTCGATCGTGTCGCAAGTGTGGATCCAGGCCAAGGCCGTGTTCATCACCGTCGTCTGGTCAGGTGTGGTGTCCTTCATCGCCTACAAAGTGGTGGATCTGACCATCGGTCTGCGCGTCTCTGAAGAAGACGAGCGCGAAGGTCTTGACATCACGTCACACGGTGAGACTGCCTACAACCGTTGATTGAAAAGTTGATTTAAGAGAGAGTCGCCTTTGGATTTCAGCCCGCCAGCGCAAGTTGGCGGGCTGTTTTTTTTGGCGCTACAGTTGACAGGCTTCGGGCTCTTCAGTCCGACGTTCAATCCACCAAAGTGCTTCATGACCTGGCAAACCGTTGTCAACACGCCCAATCAACTTGGAGAGTCGCCGTTTTGGCATCCCGCTGAGGGCCGACTTTATTGGGTGGATATTCCGGCCCAACAACTGTATCGGCTGCATGTCGCGAGTGGTGTGCAGGAAAGCTGGGCCATGCCATCAGAGCCGGGTTGCATCGCGCCCGCCGAGTCTGGCGGCTTGGTGGTGGCTTTGCGCAGCGGCATCTACCGTGCGCGCGCATGGGGTGAGGCGCTGGAGCGCATCGTGACTGCGCCGTACGACCAGACCAGCATGCGCTTTAACGATGGCAAGGCCGACCCCGAAGGACGGTTTTGGATCGGCACGATTGACGAGACACGCAGCGCGGCCAATGCGCAATTGTGGTCACTCGACTGCCGCGGTAAATCGCCGCGCCTGGACGCTAAAGCAGGGGGGGCGACCACCGGCAACGGCCTGGCTTGGTCGCCCGATGCACGTACTTTGTATTGGACCGACACACCCAGCCATAGCATTCGCGCCTGGGATTGGGATGCCACCGACAACACTTTGGCGCATCCGCGCGTGTTTGCCAGTTGGCCGGGCAAACCGGCAGGCTGGCAAGTCGGCATGGACAACAACGGCGAGCACGGAGGTTACGGCGGGCGACCAGACGGCGCGGCCGTCGATGTTGACGGCAACTACTGGGTCGCTATGTTCGAAGGCGGGCGCATCCTCCAACTATCGCCAACGGGTGAAACGCTGGCCGATTGGCCGCTGCCAGCGCAGTGCCCAACCATGCCCTGCTTTGGCGGGAGCGACCTGAAAACCCTCTATGTCACCACGGCTCGGCAGAACCGTTCGGTCGCAGAATTGCAAGCCTGTCCCGATTCAGGCTGTGTGTTTGCCATGCGGGTTGACGTGCCCGGCTTAGCAGTGAATTTTTTTCGCGATTGATAGCGGTCAAAGAACACCGCAAAAAAGCACACAAGCGTTGTTCAAAAAAATCAAACTGCTGAGCTTCATGGGCGGCTTACCATCGGGGGATGGCCCCAGACATTGCTGAACACACGACGGACAACATGCCAACATCATTTGACGACCAGGCGGAGCGCCTTGCAGCACGCGTGCGCGATGCCGCCAAAACTGGCACACGCTTGCGCATTCGGGGCGGCGGCAGCAAGGATTTTTATGGCGAAACGCTGATCGGCGAGACGCTGGAGGTGTCCGCTTACAGCGGGGTGGTGAGCTATGAGCCGAGTGAATTGGTGGTGACGGCCCGTGCCGGCACGCCATTGGTCGAGCTCGAGGCCTTGTTGGCCAGTCAAGGTCAGTGTCTGCCGTTTGAGCCGCCCCATTTCGGGCCCGGCGCAACGGTGGGCGGCATGGTCGCTTGTGGCCTGAGTGGCCCGGCCCGTGCCAGCGTTGGCGCGTTGCGTGATTACATTCTGGGCGTGAAGACCATCAACGGCCAAGGCGAGGTGCTCATCTTTGGCGGCCAAGTCATGAAGAACGTCGCCGGTTACGACGTCTCGCGATTGATGGCCGGATCGATGGGAACGCTCGGTGTGCTGCTCGACGTTTCGCTGAAGGTCTTGCCGGTGATGCCGGCCGAAGCCACGCTGATGTGCGCGGGCGTGTCGCAGCAGCAAGCCCTCGATTTGCTCAACGCGTGGGGCGCTCAGCCGCTGCCGCTGAACGCCAGCTGTTGGGTTCATGACACCAGCGCGCAACCGCCGCGCGACTATTTGTTCGTTCGCTTGCGTGGTGCGGTGGCTGCGGTCGACGCCGCCTGTCCGCGCCTGTTGGCTGACGTCACCGCTTTTGGCGGCGAGGTGCTGCGCATGGATCCAGCCCAAGCCAGCGCCGATTGGAATGCCTGCCGTGAGCAGACGCTGCCGTTTTTTGCCACACCACCGGCCGCCATGGCCGCCGTCAGCCCCGACTTGTGTTTGTGGCGTTTGAGCGTGCCGCAGACCACCCCAGCGCTGGCGCTGCCGGCCGTGGCATCGTCTCCCTTTATCGAATGGCATGGTGGTTTGCGCTGGGTCTGGGCACCGGCCCATGCGGCGGCGTTGCTGCGCAACGCGGCCCAAAAAGCCGGTGGCCACGCGACACTGTTTCGAGCCTCCGCTCACCGCGCTGGCGCCGACAAAGACGCCGGTGTGTTCACTCGGCTAGACGCGGTCCAGCAACGGATTCAGCGCGAACTGCAAAAGCAGTTTGACCCGGCAGGCGTCTTCAACACCGGCCGCTTGGCGGTGGGTTAAGGCATGCGTCGCGTTCGTCACCTGGCCGGGAAACACCGCACCCCCAGTATTAATTTTTTGCTGGGTGGTTTGTTGACGTTCAATGCGGGCGCCATCAATGCGGGCGGTTTTCTGGTCGTCGGCATGTACACCTCGCACATGACGGGCTTTGCCTCGATGCTGGCCGACAACCTGATCTTGGGGAATATCGGGCTCATGCTCGGTGCGCTGGGAGCTTTGCTGGCCTTCGTGGCCGGCGCGGCAACTACCGCCGTACAGGTCAATTGGGCCCGGCTTCACCACCTGCGCAGTGAATACGCCTTGCCCCTGCTGCTCGAAGCGGGGTTGCTGCTGATCTTTGGCCTGCTTGGCGCGACGCTGAACCGCCAAACGCCTTTCGCTGTGCCGCTCACGGTTCTCGTGCTGTCATACACCATGGGCTTGCAAAACGCGGTGGTCAGCAAAATCTCCGCATCACAAATCCGCACCACACACATGACCGGCGTCATCACCGATCTGGGCATCGAGCTTGGAAAAATCTTTTATTGGAACCGCAACCAAACACCGGCTGACTTTCAGGTGCGCGCCAACCGCATCAAGTTACGGTTGTACAGCATGCTGTTGGCCACTTTCATGGCGGGCGGTCTGGTCGGTGCCGCCGGTTTCAAGTACTTGGGTTTCATTTGGGTGCTGCCGATGGCCGCTATCTTGTTGCTGTTGTCGCTGCCACCTTTGCACGCAGACCTGACGCGTTATTTGCGCCGTCACTGAGTCGTTAACGTCTTTCATAAAGCTCGCTATGCAAACCAATCTCGCCCCTGAATTTCACGGCACGGCTGACGGTCTGGCCGCCGAAGCCATTTTGCGCAAGTGTGTACATTGCGGTTTTTGCACCGCCACCTGCCCAACGTACCAGTTGTTGGGTGACGAACTGGACGGACCGCGTGGCCGCATTTACCTCATCAAGCAAGTGCTGGAAGGCGAAGTGCCAACGCGCAAAACCCAGCTGCACCTGGACCGCTGCCTGACATGCCGTAATTGCGAAACCACCTGCCCGAGTGGCGTCGACTACGGTCATCTGGTGGACATCGGCCGCAAGTTGGTCGATGAACGCGTGGCGCGCCCAGTCGCTGAAAAGGTCCTGCGTTGGGCGTTGAAAGAGGGTTTGCCTTCACCCCTCTTTGGCCCGGCCATGAAACTCGGTCAGGCGGTGCGCGGACTGCTGCCCGAGGCGCTTAAAAACAAGGTGCCCGCTGCGCAGCCGGCCGGGGTTTGGCCGACGCGACAACACGCTCGCAAGATGCTCATGCTGGCCGGTTGCGTGCAGCCTGCCATGCAGCCCAACATCAACAGCGCCACCGCCCGTGTGCTGGATGCCGCCGGTATCGAAGTGGTGCTGGCGGCCAAAGTCGGCTGCTGCGGTGCGGTGAAGTTTCACCTGAACGACCACGACGGCGGCAAAGCCGAGATGCGCCGCAACATCGATGCGTGGTGGCCGCATGTTGAAAGCGGCGTTGAAGCCTTGGTGATGAACGCCTCAGGCTGCGGCGTCATGGTCAAAGACTACGGCCATCTGTTCAAGGACGAGCTGGCATATGCCGCCAAGGCCGCCCGCATCAGTGAGCTCACGCGCGACTTGAGTGAGCTCTTGCCCGACTTGCTGCCTCAGCTGAAAAAGGTCATTCGCCCTGAACGGGCTGCCGGATTGGCCGATTCACAACTCACCTTTCATCCGCCTTGCACGCTGCAACACGGTCAGCAATTGCGCGGCGGTGTTGA
The DNA here is from genome assembly GCA_947378785.1 of Comamonadaceae bacterium. Taxonomy (GTDB): domain Bacteria; phylum Pseudomonadota; class Gammaproteobacteria; order Burkholderiales; family Burkholderiaceae_C; genus Polaromonas. The sequence goes on from CANCLK010000037.1 coordinate 10,672, forward strand.
AAAACATTTGGGAGAGTTGGGCTTCAAGGTCAACGTGGCGCGTTGCGAAGCGCACCTCTGCTGTGGCTCAGCCGGTACTTATTCTGTGCTGAAACCGGAGATCGCCTACGCGCTGCGTGACCGCAAGCTGGAGAACCTCAGCGAGATGAAGCCGGACACCATCGTCTCGGCCAACATCGGCTGCATCACGCATTTGCAAAGCGGCACCGCCACGCCGGTGCGTCATTGGGTCGAGGTGCTCGACGACGCGCTGATCGGCTGATCGCAACTCAAGACAAGCGCGACAAATCGGACTCGGCCGCTGCCGGCGCCAGAGCGGCCAGCATCGCCGCCAGCACAATCAAAGCGCCACCGATCAAGGTACGCGTGTTGAACTCAGCGGCGCCCAGCCAAGCCGACGAGAGACTGGCGAACAACAGTTCTGTGAGCATGACCAAGGCGGTGGTGCTGGCGGCGAGCCGGGCCGCGCCATATTGCAGTGCCAAATTGCTCGCGATGAAAGCCAGGCAGAGACCGATAGCGACGGGCACGCCAGCCATTGCAAACGCCGGTGCCGGCACGATGTTGGCAACCATGCCCAGCAGCGCCGCGGCGATGGCCATCAGAGTGCCGCCACCAAACATGGCCAGCATGCGTGACTCGCTCGGCGTGTTGCCATGTTTGCGCAGCAGCACATTGGTCACCGCAAAGCACAGCCCGCCCGCCAGCGCCAGCCAATCGGCAAGGCTGTTCGGTACGGGCCAAGGCGACTCGGGGGACTTCAACACAATGATCACCCCAACCAAGGCCAGCAGCAGACGCAGCAGCGAACCCGTCGTCGGCTTTTCGCCCAACATGGCCCAGGCGATCAGCACTGACCACGCTGGCATCAGATAAAACAGCAACACCACGCGGACCACATCGCCGACCGTCACCGCCCAGTTGAAGCCGACGTTGGTCAAGCCCGCTGCCACCATCAACATGAGCAAGCCGCGGTGCTGCACCACCACGCGCCAGGCACCTGGCTTCCACGCCAGCACAGCGATGGTCGCCAGGACATAAATCAGGGTGGTTGACCACAGCGGGTGTAAGCCGTGGCTTTGCATGTCGCGAAACGGCCACCACGAGACGCCCCAGACCAAGGCGTTGATGACCAGCGCGCCAACCGCCAGCGACGAAGTCGACTTGGGTGCGTTCATGACCAGTCGGCTAATGCGATTTGTCGCTGCGGGCGAGCCGGAGCAAGTTGTCGACTTGTTCTTTGTACTTGATGCAGTTGCTTTGGTGCCAGCGTCGGATGAGCCACATGAAGCCGGCCACGAGGACGCCAAAACCAGTGATGGCGGTAAAGGCAGAGAGGCCGAGCCCGGTCGACAGGCTATAGCCCCCACCCAGCGCCAGAATGCAGGCCTGTTCGTTGAAGTTTTGCACGGCAATCGAGCGGCCCGCGCCCATCAGGTTGTGGCCACGGTGCTGCAGCAGCGCGTTCATGGGGACGACCAAAAAGCCGCCCAGCCCGCCCAGCAAAATCAAAAACGGCGCGGCCAGCCAGACGTTGTCGATGAAGTTCATCAAGATCACCAGCACGCCCATGGCGATGCCTAGCGGCATGACGCTGGTGGCTTGGTCGAGCAGCATGCGCATGGACGCCAGCACAGCACCGACCGCCGTGCCAATGGCGACTACGCCGACCAGCGACGAGGCTTGCGTGGTGCTGTAGCCTAAAGCGGCGGCGCTCCAGGCCAGCACGATGTAACGCAGATTCCCTGAGACACCCCAAAACAGCGTGGTCGTCGCCAGTGAAATCTGGCCCAGTTTGTCTTGCCACAAGGCCGCATTGCAGTGCCAGAAGTCGGGCAGGAGTTGCAGCTTGTTGCGCGGCATCGGGCGCATTTCCACACCGGTGTGCGGTATGCGCGTGTTGAACCAGGCGGCCAGCATGTAGATGAAGATCAGGCAGCTGATGGCGGCCTCAGCAGGCGTGTCGACGCCGGTGTCGATGAGCGGGAAATTGATGGATAGCAGCGCGGTGGAAATATGGTTGCCGACCAATTGACCGCCCATCAGCACACCCAAAATGATCGAGGCGATCGTCAGCCCCTCGATCCAGCCGTTGGCCTTGACCAGTTGCGAGGCTGGCAGCAGTTCGGTCAGGATGCCGTATTTGGCTGGAGAGTAGGCCGCCGCGCCCAAGCCGACGATGGCGTAAGCCATCAGTGGGTGCGAGCCAAACAGCATCATCAGGCAGCCCACCACCTTGATGGCGTTGCTGATGAGCATGACATTGCCCTTGGGGCGTGCGTCTGCCAGCGCCCCGACAAACGGGGCCAGCACGACGTAAAACAGCGCGAACATCGGCACCAGCGCGGCGGGCTGCCATTTGGGCGCACCGCTGTTGCGCAGCAGTTCAACGGCCACCACAAACAGCGCGTTATCAGCCAGTGAGCTGAAGAACTGAGCCGCCATGATCGTGTAAAAACCGCGCTTCATAAAGCAATCGTGCTCACGTTCACCGTCATGGTCGCGTTAGAAAGTAGGGCGGCAGCAAAAAAATGGCATGTCTCCGAGGGAATGACGGTTTATAGCACGCGGGTCGATGCCAAAATGAAGGGTGTTCATCCTCCGACAGTGACCCCGGCTTTGCCCGAGGGCTTATCCTGAGCCACAGCACCATGCCCCGTCCGATACTTGCGACCGTTCACACAGATGCCTTGCGCCATAACTTGGTACGCATGCGGGCCGCTGCGGGCGATGCACGCGTCTGGGCCATCGTCAAAGCCAACGCCTATGGCCACGGTATGGAACGGGCCTTCGAAGGTCTGCGCAGCGCCGATGGTTTTGCCGTGCTCGACTTGAGCGAGGCCCAGCGCCTGCGTGCGCTCGACTGGCGCGGGCCGATCTTGTTGCTAGAGGGTATTTTCGAAGCCCGTGACCTGGAGTTGTGCTCGCGACTTGGCCTCTGGCATGTGGTGCATTGCAACGAACAAATCAATATGCTGGCGGCGCACAAAACGCAATTGCCGCACCGCGTCTTTCTCAAAATGAACTCAGGCATGAATCGTCTCGGTTTCACGCCCGAGCGGTTTCGGGCGGCGTGGACGCGGCTGAACGCGTTGCCGCAAGTCGACGACATCTCGCTGATGACGCACTTCAGCGACGCCGACGGGCCGCTGGGCATCGCCGCACAACTGCATGCCTTTGAGTCCGTGACGCACGACTTGCCGGGCGAACGTTCCTTGAGTAACAGCGCCGCCATGCTGCGGCACGGGGATGCGCTGGCTGAGCGTTCGGACTGGGTCCGACCCGGCATTGGCGTGTACGGCAGCGCAGCAGATTTTCCGTTGCACAGCGCCGCCGACTGGGGCTTGCGGCCTTCCATGACGCTGAGCGCACGCCTCATTGGCGTGCAGCAGTTGGCGGTGGGAGACAGCGTCGGCTACGGCTCGCGTTTTTGGGCCGAGCACGACATGCGCATCGGTGTGGTCGCGTGTGGTTATGCCGACGGTTATCCGCGCCATTGCGATACCGGCACGCCGGTGCTGGTGTCCGGTGTGCGCACGCAGCTGGTGGGACGGGTCAGCATGGACATGCTCACGGTCGATCTCACGCCCGTGCCCGACGCCCGCATCGGCAGCGATGTCACCTTGTGGGGCAACGCTGCCAATGGCGCCGTGCTGTCGATCGATGAGGTCGCGCAGGCGGCGGGCACCGTGAGTTACGAGCTCATGTGCGCGGTCGGCTCGCGCGTTCCGTTCGCATCCGACTGAAGCTTGTATGTGAATTTGTTATATCTGGCAGTGTGAAATCGCTCTTGCCTGCTAGCAGGAATACGGCGAAAGTCGACACTCTTTCTCTTTCAAGCGAATAAACAACATGACCACTCGACGCCACCTTTTCAGCTTGCTGGCCCTTTCGGCCGCGATGGCTTTGCCCCACGTTGCCGTTGCGCAGACTTTCCCGAGCAAGGCGATTCGGTTGGTCGTGCCTTTTGGCGCTGGCGGCGTGGCCGACTTGACGGCCCGTACCGTGGCGCAAAAGCTCAGCGAGTCGCTGGGTCAGTCGGTGCTGGTCGACAACCGACCGGGCGCGGGTGGCGTGGTCGCTGGCGACTTGGTGGCCAAGGCCGATCCCGACGGCCACACACTGCTGCTGATGTCCAACGGCACGGCCGTGAGCGCCGGGCTGTTCAAGTCCCTGCCGTTCGACACGCTGCGTGATTTCGCACCGGTGTCGACACTGGGTTTCTTTGATATCGCCATCATCACGCAGGGCGATTCGAAGTTCAAAACGCTGAGTGATTTGCTGGCGTATGCCCGCGCCAATCCAGGCAAGTTGAACCTTGGCAGCATCAACATCGGCAGCACGCAAAACTTAGCAGCGGAACTTTTCAAAAGCAGCGCCGGCGTCGACATGCAGATCGTGCCGTTCAACGGCTCACCCGCGGTCATCACCGCCTTGCGCGGCGGACAGATTGACGCTGCCGTCGAAATTCTCGCGCCCGTGCTGCCGCAGATCAATGCCAAGGCCTTGCGCGCTTTGGCGGTGACGGGCGCCAAACGCGCAGCCGTCTTACCTGATGTGCCGACGGCCAAAGAAAGCGGCGTGACCAACTATGAGGCCGCTAGCTGGAACGCCATTGCCGCGCCCGCCAAAACGCCTAAAAGCGTGATCGCTCGCCTGAACAAAGAAATCACCGCAGCCCTCAATTCGCCAGATGTTAAAAAGCGTCTGGCAGACCAAAACGTGGCCGCGCAAGCCAGCACGCCTGAGCAGGCCGCTGAGTTGCTGGCCAGCGAAGTCAAGCGCTGGGGCGAGGTGATCGTGCGGGCCAAAGTGCCGCAGCAGTAATTCGTCAAAATTAAATCAATCAATCAGTCGGAGACATGAGCATGCAGTTTGAGCACATTGGGATGGTGGGTTACGGTGAAGTCGGCAAGGTTTTTAGTGCCGGACTCCAACCGCGCGCAGCCCGCGTGAGCACCTGGGATTTGAAGTTGGCAGACACCGCTCAGGCTGCTGTGCTGCGAGCCCATGCAGGCGGCGTTGGCGTGGCGGTTGCCGACTCCATGGCGCAGCTTTGCGCTGAGTCAAACCTGCTGATTTCAGCGGTGACCGCATCCAACACCCTGGCCGTGGCGCAAGCCGCTGCGCCACACATTCGGCCGGGAACGGTGTTTCTGGATCTCAATTCCGCATCGCCCGGCACCAAGCAGCAGGCGGCGCAATTGATTGACGCGGCCGGCGGCCATTACGTTGAAGCTGGTGTCATGACCTCGGTGCCGCCTTACGGCATTCGCGTGCCGATGCTGCTCGGAGGCGCCCGCGCCGCCGAACTGGCTGAGCTGTTGAAGTCGTGGGGCTTAGATGCCCGCGCCGTGTCCGTCGATCTGGGCGTTGCCAGCGCCATCAAGATGTGCCGCAGCGTGATGATCAAGGGGCTCGAAGCGCTGGTGATTGAAAGCTACGCCACCGCGCGAGCCTACGGCGTTGAAGACCATGTGCTGCCGACACTGGTCGAGACTTTCCCGAGCATCGACTGGAGCAAACAAGGGGCGTATTTTTTCAGCCGTGTGGTGCAACACGGCAAGCGCCGCGCCGAAGAAATGCGTGAAGCCGCCAACACGGTGCAAGAGGCTGGCTTTCCACCGTTCATGTCGAAGGCCATCGCCGACAAACAGCAATGGGTCGCTGACCAAGCGGCACTCGGGGTGTTCGATGGCGTGGGCAAAGAGGCCACTTGGCAGGACTACGCAGATCGGCTGACGGCGGCTTTTCCCAAGGCCCGATGAACGCACCCGCCAGGCGCAACCCATGCACACGCCCCACACCCGTCCGGCTTCACCCAAGTTAAGCCTTGAGCTTTTGCACTGTTTCAACGCGGTGTTTCATGAGCGCAGTGTCACCAAAGCGGCCGAGCGTCTGGGACTCTCGCAGTCAACCGTGAGTTCTGCACTGGGCAAACTAAGGGTCATCTATGCAGACCCCCTTTTTGTCCCCGGGAACAGAAGCTTGGAGCCCACCTCAAAGGCGCTTGAAATCACTGAGTTTCTCGGGTCGGCTTTGCAGCAGATTGAGAATTCGGTCATCCCTCGATCGGCTTTCCAGCCGAGCACGACAACCGCGCGGTTCCAGATCGCCATGGTGGATTTCGCGCAGGACCGCTTGCTTCCAGAGTTGACCCGGGTCATTGCCAAGGAGTCGCCTGGCCTGAGGTTGTCGGTCACCTCGTTGGCGATCGACACGGTTGAAGAAAGCTTGGCGTCGCAACGATTGGATCTGGCGATTGCATCGACCCGACTCACCCTGAAGAAGGTTCGTTACAGCAAAATTTACGAAGAAAAATTCATCTGCATCCTCCGATCGGGCCATCCCATGGCGCAGGTCAAATGGACGCCTGAAAGCTACGCGCAGTTGAATCATTTGCAGGTGTCGCCCACCGGCTCGGGGTATGTCAGCATCATTGACCGGGCCTTGGCCGAGCGCGGCCTGAAGCGCAACGTGGTGCTTTTCATGCCCAACTACCGCTTGGCCGCTCGAATGATCGCCATGAGTGATTTGATCGCCTTGATGCCCGTGGCCATTGCAGAGGACATGGCCAAGACTTGCGATATACACATCAAAGAGCCGCCCCTACCCATCCCACTCTTGCCGGTGATCCAAATGTGGCACGAAAGAAGTCACCCGGACCCGCTGCACCGCTGGCTCCGGCAGCGGTTGGTCCAGCTGTGCCAATAGGCCGATAAAAGCGTGACGCTATTGATTTCACCGATGTACTTTATCGGTGAAATCGGATTCCCTTGGCCATGTCCTCGCACTAATATGCCGTCAATCTGAAGCAGAACCCTCTGCTGAACAGCGCGACACAGAAGGCGGCGGCAATCCCTTGACTACTTCCAGACTGACCAGCGTCCTTGACGGCATTCGCATCGTCGATTTGACGAGAAATATTGCCGGTCCTGTTGCCACGATGATGGCGGCAGAAATGGGCGCAGACGTGATCAAGGTCGAGCCTCCCGGTGGTGACGAGATGCGCACCTGGCCGCCATTCGTAGACGATGAGAGCGTCTATTTCGTCAGCTGTAACCGAGGCAAGCGCAGCATTGCACTGGACTTGAAGCAGGAGGAAGACCGGGACATTCTTCGACGCCTCGTCAAGACGGCGGACGTGGTGGTTGAAAACTACCGACCCGGCACGCTTGAAAAGCTGGGCGTGGGATGGACGGATTTCAAGGAGCTCAATCCCCGGCTGGTTTGGCTGTCCGTGACCGGTTACGGCAGAACCGGTCCAGGCGCGCGTGCACCCGCCTACGACTCGATGATCCAGGCCTTCACCGGGATGATGGGCATCACCGGGGAGCCGCAAGGAAAACCGGTGCGCTCGGGGGGATCTCCGATCGATATCGCCACCGCGTATCTGGCGTGGGGTTCGATCATGACGGGCATCTATACCGTGGAAAAAACCGGCAAAGGAATCCTGCTGGAGGTATCGCTCATGGAGTCAGCCTTGGGGTTCATGCACGCCTATCTCCAAGGCGCCTTGCTGGACATGCCGCTGCCCGGCCGCATGGGTTCAGAAACGATGGGCATGTACCCGATGGGCGCGTTTGACACCCGTGATGGCGAACACTGCTTGCTTCAAGTCAGTAACGAGATCCAGTGGAAAAGGTTGTGCGACTTGCTTGGGGCGGTCGAGCTGTCGGGCGATCCACGCTTTGAAAGCAATCAGTTGAGAGTTAAAAACCGAGACCTTCTGAGGCCCTTGGTGCAAGCTTATTTGATTCAGAAAACGGCGCCGGAGTGGGAGGCGCTAATGCTGGAAGTTGGCGTGCCCGCGAGCCATGTCAAACCCGTGAACAAGGTGGCCATGAACCCACAGGTGAAGGCCCGTCACATGGTCAAGTCAACGCGTTTGGGCAATGGGCGTGAGATACCGACCTGGGGTGTTCCGGTCAAAGCGGATGAAAACATGGGCTCCCGCATGCTGTCGGTGCCGCAACGGGACCAGCACCGGGAAGAAATTTTGGCTGAAATTAAATAACGCTAGTCATAGCAGGAGATGGACATGATTTACAAAGATTTGATTGTTGAAAAGCGTGGACGTGCCGTGTGTGTCACGCTGAATCGACCTGAGCGGATGAACTCGATCAGTGTGGAAACCTCCAGCGAACTGCTGCATGTGCTCACCGCCTACAGGGACGATCCTGAGCAGTGGGTGATGATCCTCGGCGCAGCGGGAGAGAAGGCCTTTTGCAGTGGCATGTATGTCACCGAGGCGGCTCAAAAAACGCAGGAAAAAGGACGCACCGAGGGCTACACGATCTTCAAGCCGTGGACGGACATGATGCAGTCGATTAAGAAGCCCTTCATCTGCGCGGTGAACGGATATTGCATTGGAGGGGGCTGGCATTTGGTCGCCGACAGCGACATCGTCATTGCCTCGGACAATGCCTCGTTCTTTGACACCCACGTCAATATCGGCCTGATCAACGGTGTGGAAGCCGCTGGGCTCGCATTCAAGATGCCCTTGGGCATCGTGATGCGGATGGTGATTGAAGGGCGTCGCTTCAAGGTCAGTGCGCAACAAGCCCTTCAGTGGGGCTTGGTGTCGGAAGTGGTTTCCCCTGACAAGCTGATGGACAAGGCGTGGGAAATTGCGACCCACATCGCAGAGGAGGCCGCTCCACTTGCCGTGCAGGGGTCTAAAAAAGCCATCCTCGGCGCCCTCGACCGCGGTCCAGCAGACGGCATTCCCTTCACCTGGAAAGTACTCACCGACATTCAGGACACCGAAGACATCAAAGAGGGATTTCGTTCGTTCGTAGAAAAAAGAAAACCTGTTTTCAAAGGGCGTTGAGTGTTACCGCTGGCATGTTGAATCGGGTTAAGTAATTGGATACCAAGGAGACAAAAATGGGCAAACCTCTTTTTCAGTCGACGCGGATGCTGTCGCTCATAGCAACTTTGTCTTGGCTATTTTTGGCGGGTTTTGGTTCGGTACATGCGCAAAGCGACTATCCCAACCGGCCGGTGAAAATAGTTGTCCCTTACCCAGCCGGCGGCACCACCGATGCCGTCAGCCGGCTGTACGCGAAAGAGCTGGGTGACAAGTTGGGGCAGCAGTTCGTGGTTGAAAACAGGCCGGGTGGCGGCACCAATGTAGGCGCTGAAGCGGTCGCCAACGCAGCCCCAGATGGCCACACGCTGTTTGTCGTTCAAGCGGCGTCTCATGGTGTCAATCCTTCCCTGTTCAAGAAGCTTAATTACGATCCGGTCAAGGATTTTTCTGCGGTGGGGCAGATGGCTCGGACCGCCATGTTTTTGATTGCGAACCAAAAAGCACCGTTCAACAACATGAAAGAACTGCTCGCGTACGCCAAGGACAATCCCGGTAAATTGAACTATGCCTCGCAAGGCAACGGATCTCCGGGCCACCTAGGCGGCGCATTGTTGACCTTGCGCACGGGCGTTCAATTGGTGCACATTCCCTACAAGGGTGCTGCGCAGGCCTTGGCAGACATTGCCAGCGGTGAAACGCAAATTGGGTTTCTTTCCTACGACGGTGTGGCCAAGGGCCTGGTCAAGGCTGGGCGCTTGAAGGTGTTGGCCGTGGCGGCGTCCGAGCGTTGGGTCAACGAGCCTTCCGTTCCCTCCATGGCTGAGTCTGGCGTGCTTGATTTGCAGGTTTTGAGTTTCTTCGGCCTGTCAGCACCCGCCAAGACGCCGGAGGCCGTCCTTGAAAAACTGAGCAAGGCCATGCGGGAGATAGGCGCCAGGGAAGACATCAAACAGAAGGTGTTGGACATGGGGCTCGCACCCATGTCCATGACCCGTCCGGAGATGACCCAATTCATCAACGCCGAGATTGATTACTGGCGACCTGTGGTGAAAGCCACCGGCGTCACGATTGACTGATCGCTCTGACGTCTTGAACCGAGACACCCATGAATTTCGATCTCACATCTGAGCAAAAAGAATTGATGGAAGCCGTGAGGCGATTTGTCGATGTGCGAGTGGATCCGCGTATGGGCGCTATTGAGGAGGCCAATCAATTTCCCGATGATTTGATCTGTGAAATTGCTGAACTGGGCCTCTTTGGCATCAGTATTCCGGAGACCTATGGCGGTTCAGGGTTGTCGCATTTTAGCCGGGTCCTTGTGCATCAAATGGCGGGCCGGACCGGCTTTGGTTTCGCTGGCTTATTGGCTTCACATACCGGCATTGGAACAGAGGGGCTGGTCGCCATCGGCAACCAAGACCAAAAGCAGCGTTACTTGCCGCGGATGGCGACGGGCGAATTGCGTGCGGCATTTGCGTTGACTGAACCTGAGGCCGGATCCGATGCCGGGGCGGTTAAAACCACCGCTAAAAAAAAGGGTAGCAAATACCTGCTGAACGGTGTCAAGCACTACATCAGTGGCGGGGCCACTGCGGGGCTCATCACGGTGGTTGCGCGTACCGGAGGTGCAAATTCCAAGGAGTTGAGTGTTTTTTTGGTGGAGCCCCATTTCCCGGGGTTCAGGGTCAGCACGAAAACCTATCAAACCATGGGGAGTCGCGGTCATGCGGTGGCTGAACTGTTTTTTGAGGATTGTGAAGTGCCTGAAGAAAACCGCCTAGGGGCGGAAGGTGGCGGTTGGATTGCGGCGGTGAAGACCCTCAACGAAGGACGGCCACTGGTCGCGGCCCGCTGCATCGGCGCCTGCGAGCGACTCCTGGAAGTGTCTGTCGACTACGCGCGTAACCGGCAGCAGTTTGGTCGCCCGATCGGAGATTTTCAGGCCATACAGATCATGCTGGCGGACATGGCCATGCGGACTGAGGCGGCGCGTTGGCTCACTTACCGTGCCGCACACCTCGCAGATGAAGGCCTTCTGACGCGTGAGAGCGTTTCTATGGCCAAGCTTTTTGCTTCCGAAACGCTGGCCTTCGTTGCGGACGCGGCCGTGCAAATTCAAGGCGGCGCGGGTTACATGGTGGGCAATCCCGTCGAGCGTTTTTACCGCGATGCGCGTGTCACACGGATCTACGAGGGGACCTCAGAGATACAACGCTCGATCATCGCCAAGTCTCTCTTGCGCGCCTGAGTAATCGCCCCCGACCTTCCCGTAACGACAAAGAGACTGTATGAACACATCCCGCCGTTATCACCTCATGGCCGCTGTTGCTGCGTTGCTTGCCGGGTCTGGTCTGCGAGCGCAGACCGATGCTTTTCCGGCGAAGCAGCCGGTGCGCATTCTCGTACCGTTCCCGCCGGGTGGTCCGATCGACCAGACCGCACGCATCATGTCGCAAAAGCTCTCTGAGCTGTGGAAGCAGTCGGTCATGATCGAGAACCGCACGGGTGCCAGCGGCATCATTGCGGCAGAGACTGCACTGCGCGCGCCGGCCGACGGCTACACGCTGCTGTTCTCAGTGATTCACCACACGGTGCTGCCGAGCATCAAGACCAACCTGACCTACGACATCGAGAGGGACTTCATCCCTCTCTCACTGGCGGCGGTGTACCCCATCATCTTGGTCGTCAATGCGGCATCGCCAATCAAGTCGGTGCCCGACTTGGTGGCGCGCGCCAAAGCAGCGCCGGGCACGATGACCTATGGTCACTCAGGGCAGGGCGGTGGTGCGCATCTGGCCGGCGAGCTCTTCGAGATGGACGCAGGCATCAACCTGACCGATGTGCCGTACAAGGGCAATGGCCCGGCCATCTTGGACGTGATGGGTGGACGGCTGGACATGATGTTCAGCGACATCCCAAGCGCGCTGCAACATATACAGTCTGGCCGCTTGCGGGCATTGGCCATCTCGACCAAGGAGCGCTCCACGCTACTGCCCAAGCTACCCACCGTGATTGAGTCTGGTGTGCCGGGTTATGTGGCCCAGACTTGGGGTGGGCTGTCGGTGCGCACCGGCACGCCACGCGAGATTGTGGTGAAGCTTAACGCCGACATCGTCAGCGTGCTGAAGGACCCTGACGTGAGTGAGCGATTGCTCAAGATCGGCGCGGAACCCGTGCCGCAAACGCAGGCGCAATATGGCGAGTTCATTCGTTCGGAGATGGCCAAGTGGGCTCCGGTGGTGAAGAAAGCCAATGTCAGGATGGACTGACGCGCGCCCAGAATTTTTCAATTGACCTTCACGAAAGAACACGAGCACTATGTCAACCATCGCGATCATCGGCGCGGGCATCGGCGGTCTGACGGCCGCTGCGTTGCTGCAGCGGCGCGGCCATGACGTTCACGTGTACGAGCAGGCGAAGAAGTTCGCCCGTGTGGGTGCGGGCATTCAGCAAAGCGCCAATGCCGTGCGCGTGCTGCGGGAGATCGGGCTAGAACAGACGCTGCGTGACATCGCCTTCCAGCCTATGTCCTGGAATAACCGTGAATGGGACACGGGTGCGGTGAAGTACGAACTGCCGTTGGGCGAGGCGTTCGAGACGCGCTATGGAGCACCCTACTTGCTGCTGCACCGCGGCGACTTGCACACCGCACTCATCAACGCCGTAGACCCGGCACGTATCCACCTCGACATGCCGCTGGCTGGGCTGGACACGCATGAGGATAGCGTCTCGCTGCGCTTTGCGAATGGGCAGACACGGCAGGTCGATGCGGTGATCGGTGCCGACGGCGTGCACTCACTGGTCCGCGAATGGATGTTGGGTCCCGACGCGCCCCGCTTCACGGGCCGCGTGGCCTACCGCACGACATTCAAGGCCGAACTGCTCAAGGGCGCGCAGATCGACGACTGCACCAAGTGGTGGGGGCCAGACCGCCACATCGTTATCTACTACATCACGCCCCGCCGGGACGAGCTGTACTTTGTGACCAGCTTGCCCGAGCCCGAGTGGCGCAACGAGTCATGGTCCGCTCGCGGCGACTTGGCGCAGCTGCGTTCTGCGTTCGCGGGGTTTCATCCGCAGGTGCAAACCGTGCTTCAGGCCTGTCCCGAGGTTTACAAATGGGCCTTGTACGAGCGTGATCCGCTGCCGCGATGGCATCAGGGCCGGGCTGTACTGATGGGTGACGCGTGCCACCCCATGGTGCCGTACATGGCGCAGGGTGCTGCCACTGCCATTGAGGACGCAGCGGTGCTGTCGCGCTGCTTGGACGACACCACGGATGTTCAACAGGCTTTCCAGCGTTTCGAGGCCACGCGCAAGGAGCGCACCTCGAAAATCCAGCTCACCTCGCACCACAACCAGTGGATGAGCAAGCGCACCGACCCCGACTGGGTCTACGGCTACGACGCTTGGTCGACGCCACTGGCGTCGCTCGCAGTGTCAAAGTAAAGAGCGTTACGGCAGGTTTTCTCTGAAGATCACCTGACTGCGCACGGCATCCACCCCGCTCATCAACTCACGTTTGTCACGCAGGTTGGTGAACATGCGTACGCAGCTCATCATGGCGGTTTGCGGGCTTTGGGTGATGACGGCGTCCATGCTGCCATCTATCAGCATCGCGCGCGTGTCAGGCGTCAGGCCGTGGCCGACAAACACCACCTTGTGTTCACGCCCGCACTCTTTGAGCGCACGCGCCACGCCGTCTGAGGCGCCGCCGATGTTGTAAATACCAGCCAGGTCTGGGTGTTGCTCTAGCAATGTTCGTGTTTGCTCGTAATTTTTTTGCGCATCGTCTTGTCCTTCCCGCAGACCCACCACCTGCAGCGCCGGGAACATCTCTTCAATGACGTGCAAAAACCCGGCTTCACGCTCTTCGTGTGCGCGGTAACTCAAAGAGCCGGCAATCAGCGCCACCTTGGCAGCGCGCACGCCTGGCCCGATGAACCGACCGACCAGGTAACCGGCAGTCCTGCCCGCAGCTCGGTTGTCGAGGCCCACGTAGCCTGCGCGGGTTGAGCCCGACAGGTCCGAGATTAGCGTGATGACCGGGACCCCTTTTTCTGCCAGTGTACTCACCGCTTCGCGCACGGCCGGATGCTCCAGCGCCATGAAGGCAATGCCATCGCTGCGCTGGGCCAGTCGCAGCAAACTGGCGGCCAGTTGCTGCGGGTTGAAACTTTCAAACAGCTCGGTACGGCACTTGACGTTGAAGGGCGACAGATGGTCTTGCGAATAACCCACTGTGTCACCCAGCATGCGGATAAAACGGTTGCTGCCATCGGGCAATAAAAAGGTCAGGCGCATAGGTTGTGCGGCGAGCGCCGCATAGAGCTCGGTGTCGGGCAGATAGTCCAGCTCAGCGGCGGCCTTTAAGACCTTTTGGGCAGTCGCATCGCGGACGCCCGGGCGGTGGTTCAGCACCCGGTCTACGGTTGCGGTCGACACCTTTGCAGCCTTCGCAATATCGGCAACCCCGGCGCGTTGTTGCAGACCAGTCATTACATCAGGGATAACCCTCATACATCAATACCCATCATTTTTTATGTTTGACCGTTCGCTACTCAACCACTATCGTTGCGGCGCTACCCGCTTAATGATGCCTCAAAACACATCAAAACAAAACTGGAGACAACCCCCATGAGCTTGAACACCGCCATCACCCGTCGCAGCGTCCTGCGCACCCTGTCCGCCGTCTCCGCCGTGGGCGCTGCGGCGGTTTTGCCGTCGATGGCTCGCGCAGCAGAGTTCTCGTACAAATATGGCAACAACCTGCCTGTTACCCATCCGCTGAACATTCGTGCGCAGCAGGCTGCTGACCGCATCCTGAAGGAAAGTAATGGCCGGGTTGAGATCAAAATTTTCCCGAACAGTCAGCTGGGCGGTGACACCGACATGCTGGCGCAAGTGCGCTCCGGCGGCATCGAGTTTTTCACGCCGTCCGCGCTGGTGATTGCCACGCTGGTGCCGGTAGCGGCCATCAATGCCGTCGGCTTTGCGTTTTCTGACTACCAACAGGTTTGGGGTGCGATGGACGGCAAGCTGGGTGCGCATGTACGCGACGTCATCAGCAAGTCACGCCTCTATGCATTTGAAAAAATGTGGGACAACGGCTTTCGCCAGACCACCAGCAGCAAGGCGCCAATTAGCAACGCGAAAGACATGGACGGTCTGAAAATTCGCGTGCCTGTCAGCCCGCTGAGTATTTCGATGTTCAAAGGTCTTGGCGCTGCGCCAACCAGTCTCCAGTTCAGCGAGGTGTACTCCGCGCTACAAACCAAAATTGTGGACGCACAAGAGAATCCGCTGCCGATCATTCAAGTGGCGAAGCTCTATGAGGTTCAGAAATTCTGCTCATTGACGAACCACATTTGGGACGGTTTCTGGTTTGTTGCCAATGGCCGCGCATGGGATCGGCTGCCTGCAGATCTGAAAACCATCGTGGCCCGTGCCATCAACGAGGCGGGCATGCAGCAGCGCGAAGACATCAAAAAACTCAACGAAACCGTGGTCACCGATCTCCAGTCCAAGGGTCTGGCCATCAACCGTCCGCAGTCAGATACCTTTCGCGCCAAACTCCGTGAAGCGGGTTTTTACAGCGAATGGAAAGGCCGTTTCGGCGACGAGGCCTGGGGTCTGCTGGAGCAGTCGGTGGGCAAGCTGGCATAACACTTCCCCATGAGACTGTCGAACTTATAGACAGTCTCTGCCAGACGGCCGGACGCGACACGCTCTGAGCCGTGTCAACTGCATTGAATACCGGAGCGTCCCGCCATGTCCCATTCCCCAGAACAACCGCATGCGGCCAACAGACCGCCTGCCAACGCGCTGAGCACCCTGGCCCACCGTATCGACAGCGGCTTGGGCCTTGTGGTCGAGACCTGTGCAGCCGCTTTGGTGCTGGTAGAAATCATGGTGTTGTTCGCGGGTGTGGTCGCACGTTATGTATTTCACGCACCGCTGATCTGGTCTGACGAGCTGGCGTCCATCATGTTTCTGTGGTTGTCCATGCTGGGTGCGGTCGTTGCCTTGCGGCGTGGCGAGCACATGCGTATGACTGCGCTCGTCAACAACGTCCAGTCGCATGTCCGCGCGTTGCTTGACACCATTGCGATCACCGCATCAATCGCCTTCCTGGTTTTAGTGATCTACCCCGCCACGGAATACGCCTATGAAGAAAGCTTCATCGTCACCGCGGCGATGGAGGTCAACAACGCCTGGCGTGCAGCGGCCATACCGGTCGGCATGGCGCTGATGATCATCGTGGCTGTGTTGCGCCTGTTGCGCATCAGTTCATACAAGCAGACTGGCATCGCGCTGGCCGGCACCGCAGCCGTGGTTGCGCTGTTCTGGTTCGCGCAACCTCTGCTGCAGCCACTGGGCAAGCTCAATCTGATCATCTTTTTTGTCATCATTGTCGCCGGGACGGTGCTGTCGGGCGTGCCGATCGCGTTCTCGTTTGCGCTGGCCACTTTCGGTTACCTCGCGCTGACAACTTCGACGCCGCTGTTGGTTATGGTCGGCCGTATGGACGAAGGTATGTCGCACATGATTTTGCTGGCGGTGCCACTCTTTATTTTTCTGGGTGCGCTGATCGAGATGACCGGCATGGCCAAGGCCATGATCCAGTTTCTCGCCAGCCTGTTGGGTCATGTGCGTGGCGGTTTGAGCTACGTGCTCATCGGTGCGATGTATTTGGTGTCAGGTATCTCAGGTTCAAAGATCGCGGACATGGCCGCGATTGCGCCGGTGCTGTTCCCCGAAATGAAAAAGCGCGGTGCCAAGCCCGGCGATCTGGTGGCCCTGCTGTCTGCCACCGGCGCGCAGACCGAAACCATTCCACCCTCCATCGTGCTGATCACCATCGGCTCAGTCACGGGCGTGTCGATTGCCGCACTTTTCACTGGCGGCCTGTTGCCCGCTGTGGTGCTGGGCGCGGCACTTTGCGCGGTGGTGTGGTGGCGTAATCGTCACGAAGACCTGAGCGCTGTTGCGCGCTACAGCAAACGTGAAATCGGCAAGTTGATGTTGATAGCATTGCCCGCCATCGTTCTGCCTTTCGTGATTCGCGCTGCCGTGGTCGAGGGCGTGGCGACGGCGACCGAGGTGTCGACCATCGGCATCATCTATTCGGTACTCGCCGGCCTCTTTCTGTACCGTCAGTTTCCGTGGCGTCGCTTGCGGCCGATGTTGATCGAAACCGCATCGCTGACCGGCGCCATCATGTTCATCATCGGCTGCGCAACCGCCATGGCCTGGGGTCTGACGCAGTCGGGCTTTTCGCAAGACTTGGCGCGCATCATGGGTAACTTACCCGGCGGTGCTTATGGTTTCCTCGCGGTGTCTATCGTGGCCTTCATCATTCTTGGCAGCGTGCTCGAAGGTATTCCCGCTATCGTGCTGTTCGGCCCACTGCTTTTCCCGATCGCCCGCATGGTCGGCGTGCATGACGTGCACTACGCCATGGTGGTGATTTTTGCGATGGGCATCGGCCTCTTCGCACCTCCCTTTGGTGTCGGCTACTACGGTGCCTGTGCTGTCAGCAAGGTCGATCCTGACGAAGGCATTCCCTACATTTGGGCTTACATGGGTGCGCTGTTGATCGGCTTGGCACTGGTGGCCGCCGTGCCCTGGTTCTCGATCGGCTTCCTGGCCCGCTAAAACATATTCACCCCACCGGACAGACACCATGAGCAAATTTTTCGGCGAGATCCGCCAACTTGGCTACGTCGTGAACGACATCGAAGCTGCGATGACATATTGGAGCGAAACTCTGGGTGTTGGCCCCTGGTTTTACAACCCCAAAGTGCCGATCAAAAACTACAGCTACCGGGGCGAGTCGTATGAACCCCACAACTCAGTGGCGCTGGCGAATTCGGGCTTTGTGCAAGTCGAGTTGATCCAGACGCGCAATGACGTGCCATCGATGTACCGCGATTTTTTGAAGGCGGGCAATACAGGTCTTCAGCACGTGGCCTACTGGACGACCGACTACGATGCCGACCTCGAACGCCTGCTCAAACAAGGCTTCAAACCGGTGATGAAAGGTGAGGTCGGCGAGAGCGGCCGCTTTATCTATTTCGACACTGAATACCATCCCGGCACCGTCATCGAACTGTCTGAAGTGGCCGGACCTAAGGGCAAAATGTTTGACCTGATACGCCAGGCGTCCGAAGGCTGGGACGGAAGCGAGCCAGTCCGGCCTTTTCCTGATCTCAGCAAACTGTAAGCGTCGTACAGCATGAAGCAAGAACGTTTTGAAGCCACTTATTTGATTGAGACGCCGCTGGCGCCTGAGCAGGTGGCCGAAGTGATGGCAGGCGAACAGTCCTGCGGTACCTTCGCCCGCGTCGAGGGAGAAACCGACGAACTGCGCGAGCGTGCCCGTGCGACCGTCGAACACATTGATGAACTCGAATCAGTCAATGTGCCGAGTTTGCCAAATGCCCTGCTAGAGCGCAAACGTCACACCGGGCCTTGGCGGCGCGCCCGCGTCCGCATCTCGTTTCCAGTGGCCAACGTCGGTGCTAATTTACCGACGCTGGCTGCCACCGTGTCTGGCAATCTGTACGACCTCGGCGAAACCAGCGGCCTGCGATTAGAAAGTCTGACGTTGCCGGCAACCTACCGGGCCCGGTTCGAGTTGCCGCGGTTTGGCATAGCCGGGACGCGTCAGGT
>CANCLK010000038.1 GCA_947378785.1 Comamonadaceae bacterium
TAGCCTGTAAGGAGCACAAGCATGCAAATTATTCTGCTCGACAAAGTTGTCAACCTGGGCAATCTGGGTGACGTCGTCAAAGTTAAAGACGGCTACGCACGCAATTTTCTGATCCCATCGGGCCGCGCACGCCGCGCCACCGCTGTCGCGATCAAAGAATTCGAAGTCAAGCGCGCTGATTTGGAAAAAGTCGCCGCTGCCAAATTGGCTGAGTGCCAAGCTCAGGGCGCCAAGCTCGGCGGCACTGTGGTCAAGCTGACACAGAAGGCTGGCGTTGACGGCCGTCTTTTCGGTTCAGTGACTAATTCTGACATCGCTCAAGAGTTGACCAAGCAGGGCTTTGCTGTCCTGAAGGCTCAGATCCGCATGCCTAATGGTCCTTTGAAGATCGTTGGCGACCATCCGGTCGGCGTTGCTCTGCACACGGATGTGCTGGTCGATGTCACCGTGACGGTGTACGGCGAATCCGCTTAAGAGCTTCTGCTCCTTTGAAAAAGCCGCTCCTCGGGGCGGCTTTTTCTTTGGGTAAAACTGTGCTTTATGTCGTTCGATTCGATTTACACCGCATTTCCACGCTCTATGCACATCAGGCACACCTGTTATGCACAGGTTTATCCCAAGGCGTTTTGTGACTCTGGCTTTAATATGGCCGTGTTTTCAGGAAACTCATGTCTGCCGTACTCTCCACCCTTGACGACGCTGGTTACAGCCCCGACCGGCAAATAGCCCAGCTCCGCATCCCTCCGCACTCCATCGAGGGCGAGTCCAGCGTGCTCGGCGGTTTATTGCTCGACAACAGCGCTTGGGACCGCGTTGGCGACCTGCTGGTTGACGAAGATTTTTACCGTTACGAACACAAGCTCATCTACGCCTCGGTGGGCGCGCTGATCAACGCGAGCAAGCCAGCCGATGTGATCACGGTGTTTGAGCACCTGCAAAGCCAGGGCAAGGCCGATGACGTCGGTGGCCTTGGCTATCTGAATTCCTTAGCCCAGTACGTACCAAGTGCTGCCAATGTGCGCCGCTACGCCGAGATCGTGCGCGAGCGTTCTATTTTGCGCAAACTGGTCAAGGCCAGTGATGAGATCGCCACCAATGCCTTCAACCCGCAGGGCAAGGCGGTCGCCACAATTCTTGACGAGGCCGAGCAGAAGATTTTCAAGATTGGTGAGCAAGGCTCGCGGATGAAGCAGGGCTTTCACAGCATGGACACGCTGGTGGTTGAACTGCTGGATCGCGTCACCGAGATGTCGGAAAACCCAAACGACATCACGGGTGTCCCGACCGGTTTTTACGACCTGGACCGACAAACTTCGGGTTTTCAGGCCGGTGATCTGATCATTCTGGCGGCGCGACCTTCAATGGGTAAAACTGCGCTGGCCATCAATATTGCCGAGCACGTTGCGCTCAACGAGGGTCTGCCGGTGGCGGTGTTCTCGATGGAGATGGGTGCCTCACAACTGGCGGTGCGTATCGTCGGCTCCATTGGCCGTATCGACCAAGGTCATCTGCGCACCGGCAAGCTGACCGACGAAGAATGGCCGAGGCTCACGGAATCGATTGAAAAGCTGCGGAATATTTCACTGCACATCGACGAAACGCCAGGTTTGACGGTGAGCGAGTTGCGCGCTAATGCGCGTCGCCTCGCTCGTCAGTGCGGCAAGCTCGGTTTGATCGTCGTTGATTACTTGCAGCTGATGAGTGTCTCGACCAGCATGAATGACGAAAATCGCGCGACGGCTGTCGGCGAGATTTCGCGGGGTCTGAAAATGCTGGCCAAGGAATTGCAATGTCCGGTAATTGCCCTGTCGCAGCTTAGTCGCGGTGTGGAGTCGCGGACTGACAAGCGCCCGATGATGAGCGATTTGCGTGAGTCCGGCGCCATTGAGCAAGACGCCGATGTGATCATGTTCATCTACCGCGACGAGTACTACACCAAGGAGGCTTGCAAGGAGCCAGGTGTTGCAGAGGTCATTATCAGCAAGCAGCGGAATGGCCCGACTGGTACGGTGAAGCTGGCCTTTATCAGCCGCATCACGAAATTTGAAAGTCTGGCCGGCGGTAGCAGTAGCGGCGGTGGCGATTACTGATTTTCCTTGCGGTATGCTTTCCGCATGAAACTGCACAACTACTTCCGCTCATCGGCGTCTTACAGAGTCCGCATTGCCCTGAACCTCAAGGGTCTGGACTACGACTATGTGTCTGTGCATATTGCACGCGGCGACCACAAAAGGCCGCCGTATGTTGCGCTGTCTGCCGACACTCTTGTGCCGTTACTGGAGACCGACAACGAGCGCTTGTCGCAGTCGATGGCCATCATCGAATACCTCGATGAAACGCATCCTGAGCCGCCCTTGTTGCCGGCGGACGCCTTGGGTCGAGCCAAGGTGAGGGCGTTGGCGCAGTCGATTGCCTGCGACATTCATCCGCTCAACAACCTCCGGGTGCTCAAGTACCTGGTGCGCGAACTGAAGGTCGATGACGAAGCCAAAAATACCTGGTACCGACACTGGTGCCGGGAGGGGCTGGAGGCCTTTGAGCGTCAACTGGCGCAGTTGCCGGAGTCGACTTATTGTTATGGTGAAAGTCCGAGTTTGGCTGACTGTTGCCTTGTCCCGCAGATTTTCAATGCCAGCCGTTTCGATGTCAGCTTTGACGGCTTGCCGCGCACTATGCGCGCCTATGACGCCTGCATGGCGCTGCCCGCCTTCAAGCTGGCAGAACCTTCGGCCTGCCCAGACAGCGAGTAACGAGGCCTCGGCTTAATAGGTTACTGATGCCGGTGAATCCGAACTTACCTTCCGACTGGCTGACCCCGAAATGGCCTGCGCCAGTCGGTGTTCGTGCCGTCTTCACAACGCGTCAGGGCGGTGTTTCACTGCCTCCTTGTGACAGCATGAATCTGGGTGATCACGTCGGTGATTCTGCCGCTGCGGTCGCCACCAACCGGTTGACGTTGCAGCACGCGTTGGCTTGCAAGCCTATTTTCTTGCGGCAAGTGCATGGCACGGACGTATTAGAGCTTGACCACGACAGCGCAGATGCGCAGACCGCTGATGCTTGTCTGACGCGTCAGCATGGCCTTGCCTGCACGATCATGGTGGCCGACTGTTTGCCGGTGTTGTTTGCACATCTAGACCAGCCTGTCGTGGCCGCCGCGCATGCGGGTTGGCGTGGCTTGGCTGGGCGGGGCATATCAGCCCATGCTGACTTAACGCTGAACGCGGGTGACGGTGTTCTGGAGTCTACGTTCAGACGTTTTTCAGCCATGGTCGGCCAATCCATGGGCGAGACTGCAGGCCGAACTATTGCATGGCTGGGGCCCTGCATTGGGCCGACTGCCTTTGAGGTGGGGGCCGAGGTTAAAGCCGCGTTTGAAGCCGTCCATCCCGCAGCGGGTGCGCTGTTCGTGGCGTTGCCGGCTCAGCCCCCAACCGCTAAATACTGGGCCGATTTGCCGGGCCTAGCCCGGCTCAGGTTAGACGCCCTTGGGGTGACTCAAATTTTTGGCAATGATGGCAGTGCTGATTGGTGCACCGTGAGCCGGCGTTCACAGTTCTTTTCGCACCGCCGGGACGCTGGTGGCGGACGCAGCACTGGCCGCATGGCCGCCTGTATCTGGCAAGATTAAGGGGTCTTTTTTTGACTGTCTTCGGCCTTTTCCCTTGCCTTGATGGCGCGTTTTCGAGCTGGCGTTCGCAAGACATAAAGCACCAACGACAACGGGAGCAGGCCATAAAGCAAAAACGTGATCAACGCACCCAGAACGGTGCCATTGGAGTTGGTGGCTTCTGCAATACTCATCAAGAGCACGACATAAATCCAGGCGATGGCGATCAAGTACATAAAAGTTGGGGCGTCGTAAGCTGGGCGAAATAAAATTTGTTCATAGTCTAGGAAACTTTAGAAACTGGCATGAGAGTCTTGTGCAAAAGACCATCGGCTATCCGCTCATTGAAGAGGCAACATGAATTCTGACGCAAACTGGGCTGAAGTCGCTCGTCAATTCCAGGAAACCCTGGGCGCGAGTATGCAAAAGGCCGTGGCTGCCATGAGTGGCACAAGCACCCCATTGCCCCCGGTGGTACCCACCGTCTTGATGCAGGGTTTACCCAATACCATGGAAGCTTTGCCGGCTCTCCAATTTGATCCAGCCAAGATGCTGGAAATTCAGCAGGCCTACATCAAAGACGCCAGCACCTTGTGGAACAACGGTCTCTCGCCACAGTCTGAATCGGCCAGTGCGTCGACGGACCGTCGCTTCGCCTCCGAAGCTTGGCACACCAACCCGTTGTCGCACTTTTCGGCCTCGGCTTACATGCTCAACTCTCAAGCCTTGATGGGCATGGCTGACGCCGTCGAAGGCGACGAGAAAACCAAGGCCCGCGTGCGGTTCGCTGTTGAACAGTGGCTGGCAGCCGCTGCCCCCAGCAATTTCTTGGCATTGAATGCCGAAGCGCAGCAAAAAGCCATTGACACCAAAGGGCAAAGCATCGCGCAAGGCCTGCAAAATCTGATGCACGACATGCGTCAGGGTCATGTTTCGATGACCGATGAAAGCAATTTTGAAGTTGGCAAAAATGTAGCCACCACTGAGGGTTCGGTGGTCTTTGAAAATGCGTATTTTCAACTTCTTGAATACAAGCCGCTGACGGCCAAGGTTTATGAAAAACCTTTGCTGTTGGTGCCCCCTTGTATCAACAAGTTTTACATCTTGGATCTGCAGCCAGCGAACTCGTTGATTCGTTACGCCGTAGAGCAGGGTCACCGTACTTTTGTCGTTAGCTGGCGCAATCCAGATGAATCGATGCAGGACAAAACCTGGGACGACTACATTGAGAACGCGGCCATTGAGGCCATCAAGGTGACGCGCGAGATCACAGGCGCCCAGACCATCAATGCGCTCGGCTTCTGCGTCGGTGGAACGATTTTGGCGACGGCACTGGCCGTGCTGGCCGCACGCGGCGAGAAGCCTGTCTCCAGCGTGACTTTTTTGACGTCTTTGTTGGATTTCTCAGACACCGGTATTTTGGATATTTTCATTGACGAGACTGCCGTCAAGTTTCGAGAAATGCAGATGGGGCAGGGTGGCTTGCTCAAGGGTCAGGACTTGGCCTCGACCTTCAGCTTTTTACGGCCCAATGATCTGGTCTGGAATTACGTCGTGGGCAATTACCTCAAGGGTGAAACGCCACCGCCATTCGATCTGCTCTACTGGAACAGTGATTCCACCAACTTGCCCGGACCGTTTTACGCTTGGTACCTGCGCAATACTTATTTCGAAAACAACCTGATCAAGCGTGGCAAGCTCAAAGTCTGCGGCCAGCAGGTTGATTTGTCCACGCTCGATATGCCGGCCTATATTTATGGCTCGCGGGAGGACCATATCGTGCCGATTCAGGGTGCTTATGCGTCGACCCAAGTGCTAAAAGGCCCCAAGCGTTTTGTCATGGGCGCATCGGGTCATATCGCCGGCGTGATCAATCCGCCCGCCAAAAAGAAGCGTTCGTATTGGACCAGTGACAAACTGAAGCCGACCCATGAGGCATGGCTGACCGGCGCCACCGAGCACCCGGGTAGCTGGTGGACTGACTGGTCGGCATGGCTCAAGCGCCAAGCGGGCAAGCAGATCGCGGCCCCTAAGACTTACGGCAGCCGAAAGTACAAAGCCATCGAGCCAGCGCCGGGACGCTACGTCAAGGTCAAGGCTTGAGCGGACCCATCACAGCTATCAATTACTACTAGAAAGAGACAAAAATGGAAGACATCGTTATCGTTTCAGCCGCTCGTACGGCCGTTGGGAAATTTGGCGGCTCGCTGGCCAAGACCCCTGCAACCGAGTTAGGTGCTGCAGTGATCAAAGCCTTGATTGAGCGCTCGGGCCTGCCAGCCGATCTCATCGGTGAAGTCATCATGGGTCAGGTTTTGGCTGCGGGTGTGGGGCAAAACCCAGCGCGTCAGTCGGTGCTCAAGTCTGGTTTGCCACACGCTATTCCGGGGCTCACCATCAACGCCGTCTGCGGCTCCGGCCTGAAGGCGGTGATGTTGGCTGCGCAGTCGGTGGCCACCGGCGACAGCGAGATCGTCATTGCTGGCGGTCAAGAAAACATGAGTGCTTCTCCGCATGTGCTGAATGGCTCGCGTGATGGTCAGCGCATGGGCGACTGGAAGATGACAGACACCATGATCGTCGACGGCCTGTGGGACGTTTACAACCAGTACCACATGGGGATCACGGCAGAAAACGTCGCCAAGAAATACGGCATTGACCGCGCTATGCAAGACGCCCTCGCGCTGTCCAGCCAGAGCAAGGCGGCGGCGGCTCAAGATGCCGGCAAGTTCAAAGATGAGATCGTGCCATTTTCGATTGCCCAGAAAAAAGGCGACCCAATCATTTTTTCAGCTGACGAGTTCATCAACCGCAAAACCAATGCAGACGGCTTGGCCGGTTTGCGTCCGGCCTTCGACAAGGCTGGCAGCGTGACTGCCGGCAACGCATCGGGTATCAACGACGGTGCTGCCGCCGTGATGGTGATGACGGCGAAAAAAGCGGCCGCCTTGGGTTTGAAACCGCTGGCGCGCATTGCCAGCTACGCCACCAGCGGCCTCGACCCCGCCTTCATGGGCATGGGCCCCGTGCCGGCATCTACCAAGGCTTTGCAACGTGCTGGCTGGAATGCTCAAGACCTCGACTTGCTCGAGATTAACGAGGCCTTTGCTGCTCAGGCTTGCGCCGTCAACAAAGAGATGGGCTGGGACACCAGCAAGATCAACGTCAATGGCGGCGCGATTGCGATTGGTCACCCGATCGGTGCGTCCGGTTGCCGGATCTTGGTGACCCTGCTGCATGAGATGGTGCGCCGCGATGCCAAGAAGGGCATTGCCAGCTTGTGCATTGGCGGCGGAATGGGTGTTGCGCTGACACTGGAACGCTGAATTGAGGGTAATACTCTCGGTGGAGACGAATTCAGGGTGTCAACGGCTATACGAAAGATAGCCATCAAGGTTGAGCCCGGGATGTGATGACAATAATTTTTAACAAGAACCGAAGGAGCGAAACATGACACAGAAAGTTGCTTACGTCACAGGCGGCATGGGCGGTATCGGAACGGCAATTTGCCAGCGGCTAGACAAAGACGGCTTCAAAGTCATCGCAGGTTGTGGTCCAACTCGTGACGCCAGCAAATGGTTGGCTGAGCAAAAAGCGCTCGGCCACACCTTCTACGCTTCCGTTGGCAACGTTGGCGACTGGGACTCTACGGTCGCGGCTTTCGACAAAGTCAAGGCCGAACATGGCCCCGTCAGTGTGCTGGTCAACAACGCAGGCATCACGCGTGACGGCCAGTTTCGCAAGATGAGCAAGGCCGATTGGGATGCCGTGATTTCGACCAATTTGGACAGCATGTTCAATGTGACCAAACAGGTCATAGAAAACATGATTGAAGCGGGTTTTGGGCGTGTCATCAATATCTCTTCAGTCAATGGTCAAAAAGGTCAGTTTGGCCAGGTCAACTACTCGACAGCCAAGGCTGGTCTGCACGGTTTCACCATGGCGCTCGCGCAAGAGGTGGCCAGCAAAGGCGTGACAGTCAACACCGTCAGCCCGGGCTACATCGGCACCGACATGGTCAAGGCGATTCGGCCTGACGTGCTTGAAAAAATCGTTTCAGGCGTTCCTGCCAAGCGGCTCGGTCAACCGGAAGAGATCGCCTCGATCATTTCTTGGATTGCTTCGGACGAAGGTGGTTACGCGACAGGCGCAGACTTCTCGCTGAACGGCGGGTTGCACATGGGCTGAAAGCGTTTGACGCTTTTGAAAACCTGCTTCGGCAGGTTTTTTTACGTCTCATGGCGTATTGAGGGGGGGGCATTCGACTCAACTGTAAGACCCCGCTGACATCAAACGCGTAGTTTGGCTGATACCTCAACAGCAGTGACTCATTCAACATGAGGCACTTCCACAAGAATTGCCTCTGACGCGCATGTATTTATGTTGAGACTCACCCACTTCTCAGATTGGTTTAGCAAACATCAACTTTCGATGGGAATCGTGCTGTATTGCTGCGTGGTCGCATTGCTAGGGAGCGCTACTGCACTGATATCGACAGATTTGCCATTCACCGGCTTTAGGCATGTGGTGAAAGGTGCGTTGCAGGCTTTCAAAATTTAAAGGGTTAAACCATGTTTTCATTGAAGCTTTTGCCTGGTCAAGATGCTCCATCAGGCCCTAAAGAACCCTCAGAATCCCAGGTGATGACGCGCAAAAGAGATCGCCCACATCCGCGATTTGCGTGACACTCAACGATTGAACAGTGTCCTGAATGGTCGTGGGCCGATGGGTGAATGATCATGAGCGCATTCAGCGGGTCATGCCTTGGATCAAACCCCGATGTAGCGGTGCCACACATCGGGCTGACTGCTCAATGCTTGCGAGCTGCCCTGCCAGACTACGCGGCCCCGCTCGATGATTGTGTGCTGGTCTGCCAGTGTGATCAGCTTTTGCACGTACTTGTCGATGACCAGAATGCTTTGGCCTGTTTCCTTGAGCGTCTCTAGGCAGTGCCAGATGTCCTCACGCACCAGCGGTGCCAGTCCCTCCGTGGCTTCGTCCAGAATGAGCAAGTGCGGATTGGTCATCAACGCCCGGCCAATCGCCAGCATCTGCTGCTCGCCACCGGACAGCTGGTTGCCCATGTTGCGAGATCGCTCCTTGAGTCGAGGAAACAGATGGTAGACGCGCTCTAGCGTCCAAGGTTCTGTGCTGTGGCATCGGTTGGACGCAAAGGCCAATAGGTTTTCTTGCACCGACAAAGTCGCAAAAATCATCCGGCCTTCAGGCACCAGCGCCATGCCCATACGCGCGATTTTGTCTGTGCTCAGGTGCTCGATACGCTCACCCAAAAAACGCACGGAACCGCCGCTCGCCTGGGTCAAACCCATGATGGAGCGCACTGTCGTGGTCTTGCCCATACCGTTGCGCCCCAGTAGGGTTGCGGCTTCACCGGCGCGCATCGACAAGTCGATGTTGAACAACACCTGGCTGCTGCCATACGCCGTCTGCAGGTTCTTGATTTCAAGCAGTGGTGTCATGTCAAACCACGGCCTCATCGTCGCCCAGGTAGGCACGCCTGACCGCGGGGTTGTCGCGAATTTCTTGGGCTGAGCCGGTCGCGATCACTTGGCCAAAGACCAAGGTGGAAATCGTGTCGGCGAGGCGAAAAACAGCATCCATGTCGTGTTCAACAAGCAAAATCGTGACCTCACCGCGTAGGCTTTGCAGCAAAGCCACCATGCACTCCGATTCGTCGGGCCCCATGCCGGCCATGGGTTCATCGAGCAGCAGCAATTGCGGCTTGGCCGCCAGCACCAAACCCAACTCCAGTTGGCGTTGTTGACCATGGGAGAGCAGACCCGACAGCGTGTTCATCCGTGGCCCCAAGCCGACGCGATCAGCCACGGAAGCCGCCTCAGCATAGCGGGTCGTTTCACTGCGTGCAGAAGTCCAAAAGCGCATGCTGCTCCCACTGCGAGCTTGTACCGCCAGTGCGATGTTGTCGAGCACAGAGAGTTTTTTGAAAATACTCGTGATCTGGTAGGAACGCAGCAGACCGCGCAGAGCGCGCTGGTGCATCGGCATGGTCGTGATGTCTTGCCCGGCAAAGTGCACGCTGCCCGAATCGGGTTGGAGTGCACCGGAGATCTGGTGAATCAAGGTGGTTTTGCCTGCGCCGTTGGGACCGATCAACGCATGCAATGCGCCACGTTTGACACTCAAGTTGGCGTGATCGGTTGCCGCAAAACCGCCGAAGCGCTTCACCAATTGGTTGACATGCAACAAGACGTCGGACGCAGCGGACATCAGCCGATCCTCCGCGATTTGAGCAGACTGGCCAGACCATTCGGGGCGACCAACACCACCAACAAAAGAACAACACCCAGACCAAGTTGCCAATGGATGGTGTAGTGGCTCAACAGCTCTTCGAGGAGCAAGAAAAAAACCGCTCCGAGAATGCCGCCATAAAGATAACCCACGCCGCCCAAAATGGCCATCACCATCAGCATGCCTGACTGACTCCATTGCATGATGGACGGGCTCACGAAGCCGCCTAAATTAGCCAGCAAGACCCCCGACAGACCGGCCATGGCGCCCGCCAGCGTGAAGGCCACCAGCTTGTAGCGGTAGACCGGAAAACCAATCGCCGTCATGCGGGTTTCGTTTTCACGGATGGCTTGCAGCACGTGACCGAAGCGGGCATTGAGCAAGCGAGCCACGGCACAGATAGACAGCACGACCAGCAACAGCGTGACATAGTAAAAGTCCCGGTCGCGCGTTAGATCAACACCGCCGCCGATGGCTGAGCGGGCAGGCATCTGAAGTCCGTCATCACCACCGTAGGCCTTGATTGAGATCGCCAGAAAATACAGCATTTGAGCAAAGGCCAGCGTGATCATGATGAAGTAAACGCCCTGGGTGCGCAGGCTGATGGCGCCAATGAGCAATGCGAACAGCGCACTCACCCCCATCGCCAACGGCCAGGCAACCCACGCACTGCCCAGACCTTGCTGCATGGCAATCGCCACGGCATAAGCACCCACGCCCATGAACGCTGCGTGACCAAAACTCACCATGCCGCCAAAGCCCAGAATCAAATTCAAGCTGGTGGCCGCCAGCGCAAAGATCAGAATTCGACTGGCCAGCGTGACATAAAACTCGGCATCTGCGGCACTGGCCAGCAGCGGAAAAGCCAACAGCAGCATCAGTGCCGGTAACGCCCAACGCCAATGAAGGCGGTGGTCCAGAATATCGGCGGCCTCATCCATGGACAGGGAACAAGCCTCGCGGCTTGAAAAAAAGCACGGTGGCCATCAGCAGGTAAATCAACACCGACGCCACGGCCGGGGCTGCATTGGCCGCAGCCTCGGGTGACATCAGTTGGGCAAACAGCATGGGCATGAACGTGCGCCCAGCTGTGTCGATGATGCCGACAAAGAGCGCCCCTAAAAATGCCCCGCGTATCGAGCCAATGCCACCAATGACGATGACCACAAAAGCCACAATCAAAATACTCTCGCCCATGCCCACTTGCACCGCCATCACCGGGCCCAACATGCCGCCGGCCACGCCGCACAAGGCAGCGCCAGCGGCAAAGACCATGGTGAAGAGTTTTTGAACATCCACGCCCATGGCCATGGCCATTTCGCGGTTGGCCGCACCTGCGCGAACCTGCATGCCCAATCGAGTGCGCGTGATCACCCAGTACATCAAGAGCGCGACCAGCAGGCCAATACCGATGATGAATAAACTGAAGGAGGCGTAATAAAATCCGCTGAAGATTTGGACCGGACCCGACAGACTTTCAGGCGTGCTCAGGGCCACCGGTTGTGAACCCCAAATCAGGCGCACGCCTTCATTGCACATCAGCAAAATAGCGAAGGTGCCAAGCACCTGCGACAAGTGGTCACGTTGGTAAAACCGCCGCAAAACAGACACTTCTAGCAGCGCGCCAAAGGCCGCCGCACCCATCACGCCAAAGAGCAAACCCCACCAATAGTTGCCAGTGGCTGCGGTGATGCTGGCGATCAGATACGCCCCTACCATGTACAGCGAGCCATGGGCCAGATTGATCATGTCCATGATGCCGAACACCAGCGTCAAACCGGCCGCCAGTAAAAAAAGCATCAGGCCGAACTGCAAGCCATTCAAGGCTTGCTCTAGCAACAAGATGTGGTTCAAGCTCAAGCCGGCATTTTGCAGCTGGCCACGTAAGCATCGCCGTGATTTTTCAGCACCGTACCCATGGTCCGATTGGTGACGCGGCCTTTGGCGTCCTTGACGATCACCCGCATGTAGTAGTCCTGTATGGGGAACTGATTTTTGTTGAACTTGAAGGACCCGCGTACCGAATCGAACTTGGCCGCTTGCAGCGCTTTTCGCACGGCGGCTTTGTCGCTTAGCTTGCCCTTGCTGTCGCGCACGGCGGCATTGATCAGCAGTGCCGCGTCATAGCCTTGGGCCGCGTAAAGCGATGGCAGGCGGCCATATTCTTTTTCGAACTCAGCCACAAAGCGTTTGTTGGCCGGGTTGTTCATGTCGTGGCCCCATTGGCTGGTGTTGAACATGCCCAGCATGGACTCGCCAACGGCCTTGATCACGTCCTCATCCCCCGAAAAGCCCGGAGCAAACAGCGTCATGTCTTTGGACAGTCCAGCCGCCACAAATTGCTTGATGAAGTTGATGCCCATGCCGCCCGGTAGAAAGATGTAAACCGCGTCAGCCTTAGAGGCGCGCAACTGCGAGATTTCGGTGCCGTAGTTCAGCTGGTTCAGTGCGGGCAAGGTTTCGGAGGCAATCTCACCTTTGTAAAAACGCTTGAAGCCGGTGATCGCATCTTTGCCGGCGGGGTAGTTGGGGGCAATCATCGCCACGCGCTTGAAGCCTTTTTCTTGCACGACTTGGCCGGCGGCCTCGTGCAGATTGTCGTTTTGCCATGAGGCGCTGAAGAAGTAGGGGTTGCATTGGTCGCCCGCGTATTGCGAGGGGCCGGCGTTGGCGCTGACGTAAAAAGTCTGCGAGGCAAAGGTTGGTGTGCCCACGGCCAGCATCACATTGGAAAACACCACGCCCGTCATGAAGTCAACCTTGTCGCGCTTGATCAGGCGGTCAGCGGCTTGGCGGCCGACATCGGGGCTGGCTTGGTCGTCTGCAATGATGATCTCTGCGGGCCGGCCGCCGAGCTTGTTGCCCGCCAGTTTCACGGCGAGCTGGAAGCCGTCACGAATATCCACGCCGAGTCCGGCGCCGGGACCCGACAGCGTACTCAGAAAACCAATCTTCACCGGATCGGTGGATTGTGCCGATGCCGCTAAGGCGACACCGACTGCAGCGCAGACGATCGACTTGCGTAAGAACTTTGAAAACATAACGATTTTCCTTTCGTTGGGGGAGGCATTCACTTCAGGTTAACAAGTTGGGTACAGGACTCGCGCAGCTTGAATCGCTGTCATTTTTGCCATTTTAGAGTCGGCTTACCAAGGGTCGTGTTTACCCGAATCAACCGTTTCAAAGTTAAGACATGTTGGTTGGGCGCAAGGACATCGCAGGAATAACCTCAAACCGATCCGCGTCATGATGAAATAGTCAAAATAAGTCTGGATATTTTGATTGGAAGTCTATGCAAGACAACGAACGCTGCTGTGGGACGGGCACCTGCATCATTGACGCACAAGGCGCCTGTTGGTGCGGCCAAGTGTGGGATGGCGAAAAAATGTGCCAGCCTACTCAGTTGCCGCTCAAGCCTGATGCGGACGACAGCCTAGGCGCCGCGTGATGCGTCGCGTTAAGGCCGTGCTGCAAGAACTGGCAGAAGCCGACATTTCACGCATCGTCGAGATGGCTTGGGAAGACCGAACCGCTTTTGAGGCGATTGAGGCGCAGTTTGGACTGAACGAGCCGTCAGTGGTGTGTCTCATGCGACTTCACATGAAGGCTTCTTCATTCAGGATGTGGCGCAAAAGAATGGCCGGTCGCGTGACCAAACATGCGGTGCTGCGTGGCGCTAAGTTGCTGCGCCATCGTGCTGCTCATACGCGGCAGTCCTGAGTTTGGGGTGTCGGCTTGATCTTGCCTCAACGTGCTTTGGTCTGGTTCAAGCGCGATCTTCGTGTGCTCGACCACGCGCCGCTGGCGGCTGCGCAAAGCCAGCATGACGCCTTGGGTCTGTTCATCATCGAACCCGACTGGTGGCAGAGCCCGGAGTGCGACGCTATTCACGTTGACTTTGCCCTTGGCTGTCTGCGCGAATTGCGTGTCGAGTTAGCTCAGCGCAACATGCCGCTATTGGTGGCTGTGGGGCCTGCGCTGGAGGTGCTTGAAAAACTACATGCCGAGGTCGGCTTCACCCATGTTTACAGCCATGAAGAAACCGGTACAGGTTGGTCGTACCAGCGTGATTTGAAGGTCGCTGCTTGGTGTCGCTCGCAGCAAGTGCCGTGGCGAGAATTCACGCAGACGGGTGTTGTCCGCCTTCTGCGCAGTCGCTCGGGCTGGGCCAAACGCTGGCAGTCGCGCATGGACGCCCCCCTGATTCTGCCCAACGATAGTTTTAACGCAGCAGTTTCATTAGACCAACCTGACTTGCCGACGCTTGCCAACTTAGGGCTTTCGCCGCACGGCAAGACCTTGCAAGCGGCGGGCGAAAAAGCCGCTCAGCAAACACTCCAATCTTTTCTGCAATCACGCGGCCAAAACTACCGCAAAGCCATCTCAAGCCCACTCTCTGCGCAAGACGGTTGCAGTCGCTTGAGCCCGCATCTGGCCTTTGGCACGTTGTCGATGCGAACTGTGCACCAAGCCACTGAGGCCGCTATCGCCAGCACCAACGACCGCGGTTTGGCCTACGCGCTGCGTGGCTTTGCCGGGCGGCTCCGCTGGCACTGCCACTTCATGCAGAAGCTGGAAGATGAGCCTGCCATTGAATTCAAGAACTTTGCGCGCGCCTGCGACGGGCTGCGTGAAGACGAGTTCAACCCAGATTACTTTGCGGCCTGGTGTGCAGGTCAAACCGGCTTCCCAATGGTGGACGCCTGCATGCGTTCGCTCAAAGCCACCGGCTGGCTTAACTTTCGGATGCGGGCGATGCTGGTGAGTTTTTCAAGCTACCACCTGTGGTTGCACTGGCGGGAACCGGGCCTCTTTTTGGCTCGCCAATTTTTAGACTTCGAGCCGGGCATTCATTGGAGCCAGATGCAGATGCAAAGTGGCACCACCGGCATCAACACCTTGCGCATGTACTCACCCACCAAACAGGCGCATGACCAAGACCCCGAAGGTCTTTTTATCCGCCGCTGGGTGCCCGAGTTGGCGCGTGTGCCACTGCCTTACTTGGCCGAGCCGTGGAAGATGGACATCACTGTGCAGCGCATGGTGGGCTGCCT
Organism: Comamonadaceae bacterium; assembly: GCA_947378785.1. GTDB lineage: Bacteria > Pseudomonadota > Gammaproteobacteria > Burkholderiales > Burkholderiaceae_C > Polaromonas. The sequence continues at coordinate 14,935 of CANCLK010000038.1, forward strand.
TATCGGCGTGGACTATCCGGCACCTGTCGTCAACGAAAAGGTTGCACTGAAGTTGGCTAAAGACCGCTTGTACGGCCTGCGGCAAACCTCTGCGGCGCGTTTGGAGGCGGGTGGTGTGCAGGTCCGTCACGGCTCGCGTAAAAGCGGTTTGCCGGCTACCGGGCAAGGCACTCAGGCCAAGCGTGTTCCCAAAACGTCTCAAGAGCCATCACCGCAAGGCGACTTGTTCTGATGAATGCGGCGATGAAAAAAGACTTCAAAGGTAATAAACAATCCCTGCCCAGTAAGCCCTGTGCGGTGTGCGGGCGCAGCATGACGTGGCGTAAGGCCTGGGCTAAAAATTGGGAGTCTGTGTTGTATTGCTCAGATGCCTGTCGTGCTCATAAGAAAAAGAAAACAGTGTGCTGACCTGCACGCCGTTGACTACTCCGCCTGATTCTCTAAGGTGCTAAGTGGCCCATTTTCAAAGACAGTTCGGGAGCTATTTTTTTCAGCAACTGAGCCGCGGCACCCTCCAGGCTGGCATCAAAACTAGGTGACATCCCCAGAATCGTGATCGCTGCAATCAGTTCGCCTGTTTGATCAAATAATGGCGCCGACAAAGCATTCAGTCCCGCCCGCCTTGAACCCAACGAATTTGCAATGCCGGTTCGACGGATTTCCGCATAGTTCGCGTAAACACGGCGGATCTCATTGGACGTGCAGGTCTTTTTTTCTAGCAGTTCAGCACGGACCAAGGGCTCAGTGATGTCGCGGGGCCGATAGGCCGCCAGCAACATGGCCGTCGCCGAGGCGGTGATGCTGAGGTGGACCCCCGGCTTCATACGGATGGACAGGGGCGAATTGCTTTCAAACCACTTAACGATGGTCGGTCCGTCACCGACCCATTGCCCAATACCAACGGCCTGTCCCAGATCGGGGTTGGTTAACTCGGCGACAAAATTTTCAAAATACGGCTCCAGAAAACTGAGCAGCTCCTGTCCGTGCGTGGCTGTCTGACCCAGACGATAGGCCAACAAACCGAAGTCATAACGACTCCCAGTTTTATGCTTGGCAATCAGGCCAGACCTGGCCATGCTGACCAAGTACCGGTGTAATTTTGCGGAATGGATACCGGTTGCCGCCTCGAGCTCTTTCAGCCGAGCAGGCCGTGCGACCTGCAGCATTCCGTGCAGGATGGCCCCGACAGTTTCGGCCGCTTCAACGCCTTTTTGCTCACGCACCATAACTTTCCCGTTGACAGATCCCAGTGAAAACCCGAATGACTTCAGAAGGAAGACATCTTATAGTCAATTACTTTATACGTAATTAATTACTCTCTGAATAATTTTAGGATACCATGAAATTTTTCAAAGTGAATCTCGCGCTTGTTTTTCTATTGGCATGCTTAGGCGGTCACAGTTGGGCGCAGGATGCCAAAAACTATCCCCAACGAGCTGTCAAGCTGGTGGTTCCCTTCACTGCCGGTTCAACGGTTGATGTTTTAGGTCGTGCCATCGCTGAAGAGTTGCAGGCTGAACTCAAGCAGCCCTTTGTGGTCGACAACCGTGCCGGTGCGAGCACGCTGCTGGCTGCCAAGATCGTTGCCGCCGCACCGCCCGATGGGTACACCCTCATGTTTCCGACGGTCACAACCCTTAGCCTCGGACCTCAGTTGATGACGAACCCCGGCTTTGATCCACTGAAAGATGTCACGCTGATTGCGCGACTCAGCCTGACGAACTTTTTTTTAGTGGTGGCACCGACTTTCCCCGTCCGCACCATGAAGGAATGGATTGAGTTGATTCGGAAAAATCCAGGGAAATACAGCTATGCATCGTCGGGCAGCGGATCACCGCAACATATCTTCATGGAGCTGCTTAAAAAAGAACTGAGCCTAGATATTGTTCACGTCCCCTACAAGGGCAGCAACAACTCCATGATGGATCTCTTGTCTGGCAAAGTTGAAATGTCATTTATTGACGGAACCCTGGCGATCCCGCACCTCAAAACCGGAAAGCTATTTGCCGTCGGCACCTCTATGGCCAAGCGAACGGTATTGATTCCCAGTGTCCCGCCGATCGCGGAGACTGTTCCCGGTTTCGATTGGTCGGGATGGATCGCTTTCGCCGGCCCACCCAATATGTCGGCACAGATTGTTGACGTGCTGGCCGAGAAAATTAAGCGTTTCCAAGCCAGTCCGGCCTATGCAAATTTGTTGAACAAGGCAGCCATGGAACCCTCAGAACCTATGACGCCCGCAGCAACGGCAGAGTTCGTCAAAAAAGAACACAAGCGCTGGACGCCGGTGATTGCAACGTCGGGCGCGGTCGTTGACTGAGCCGTGTTCATTAAATAGAAAGAAAACATGCCTCATCGCATTCGCCGCATCGTCACAGGCCACGATGATTCCGGTAAAGCCATTATTGAAATGGATGGACCCGCACCCAATCAAAAAATACGCGAAGGTGCGGGATTCGTGAGCACGTTGGTGTGGGTCACCGATGAAACACCTGCACGACTTGATTTGAAAATGGACCGCGCTGATAGAACCATAGCTGTGCCCCCACCGCCCCACGGTTCGGTGCTGCGGGTGGTTGAGTTTCCGCCGGTCACCAAGGAGGCTGAATCCATCAGCCAAGACGACTTGTTGAAGTCGATGGGGGTGCCTCAAAGTTCAAAAGATGGGCAGACAGCGCGGCACGCCTTCATGCATAGGACCAAAAGCGTGGACTACGTCATTGTGATGTCGGGCGAAATTGACATGCTGCTGGACGACTCCGAAGTTCACCTTAAGGCTGGCGACATCATGGTTCAGCAGGGTACCAACCATGCGTGGGTCAATCGATCCGCCGCCATGTGCCGAATCGCATTTGTGCTGATTGATGGCATTGACCCCCTGGCCATCTGACTCCTTGGTTTGCGCCTCCAACGTTTGATATTGAAAGACGAGTTGTTATGAAATTTGGTGTCTTTGACCATTTGGATCGTGGTTCGGTGTCGTTGGCGGAGCATTTCGAAAACCGCCTCAAGTTGGCTGAGGTCTATGACCGGGCGGGATTTCACGCTTATCACATTGCCGAACATCATGGCACCCCGCTGGGCATGGCCTCATCGCCCAGCGTCTTTTTGGCCGCAGTGGCGCAACGAACCAAGCGTTTGCGTTTCGGTCCACTGGTGTACACGTTGAGCCTGACCCATCCGCTACGCATCATTGAGGAAGTCTGCATGCTCGACCAGATGAGCGGTGGGCGATTGGAGTTGGGGATTGGTCGGGGTAGCTCACCCTATGAGATGGGCTACTTCGGCGTGAATGCGCAGAACTCCGGCAAGTTGTACATCGAGTCTTACGACGTTGTGATGATGGGGCTCACGTCTAAGGTCATCAACTTCGAGGGGGAGCATTTCAAGTTCAAAGATGTGCCGGTTGAACTCGAATGTGTGCAAAAACCGCATCCTCCCATTTGGTATGGCATGTCAGCGCCGGCGGCCGTTCCGTGGGCGGCTCAAAACGGTGTGAACATCGTTTGCAATGGGCCTTCTTTGCCAGTGAAAGCGATCACGGATCGCTACCGCGAGGTATGGCTCGAAAAGTTCGGCACTGATGAGACCCCCATGCCCTTCATGGGGCTGGGTCGTCACATCGTCATCGCGGACACACACAAAGAGGCTTATCAAATAGGTGAGAGGGGATTCAACTGTTGGTACAACAGTCTTCAGCATCTTTGGCGTGCCAACGGCAATCCGATGAAGAGTTACCCCATCCCCGAGGACTTTTCGGCCGCTGTCGACAGGGGCATTGTTTTGGTTGGAACGGCTGATGAAGTGGCAGAAAAGCTGCAGCAAGAGATCGATATTTCGGGTGTTAACTACGTGTTGACTCGTTTCGCCTTTGGCGATTTGAGCTACCAAGAGTCGTTGCACTCGCTGACGCTTTTTGAGCAAGAAGTCATGCCCCGGTTTGAACCAGAAGTCGTGATGGCCTGACTCTGCCAAGACAATGGCGACTACTTTGAAGCTTTGGCATCTGTCTTTGGCATCGAGTTCTCCCCTCTATTTTTGAAGGCCAAAAATGCGATTTCTCAAGCACCTTTCACCTTGTATTTTTTTAGTCATTCTTGGCACGCAGCTCTTACCGGTTGCTCAGGCACAGGTGTTCCCTGCTCGGGCGATCAACCTCATCGTTCCTTTTGCAGCAGGGGGCCCTGCTGACATTCATACGCGGGCAGTCGTCGAAGAAGCCAGCAAGGTTTTGGGTCAAACCATTGTGGTTGAAAATCGGCCCGGCGCCAGCGGTACCCATGGTGCTCTGGCATTGCTCCGTGCCCCGGCAGATGGCTACACACTGGCATTGCTCACCTCGACGCTTTACCGAGAGCCGCACATGACCAAGGTGAAATATGACCCCTTGAAGGACTTTGCCTACATTCTTCTGATGTCCGATTACACGCAAGGTGTTGCCGTGCGGGCTGATGCGCCTTGGAAGACTTGGCAGGAGTTTGCCAGCGACGCAACCCTCAGGCCAGGCAAGATCAATATCGGGGTGAACGGTGTCATTGGGACGCCGCGCCTTGTGATGGAAGAGGCTGCGGACGCCAGTGGCATACAGCTGAACATGATCCCGTACAAGGGCGACTCCGAAATTGTCAACGCGCTGCTAGGCGGTCACCTTGATGCCGCGCCTTTGTCGGGGATCACCACTGCGTATATCGACGCGGGAAAGCTGCGCTATTTGGTTTTGCTCACTGAGAACCGCGTCAAGCGTTACCCCGCTATTCCAACGCTGAAAGAAGGCGGCGTCGATGTTTGGTTGAGTTCACCTTATGGCATTGGGGCACCCAGTGGAACAGACCCTTTACGACTCAAAATTCTTCATGATGCCTTCAAGCGTGGGCTTGAGTCACCCGGTAGTCAACGGGCCATGCAGCAGCTTAATCAATTGATGTATTACCGAAATCAAGAAGACTACCGCAGCTACGTTGTGTCGACGTTTGCGCAAGAAAAAGTTCGTGTGGAGCGGCTCAGAAAGAAGGGCCTCTTGGATTGAGCGGCATCCGACTGCGCTCAAACATGGGTCTAGAGACTTAGAAAAGTTCGATTTGAATACCAAAAAAGGGGACACACCCATGAAACTGCATCTTTTATTCTTTGCAACCGTCTGCGTGTCATTGATGGCCATGCCCGTCATGGCTGACGTCTATCCGTCTAAGCCGATCCGCCTGATCGTCTCAAATCCGCCCGGTGGCACGGTGGACCTGTTGCCGCGCATCCTGGCCGATAAGCTGCGTCAGCGGCTCGGTCAGCCGATCGTCATTGAAAACAAGGCTGGCGCTGCTGGCAACTTGGCCGCCGAGCTTGTATTCCGAGCGGAGCCGGATGGCTACACTTTGCTCGTGTCGCCGCCACCTGCGCTGGTCATCAATCAAAATCTTTACCCCAAACTGGCATTCGACTCAACGGCTTTCACGCCGGTGTCGGTCATGGCCAAAGTGCCTAACGCTCTGCTGGTGCGGCAGGACTTCCCGGCAAAGAACATCGCCGAATTCATCGCCTATGCGAAGGCGCGGCCGGGTAGCGTGACCTATGCATCGCAAGGTAACGGCTCCACCAGCCACCTCACGGCCGAACTCTTCAGCACCATGAGTTCAACCAAGATGCTGCATATTCCGTACAAGGGATCGAGCCCGGCACTCAATGACTTGTTGGGTGGGCAGGTGAATGCCATGTTCGACAACCTGGGTGCTTCGCTGGAGCACGTCAAGGGCGGCAAGCTCAAGGTGCTGGGCGTTGGGAGCGCCACACGTGTTCCTTACCTGCCTGATGTGCAGGCCATTTCTGAAACATTGGCGGGTTTTGAAGCGGTGACTTGGTTCGGCATTGTGGCGCCGCCCAAGACACCGGCCGCTGTTGTCGAAAAACTGTCCGCAGCGGTGGCCGACGCCTTGAGGGATGAAGGCGTGCGCAGCCAAGTGCAGAAACTCAGCGCCACGCCCGTCGGCAGCACCCCCGCAGAGATGGGCGCTTTCATGAAATCGGAAACGGCTCAGTGGGGCGGCGTCATCCGCAGTGCCAACGTGAAAATCGACTGAGCGTGCGTCTCTATTCCATTCCTATAACAGGTTGAACTTTGAAAAGAATTGCCATCCTCGATGACTACCAGGGCGTGGCCCTCTCACTGGGTCCATGGGACCGACTGCAGGGGCGTTGCGATATCCAAGTATTTCGCCACCACATTGAATCTGAAGACGAACTCGTTGCCAAGCTCGCTGGCTTTGACGTCTTGGTGGCCAACCGGGAGCGCACCGCGTTTCCCCGCAGCGTGCTGCAGCGGCTGCCTCAGTTGCGGTTGATTGCGACCTCCGGCAAGCGCAACGCATCCATCGACATGGCGGCAGCGCGGGACATGGGTGTGGTGGTGTCCGGCACTGACACGCTGGGCTACCCCACGGCCGAGTTGACTTGGGCCTTGATTCTGGCGCTGTCCCGCGGTCTCGTTGCTGAGGTGAACTCGGTTCGGGAAGGCGGATGGCAGCAGACGATCGGAACTGGCCTGCACGGAAAAGTGTTGGGCGTGGTCGGTCTAGGTCGGCTCGGCAGCGCGGTCGCGCAGATTGGCACCGCCTTTGGAATGAAGGTATTGGGGTGGTCCCGCAGCCTGACCGCTGCGCAGGCCGAGGCCGTGGGTGTGCAAGCGGTGTCGTTTGAAGAACTGCTGCGGCGCTCGGACGTCGTGACGCTGCATGTGCCACTGAATCGGCAGAGCCTCCATCTGGTTGGCGAGGCGCAACTGAAACAGATGAAGCCGAGCGCCGTGCTGGTGAATACCGCTCGAGGTCCTGTCATCGACGAAGCGGCACTGGTTGACGCACTCCGGACGGGCGCGATTCGGGGCGCCGCACTCGACGTTTACAACGAGGAGCCTTTGCCCAAAGGCCACCCGTTGCGCAGCTGCCCCAACGTTTTACTGAGCCCCCACTTGGGTTATGTCGTGGAAGAGAACTACCGCGTCGCATTCGAACAGTCGGTGGAAAACATCTGCGCATGGCTCGATGGCAAACCGATCCGCGTGATTGAAGCGCCCGCCACCCCGGTATAAATCCTGCTTCAAACTTCTTAGACTTCTCATTCTCATCAGGACCGATCATGGACACCACCACCCAGAAAAAACCCTTGCGCGTACTGCCCGTGGGCGCACGCGACGCCATGGAGGCGCTCAACGCGGAAGCCGGGCCGCTGAATATTTGGCTGCGCACGCAGGCCAACTCGCCAGCGCAGCGGCCGTGGTTCAAGGAGACTGAGATTCAAACTGAAGGCGAACTGTCCAGTGGTCGTGTCGGCGTTGCGCAGATGAAGACTCGTGCGCACCTTTGGCGCTGGACAGAGATATCACCCTACCTCGACAAGATCGCCAAGATCGCGTCGACGGCGGACATCTCGCCGATTGAATTCGCCGATCGTCAGCAGTTCCTGCTGACGAACCCGGGTCTCGGCGGTCGCCTGCAGGTGACCAACTCGATGCGCTGCGCGGTGTCGATTTACAACGAAGGCGATCGTGCGCCGGTACATGTCCACTCACCCAACGCGAGCCGCACCATCCTGTCCAACAGCGGCGGCTACACGATGGTGGAAGGTGAGCGCTGCGAGGCTTCCCGCGGCGACCTCATCCTGACGCCCAATGGCACTTGGCACGACCACGGCAACGATTCGGGCGAGCCGGTGGTCTGGATGGATGTCCTAGACTGGCCCGTGCTCGAGTTTCTAGACTGCATCTGGCTGGATGATGACTTCGAAGGCGAGGCCGGCGAACACCCTCGCTCGCAAAAAATGACCCAGACCAGCGGGCACTCGGCCCGGTTGTATGGCGCGGGCGGACTGATGCCGACCTTTGCACCGGCCCAGCGTGGATTTGGTCATGGGACAAGCCCCATGGTTCATTACAAGGGCGTGGATATCCGGCGCTCGCTCAACGAACTCCGGGGTGAGCAGGGCGACGCGTACGAAGGTGTGAGCCTGCGTTTTGTGAACCCAGTGACCGGCGGTCCGGTTTTCCCGACCATGGACTACGGCGCGCAACTCCTGCGCCCGGGCGAACGAACGCAGGCGAAACGCGAGACGTCCAGCACCCTTTACACCGTGCTGGAGGGCAGCGGCTACACAGACATTGGCGGTAAGCGCTTCGAGTGGTCCAAGAACGACATCTTCGTGGTGCCGAACTTCACCTGGCGTGTGCATGGCAACCTCAGTGCTTCGGAAGACGCCGTTCTTTATTCGGTGTCTGATAGGGCGCTCATGCAGCGTATAGGTCAGTACCGTGCGCAGGGCAGAGGGGCTGACGATCAAGTGATCGCGCTGGCTTGATTTAGCAAGGAACATGTCATGGATCTGAAAATCAAGAACCGCGTTGCTTTCGTGTGTGCGTCCACAAGCGGCATCGGACTGGCCTGCGCGAGCGCGTTGGCGCGTGAAGGTGTACGGGTGTTCATCAACGGTCGGGATGAAGACCGACTGGCGCTAGCCCGGCAGTCAATCCGGCAAGCTACTGGCCATGACGTGTCCACCGTGTGCGCAGACCTCAACACGGCTGACGGCCGCGCTCATATCTTTGATGCGTGCCCCGCTCCAGACATCCTGGTCAACAACAACGCCGGACCCACACCCGGCAAGTTTGAAGACTGGCACGAAGCCGAATGGCTGGCAGCGCTGAATGCCAACCTTCTGGCCCCGATCTTCCTGATCCAAGGCTACGTGCGTGGCATGCAGGCGCGGCGGTTCGGGCGCATCGTCAATGTGACGTCCGCCATGGTCAAGTCCCCGCGACTTCATCAAGGCCTGTCCACAACCGCACGCACCGGACTCACGGCATTCTGCAAGGCGTTGTCGATGGAGGTCGCTCGCGACAATGTCACGATCAACAACCTGCTGCCTGAGCGCATTGACACCGGACGACTCAAGCAGATGGTCGCGCGTATGGTGAGCCTGGAGTCGATCACCCCCGAAGAGGCGCGTCTCAAGATCGCGGATACCATTGCCGCCAAACGTTTCGGTACGCCGGAAGAGTTTGGCGACACCTGTGCTTTTATTTGCAGTGCCCAGGCGGGTTATATTTCCGGGCAAAATATCCAGTTGGATGGTGGTTCCTATCCGGGGCTGATCTGACGAATGAATCTATAAAGTAACTTTTTCAAGTGGAAAAAAGCCCAAAAAATCAGCACTATTTGTCAGGGAAATTATCGGTTGCTCCGATGATGGATTGGACTGACAAGCACTGCCGTTACTTTCACCGGCTTTTGAGTCGCCACGCTCTGCTCTACACCGAGATGGTCACCACCGGCGCTTTGCTGCATGGCGATGTGCCGCGGCATTTGCGCTTTAACGCGGAAGAACACCCAGTGGCCCTGCAGTTGGGTGGCAGCGAACCGGCAGATCTGGCACAGGCTGCGCGGCTGGGCGAAGCGTGGGATTACGACGAGATCAACCTGAACTGTGGCTGCCCGAGTGAACGCGTGCAGCGCGGCGCCTTCGGAGCCTGCCTGATGGCCGAGCCGAACCTGGTTGCTGATGGTGTGAAGGCCATGCTGGATGTGGTGAGCGTGCCGGTGACGGTGAAGCACCGCATCGGCATTGACAAAGGCGAGAGCTACGACTTCGTCCGTGATTTTGTAGGCACCGTGAGCGACGCCGGTTGCCAGACCTTCATCGTCCACGCCCGCAATGCTTGGCTGAAAGGGTTGTCACCCAAAGAGAACCGCGAAGTGCCGCCGCTGCGCTATGAGATGGTGCATCAGCTCAAGCATGACTTTCCGCAACTGCGCATCATGATCAACGGCGGCATTAACACCGCTGAACAAGTGCACACGCAACTGCAGCACATCGACGGCGTGATGATCGGCCGCGAGGCGTACCACAACCCTTGGTGGCTGGCCTCGTGGGACACTGATTTCTTCGGTGACGAAGCGCCAGCAGAAGCGCTCACGCGAGAAGACATTGAGGCGCAGATGGTCGACTACATGGCGCGTGAGTCAGCCTTGCATGGCACCCCTTGGAGCGCTATTGCCAGGCACATGCTCGGCTTGCGCCACGGCTTACCAGGGTCGCGTCGCTGGCGTCAGGTTTGGAGTGACCACAAGCTCAAGACCTTGCCACCGCACGAGGTCATGGCGTTGGCGCACGCTGAGTTTCAAGTGGCCGCTTGAGGCCTCGTCTTGCCAGGTCCGGGCAGCAGCATCAAGGCCGCGAACCCCACCCCGCCCAACGCCGCTGAAAACCACAAGGCTCCGGCGCCGTAGCGGTCAATCGCCAAGCCAAACAGATACGGTGACAGCGCTTGGGCGAAACGCGCCGGCACCATCAGGATGCCTTGCCGAAGGCCGTAATCTTTAGCGCCAAAGAGCACCAGCGGCAGGGTACCTTTGGCAATCGTCAACACGCCATTCCCCGCGCCATGCAGCAGGGTGAAAGCTGCACCAGCCGGCACACCCACCAACAAAAAAGCCAGCGCACCAACCGAATGCAGCGCGCCCGCCACCCGCGCCGACACCACCGGATGCACCCGTCGCAGCAAGCCGTATTCGAGCAAGCGGCCTGCCACTTGCGCTGGCCCGACCAGCGCCACCAGTAGCAAGGCGGTGGCCAGCGGAACGCCTTCGGCCTGTAGTAATCGGGGCAGGTGGGCCGCCATGCCGGTGCTGATGAACCAGGTGATGGCAAAGGTCAATGCCAGCAGAACTGCTGATCGCGTGGCATTCGCTGTGGCAGCTGTTGAAGCCGCTGCCGTCATGAATGTCGCCTGTGTGCCACCGTCTGTGTTGTCAGGCTCTTCTTGGTGCGGCGTTTTCGACAGCACGCTGTACAGCGGTAATCCCAGAAAAACATGCAGGCCGGCCCAAGTCAGGCAGGCGCTGCGCCAGCCCCATGCCAACTCTAACCATGCGGAGAGCGGCCAGCCGATGGTGCTGGCGAAGCCGGCCACCAAGGTGATGCCAGTGATCGCGCCACGTGAACGTTGGCCGTACAAATGCACCAGCGTCGCAAAGGCCGCTTCATACAAACCGGCGGCCATGGCCACACCCAAAATGCCCCAGGCGACGAACATCCCTACGGGGCCTTGCGCCAATGCCAATGCTGTCAGCCCGAGTGCAAAGACCAAGCTGTTGAGCATCAAGATGGGTCTGCCGCCATAGCGGTCAATGGCTTTGCCGGCCAGCGGCCCCAGGACCGCAGAGACGAGCAACGCCATCGAAAATCCCGCAAAAACAAGCGGTGTGCTGATACCCAAGTCGCGTGCCATCGACGTTGCCAGCATGGCGGGCAAGTAATAGCTCGACGCCCAAGCCAAGGTTTGCGCCAGCCCCAAGCAGGCGACTGTGCGCGGTTTGCCGTCTGTGATGTGGCGATCAATCGGTGGGTTCATCTAGCCCGCCACTATACGTGCTGCTGTCGAAAATTTCAAAGCTATGAGATGACAATTCAGACAAGTGAAAACTCAAAATGATTGCGCCAAGAATTGCACTGATACACGCGACGCGCTTGGCGAGAAGCGCAGCGGATGAATTTGTTTGATGACAGCCTGAGCGCAGATCTCGCACGTGCTGACTCGCTGAATCAAGCGATGGTCGACCGCATGGTTTGCCTTGCGCAGTACGTCAAGACGTGCGCCAGCTCAAGGCCGTCCTGAGTGCCTTTAGTGAGGACGACTCAGTTTTTATTCCGCAGTGATGTTGGCGCTGGTGACGATGCGCTCAAACTGTATCGACTCCGCTTTGATGAAATCACGAAATTGCTGGGTCGACATGGGGGCTGGCTCGCCCCCTTGGTCGCGAAGTTTCTTCGCCAACTCCGGGTCGAGCAGTGCTTGGGTGACGGCTGCGTTGAGCTTTTGTTGAACCGCCTCGGGTGTGCCCGCTGGCGCAAACAGACCGAACCAGTTTTCGAGCTGGTATTTACTGAGAGGTTTGAATTCGGCAATCGCTGGAATGTCTGGCGCAAAACTGGTGCGCTTGGCTGATGTCACGGCGATGGCTTTGACTTTACCGCTTTGAATAAAGCCTTTGGCGGCGGTGTAACTGACAAAGGTCATGTCAACCGTGCCGGAGGTCACGTCGATCAACTGACCTGATGCGCCCTTGTAAGGGATGTGCACCATGTGAATATGGGCCAATTCTTCGAGCAATTCGCCATTCAGATGCTGTGGATTACCGACGCCGCTGCTGGAGTAGCTGAGTTTCCCGGGGTTCTTTTTGGCGTGGGCTACCAACTCTTCAATCGTCTTGACGGGCAGCGTTGGGCTGACCAGCAGCACGTTGGGAATGCGTGTGACCAGTGTGATGGGCGCAAGGTCTTTGGCTGGCGCGTACTGCATGCGCGCTTTGTAGACAAATGGATTGATGGCGGTCTCTCCGGCGGAGCCCAGCAGAAGCGTGTGACCGTCAGGCGCTGCTTTGACCACAGCCAGCGCACCAATCATGCCGCTGCCCCCAGCCTTGTTGTCGATGATGACCGTTTGTTTCAAAGACTCGCGCAATTTTTCAGCCAGCAGGCGGGCGATGGTGTCGACACCGCCACCGGCGGAAAACGGCACCACGATAGTGATGGTTTTGCTCGGGTAGTCTTGTGCGATGGCCGAGTGAGATACCAGCAGACAAGCACTGGCCATCATGCTGATGAGGCACAAGTGGCGTGGAAAAATTGGCATTGGAGGAGTCCTTGATGGCTTGTTTTAAATGCTCAGGGTTTGCGATATATTGCATTTTATAGTGAATATATGCAAAAATAAAAGCTATGGAAAACACCTATAAAAATCCACAAGGGCACCTTTTTTTGAACGGCGAAAGCTATGCCGTGGTGGATCTGCTGGCCCTTTTTGGACCGGGTTTGAAGCGCTTGCCCGTGGTACTGCGTCTGCTGCTAGAAAATGCCATGCGCAACATGCAGGGATCAGAGCGTGAGGTGGCTGTCGCCGCTATTTTTGAATGGCTTGATTCTGGCACCAGTGAAGCAGAATTAGCCTTTCAGCCGGGACGTGTGCTGATGCACGACACCACCAGTACGCCTGCGTTGGTCGACATTGCCGCCATGCGCAATGCCTTGGCCGAGGCGGGTGTCGATCCTTCGGTGCTCAACCCAGGCTTACGGGTTGACGTTTCAATCGATCACTCATTAGCGGTCGAGGCCTATGCACAGCGTGACGCTTTAAGCATCAACCTACAGCACGAAGTTCGTCGCAACAGTGAACGCTACCGTTTTTTGCGGTGGGCAGCGGCGGTGCTGAGCGGCGTTCGCATTCACCCGCCAGGCACCGGCATCATGCACACCATCAACCTCGAACAACTCGCCACCGTCGTGACCACGGTCGAGCGCGAGGGTGTTCGCTGGGCCGTCCCTGACATGATGATCGGCACAGACAGTCACACGCCCATGATCAATGGCATAGGTGTATTAGGGTGGGGCGTCGGTGGACTGGAAGCTCAGACAGTGATGTTTGGCATGCCGACAATGCTTCGCATTCCGGAAGTGATGGGGGTCAAGCTCACGGGTCGATTGCCGGCGCACGCACAGGCCACTGATTTGGCGCTGACCGTCACGCAACGACTGCGTCAGGTCGGCGTGTCGGGTGAGTTTGTCGAGTTTTATGGCCCTGGGGTGTCGACACTGAGTGCCGGCGATCGTGCTGTCGTCGCCAACATGGCGCCTGAATACGGTGCGACCACTGGCTACTTTGCGGTAGACGCTCAAACCCTCACGTACCTTCGTGCAACTGGCCGCACCGAAGCGTCCATTGCACTGGTCGAAGCCTACACACAACGCGTTGGCTTGTGGTTTGACGCGGATGCCGAGCCGCGCTACACGCGAACCATTGACATTGATCTCAGTGCGATCGGCATGTCTGTGGCTGGGCCTCAGCGGCCGCAAGATTTACTGGATTACGCCGACACCGGAAAAGCGTTGGCACAAGTTGGCTTCACGCCAAAGTCTGCTTCGGCGGTGCTGCCGCGTCATCCGGTGGCAATTGCAGCGATCACCAGTTGCACCAACACCTCTGACCCTGCGCTGCTGATTGCAGCCGGGCTGGTGGCCCGCAAGGCCCGCGCCTACGGACTGACGCCTCCGACCTGGGTCAAGACATCGCTGGCCCCAGGCTCGCCCGCCGCAGCGAC
>CANCLK010000039.1 GCA_947378785.1 Comamonadaceae bacterium
GGCAACAGGGGCTGGATTACCCGGCTCACCAGGAAGTGGTTTTTTTTGGCCGCTGGCGTCACAGCTGTCCATTTACTCAAAAGTAGTTTCTTGGGGTTCAGAGAATTCATGGCGTTGACTCAGAAGGCATCTCCCATCGCCCGCTTCACAGCATCTCCCAACTCGATCACCGCCATGGCGTAGTAGCTGCTCCAGTTGTAGCGGGTGATGACGTAAAAATTCTCAGTGCCGGCAACGTAGCTGGCGGGGTCTGGCCCGTTGAGCAGTTCGACCAGCGCCAAGGGTCCGGCGTGCTTCAGCGCTGCGCCCTCTAGCACCGCGCCTTTGGCGGTGAAGCTGGCAACGCTGAAGGTCGGCAAAATATCGGGCAACATCAGGGCGTCAAGATCCAGTTTGGCGGTGTCAAAACTCACCGGGTAGTGCGTTGGCATGCCCGTCTTCCAGTCAAAGGCCTTGAAGTAGCTGGCAACGGAGCCGATGACATCGGCGGGGCTGTTCCACAGGTCGATCTTGTCGTCGCCGTCAAAGTCCACGGCAAAACGAACCCAACTGGACGGCATGAACTGCGGCATGCCCATGGCACCGGCGTAGCTGCCCAGGGGCAGTAACGGGTCGGCACCCAAGCGACTTTGCAGGCTCAGAAATTGTTCTACCTCACCTTTGAAGAACGCAGCGCGTTCTGCCGCCCGTGGGTGCGAGGCCGGAAAGTCAAAGGCCAGGGTGGTGATGGCGTCGATGACGCGAAAGCTACCCGTGTTGCGGCCGTAAATGGATTCGACGCCGATGATGCCGACGATGATCTCACTGGGCACGCCGTATTCTTTTTCAGCCCGCGCCAACGTGGCTTGGTTGTCTTTCCAGAATTGGACACCTGCGGCAATGCGGGTGGCATCCATAAAGCGGCTGCGATAGGCGGCCCAGTTCTTCACAAAAGGCTGGGTCGGTGGTTGCATCAGCCGTACCACCGCCGGCACCAACGTCGCTTGACCGATGGCCCGACGCACCCACTGCGGATTCAGGTTGCGCCGCGCGGCGAGCTCATCGGCAAAGCGCATGACCTCGGGTCGCGTGGCGTAAGCCGGACCCGTCATGGCGGCTGGGCGTGCTTTGTGGGGTCTTTTGTGTTTAGCGACATGGGAGCGCTTGACGGCTTTGACTTTGACCGTTTTATCGGCTTTGTGTGTCTTGGCTGGTGCGGGCATGGCTTGGTTTGTCACGGCATCGGTTTGGCCACCGTCTTCTGCGGCCTGAGTCACCAAAGCCGTTCCCATGAGCGCCAGTGCAAACGCCAGCAGTCGATAACGCAAGCTACGCCATGGCGCGTTTGCCGGGCGGGTGCCAGTCTGGAAAGCGGTAAGGTGTGTCAAAAAATGATCCTGCTGAAGGGCGCGGTTGAAATACGAGAGGCGACGTTTCAAGCGTTCAATTTTAGGCATGTCTGGGGCGCATCTCGCGGTCCCCGAAAGATGCCTTGAGAGTCGTCAAACCCACGGGTTCCGGCAGACTCACCGTGTTAAGCTAATTTGCTGATAACGACTCCATTCCCCATAACCTGATCGCCGAAGCTGATGAACAAGACTGGCTATTTCACCCACGCTGATTGTCGTAAACACGAGATGGGGCCCGGTCACCCGGAATGCCCTGAGCGGCTTGACGCTATTGAGGACCGTCTGCTGATCACCGGCGTTGCCGATGTGCTGGACCGGCGTGAGGCGCCTTTGGCACCGCTGTCCGATATTGAGTTGGCGCACGACCGCATGTTGGTGGCTGCGCTGCACGGTCTGTCGAGTCAGCTCGCTGACGATATCAACGCTGGCGGTCCCTCCTATGCGCAGCTGGACCCGGACACTGCCATGAATGTGCACACATGGAACGCTGTGCTGCGAGCTGCTGGAGCCACCTTGGCGGCCACGGATGCGGTGATGGCGGGTGAGATTGAAAACGCTTTTTGCGCCGTGCGTCCGCCCGGTCACCATGCCTGCAGCAGCAAATCCATGGGCTTCTGTTTTATCAACAGCGTGGCGGTGGCGGCCAAATATGCGTTGGAACGCCACGGCCTCAAGCGCGTCGCCATTGTTGACTTTGATGTTCACCACGGCAACGGCACTGAAGACATCGTCACCGGCGACGAGCGCATTTTGATGGTGAGCTTTTTCCAACACCCGTTGTACCCCAACAGTGGCGCAGACAGCGATGCGCCGAATATGCTGAACTTGCCGATCCCGCCTTACACCAAAGGTCCGCCTATTCGCGAGTTGATCGAAAAAACGTGGCTCCCTCGGTTGGAGGAATTCAAGCCGCAGATGATTTTCATCAGCGCTGGTTTTGACGCGCACCGAGACGACGACCTTGGCCAACTGGGGCTGGTCGAGCAGGACTACGCATGGATCACGCAGCGCATCAAAGATGTGGCGAAGCGGCATGCCCATGGCCGTATCGTGTCGTCCTTGGAGGGGGGGTACAACCTCAGTGCGCTGGCACGCAGCGTTGAAGCGCATGTTCGAGTGCTGGCCGATCTTTGATGTTTTTGTTTAGGAAATCCCGATGGCCGCTAGTGGCACCTCTTCATTGACCTCGCCCATCCATATAGACAAGCTGGAAGCTTGGTTCAGCGCGCTGGCTCAGCAGGCTGCCTTGATTGAATTCGTGGCGTTGGCCGTCTGCCTGGGCTTGGCTTGGTTGCTGACCTCTCTGGTTCGCCGCGCCACGGGCATCCAAGATGAGCGATCCATCCTCTTCGGCCGAAAAATGATTGACGGTGTGATGTTCCCTTTGGTGCTGCTGTGCCTGGGTTACGCCGCTCGGGCGATGCTGGCTTCGGCACTGCCGATCACTGTCTTCACGGTCGCCATGCCGGTGCTGGTGGCGCTGGCCGTCATTCGTTTGGGGGTCAAGGTCTTGCAAGTGGCCTTCAAAAATGCGCCGCTGGTGCGCGCGCTGGAACGCACGATCTCCTGGCTGGTCTGGCTCGTACTGGTGCTGTGGATCAGCGGGCTGCTGCCAATGATCCTAGAAGAACTAGACACCATCCACTGGCGCGTCGGCGCGACCTCCATGTCGGTTCGCACCCTTATTGAGGGCACGCTGACGGCCGGTGCCGTGCTGATTGTGGCGCTGTGGATTTCTTCCGCCATTGAAACGCGTTTGTTGCGATCAGCGGTCGGCAACGACCTGTCACTG
Organism: Comamonadaceae bacterium; assembly: GCA_947378785.1. Lineage (GTDB taxonomy): Bacteria > Pseudomonadota > Gammaproteobacteria > Burkholderiales > Burkholderiaceae_C > Polaromonas. The sequence goes on from CANCLK010000039.1 coordinate 3,181, forward strand.
CGCAAGGCTGTGAGCAATGCGACGCGAGCCTTGCTGGTCTTTGTCGGCTTGCTGGTGGCGTTGTCTGCGGTGGGCATTGACCTGACGGCCTTGTCGGTGCTGGGCGGTGCGATTGGTGTCGGCATTGGCTTCGGCCTGCAAAAACTGGCGGCCAGTTACGTCAGCGGTTTTGTGATTCTGGCCGAGCGCAGTGTGCGCATTGGCGACAGCGTGCGGGTCGATGGTTTTGAGGGCCGCATCACCGACATCAATGCGCGCTACACCGTGGTGCGAGCGCTGACGGGCCGTGAGTCCATCGTGCCGAACGAAATATTCATCAGCAGCCGGATAGAGAACTTGTCGCTGGCCGACAGTCGGGTGATGCTCTCGACGGTGGTCTCGGTGGGTTACGACAGCGATGTGGACTTGGTGTTGCGCTTATTGAGCGAAGCCGCTTCAAGTCAAACCCGCGTGCTCAAAGACCCGGACCCCGTGCCCTCGGTGAACCTCACTAATTTGGGCGTGGATGGGCTGGAATTCACGGTCAATTTTTGGGTTGTTGACCCAGAAAACGGCCAGCAAAACATCCGTTCTCTCGTCAATATGGCGATTCTCAAGTCGCTTCGCCAGCATGGAATTCAAATTCCGTACCCCCAGCGGGTGGTGCATCTGCACAGCGCCGCGGGGCCAGCACCTCTGGGCCGAATAGAATAGCTACCTTACGTTAACGTCAACTCAATATGTCTGGAGACTTCTGATGAAGGTTTTGGTACCCGTCAAACGCGTGGTGGATTACAACGTCAAGGTGCGTGTCAAGTCAGACGGCACCGGTGTGGACATCGCCAATGTGAAGATGAGCATGAACCCCTTCGACGAAATCGCTGTTGAAGAAGCCACCCGCCTGAAAGAAAAAGGCGCCGTGACTGAAGTCATCGCCGTCAGCTGCGGCGTCACGCAATGCCAGGAAACCCTGCGCACGGCCATGGCCATCGGTGCTGACCGCGCTATTTTGGTCGACACCACGGAAGAACTGCAGCCGCTGGCCGTTGCCAAGCTGCTCAAGGCCTTGGTCGACAAAGAACAGCCGCAGCTGGTGATTTTGGGCAAACAAGCCATTGACGACGACTGCAATCAAACCGGCCAGATGCTGGCCGCTTTGCTGGGCTGGCCACAGGCCACCTTCGCGTCCAAAGTCGAAGTGGCGGATGGCAAGGTGACGGTCAGCCGCGAAGTCGACGGTGGTTCTGAGACCCTGTCGCTCACACTGCCCGCCATCATCACCACCGATTTGCGCCTGAACGAGCCGCGCTACGTGACCTTGCCGAACATCATGAAGGCCAAGAAAAAGCAGATGGACACCTACAAGCCAGAAGAGCTGGGCGTCGACGTCACGCCGCGTATCAAAACCCTCAAAGTCAGCGAGCCGCCTAAGCGCAGCGCTGGCGTCAAAGTAGCCGACGTGGCTGCACTCGTCGACAAACTTAAAAATGAAGCGAAGGTGATTTGACATGACTTCTTTGGTGATTGCTGAACACGACAACGCGGGTATCAAGCCTGCCACCCTCAACACTGTGACCGCAGCCGCTCAGTGCGGCGGCGATGTTCATGTGCTGGTAGCAGGCTTCAACGCCGCCGCCGCTGCACAAGCTGCCAGCCAGATCGCTGGCGTGAGCAAAGTGATTCACGTCGATGGCGCGCACTTTGAACACGGTTTGGCTGAAAACATGGCCGCACAAGTGCTGGGCATGGCGTCGGCTTATTCGCACATCTTGTTTCCGGCTACCGCGTCGGGCAAGAACATCGCGCCGCGCGTGGCGGCCTCGCTTGACGTCGGCCAGATCTCCGACATCACCCAAGTCGACAGCCCAGACACGTTTGAGCGTCCGATCTATGCCGGCAACGCCATCGCGACCGTGCAAAGCCTAGATGCCGTGAAGGTCATCACTGTGCGTACCACCGGTTTTGACCCGGCTGCAGCCACGGGCGGCTCTGCCGCTGTGGACGTGGCGACTGGCGTGTCGGACAGCGGTAAGTCGACTTTCATCGGCAGCGAAATTGCCAAGAGCGACCGCCCTGAACTGACGGCCGCCAAGATCATCGTCAGCGGTGGTCGGGCCCTCGGCAGTGCTGAGAAATTTGACGAAGTCATGACGCCGTTGGCTGACAAGCTCGGCGCTGCATTAGGCGCCTCGCGCGCTGCTGTGGACGCAGGCTACGCGCCCAACGACTGGCAAGTCGGCCAAACCGGCAAGATCGTCGCGCCTCAGCTTTACATTGCGGCGGGCATTTCGGGTGCGATCCAGCACTTGGCCGGCATGAAAGACAGCAAGGTTATCGTGGCGATCAACAAGGACGCCGAGGCACCGATTTTCAGCGTGGCTGATTACGGCCTCGAAGCCGATCTGTTCGTCGCAGTGCCGGAACTGACTGCAGCGCTTTAACCATGAGCTACACCGCCCCCGTCAAAGACATGCTGTTCAACATCCAGCATCTGGCTGCGATCGACGAGTTGGCCAAGCTACCGGCTTTTGCCGATGCGGGTTTTGAAACGGCGCAGGCGGTGCTGGAAGAGTCTGCCAAGTTCAGCGAGGGCGTGCTGGCGCCGCTGAACTGGGAGGGTGACAAAAATCCTTCTAGTTGGCAGCAAGGCGTGGTCACCACCACGCCCGGTTTCAAGGAGGCCTTCAAGCAGTATGTTGAAGGTGGTTGGCAAGGGCTGCAGCACCCGCTTGATGTTGGTGGCCAGGGTTTGCCTAAAACCATCGGTGCTGCCTGCGGAGAGATGCTCAATTCGGCCAACATGAGTTTTGCCTTGTGCCCGATGCTGACCGACGGTGCGATTGAAGCGCTGCTCACCGCTGGCTCGGACGAACTCAACGCGACTTACCTTGAAAAAATGGTCAGCGGTCAATGGACCGGCACCATGAACCTGACAGAGCCCCAAGCCGGTTCTGATCTGGCCGCCGTGCGCAGCCGCGCAGAACCACAGCCCGACTGTACCTACAAGGTATTTGGCACTAAGATTTTCATCACCTACGGTGAGCACGACATGGCCGAGAACATCGTTCATTTGGTGCTCGCCCGCGTCACGGGTGCGCCTGAAGGTGTCAAGGGCATCAGCCTGTTTGTCGTGCCTAAATTCATGGCCAAGCCCGATGGCTCGCGGGGTGAGCGCAACGACGTGCATTGTGTCAGCATTGAGCACAAGCTCGGCATCAAGGCCAGCCCGACGGCGGTATTGCAGTTCGGTGACCACGGCGGTGCTGTGGGTTATCTGGTGGGTCAAGAAAACCGCGGCCTCGAGTACATGTTCATCATGATGAACTCAGCGCGTTACGCGGTGGGTATGCAAGGCATTGCCATTGCTGAACGCGCCTACCAAAAGGCCGTGCAGTTTGCCAAAGACCGAGTCCAAAGCCGGCCCGTCGATGGTTCTTTGCCCGCTAGCGGTGCGATCATTCACCACCCCGATGTGAAGCGCATGTTGATGACCATGCGTGCCTACACCGAAGGCTGCCGCGCCATGGCCACGGTGTCTGCAGCTGCCTACGACGCGTCGCATCACCACCCCGATGCAGACGTGCGCCAACAGAACTTAGCGTTTTATGAATTCATGGTGCCGCTGATCAAAGGCTTCAGTACCGAGATGAGCCAAGACGTCACTTCGCTGGGCGTGCAGGTGCACGGCGGCATGGGTTACATCGAAGAAACTGGTGCAGCGCAGTACTTCCGCGACGCGCGAATCCTGACCATCTACGAAGGCACCACCGCGATTCAAGCCAATGATTTGGTCGGTCGAAAAACGGCGCGCGACGGCGGCCAGACGGCCAAGGCGATCGCTGCACAAATCGAGATCACTGAGTCCGAGTTGCGGCAGCAGGGCGGTGCCAACGCACGGGTCGTGGCGAGTCGTTTGCAGGCCGCACGGCTGGCCTTGCTGGACGTCGTCAACTTCATTGCCAGCCACACCAAATCATCGCCCAACGCGGTCTTTGCCGGCAGCGTGCCTTACCTCATGCTGGCGGGTAACGTGATGGCCGGCTGGCAAATGGCCCGCGCCTTATTGGTGGCAGAGCAGGCCTTGGTCACCGGCGATGCCGGAACGTTCGGCGATGATTTCATGTGCGCCAAGATCACCACAGCGCGCTTCTACGCTGACCATCTGCTGACCAAAGCACCTGGCCTTCGCGACAGCATTGTGGACGGCGCTGACAGCGTCACGGCGCTGGCGCTCGACGCTTTTTAAACCTCTTCACCGTGTCAAGACTTCCCGGTGCCTTGAGGCGTTTGCCGCTGCCAATCATCGGCTCGCCCTTGTTCCTCATCAGCAACCCGAAGCTTGTGGTCGCGCAATGCATCGCCGGTGTCGTCGGTGCCATGCCCGCACTGAACGCCAGGCCGGCTGCGCAGTTGGACGAATGGCTTGCCGAAATCACCGAAACGCTGGCCGCGCATGACCGTGCGCATCCTGAGCGGCCGGCGGCGCCTTTCGCCATGAACCAGATCGTCCACAAGTCGAACGAGCGACTAGAGAGCGACATGGCGCTGTGCGTGAAGTACCGGGTGCCGATCTACATCACCTCGCTAGGGGCACGCGAAGACATCAACGCCGCGGCCCACAGCTATGGCGCGGTGGTGCTGCATGACGTCATCAACAACAAGTTTGCCCACAAGGCGATTGAAAAAGGCGCTGATGGTTTGGTCGCTGTGGCGGCTGGTGCGGGTGGTCATGCTGGCGTCAAAAGTCCATTCGCCTTGATGCAGGAAATCCGCCAGTGGTTTGATGGCCCGGTGGCGCTCTCTGGCGCCATCTCCACCGGCGCGGCGGTGCTGGCCGCGCAGGCCATGGGCGCTGACTTCGCCTACATCGGCTCAGCCTTCATCGCCACGGAAGAAGCCCGCGCCGCAGACGATTACAAGCAAGCCATCATCGACAGCAATTCAGACGACATCATCTACAGCAATCTGTTCACAGGCGTACACGGCAACTACCTCGCCGCGTCCATCCGTGCAGCGGGGATGGACCCAGAGCACCTGCCCGAAAGCGATGCCAGCAAAATGGACTTCGGTGGTAACCGGACCAAAGCTTGGAAAGACATTTGGGGCTGCGGCCAAGGCATTGGCGCGGTCACGCAAGTGCAAAGCACGGCTGACTTTGTGTCTCAGTTGAGGCGGGAATACGCCGAAGCGCGCAAGCGACTAGTGGGCTAGCCGGGCTGTGCCATGATGACTGGCTGGTTGATCGAGTTTTTCTAGACCCTCAGTTAAGCACCCCATCGGTGTCACAAAACGAGAAGGAAGGTGAGATGAGTGAACTCCGTTACGAAATGCCGACGACCGCAGAGGCTGCAGTGGCATTGCTGGCAGTCGCCACGGGTCCGGCTAAAGTGCTCTCAGGTGGCACTGACCTGATCATCCAAATGCGATCCGGGCAGCACACGCCTAAACTCTTGGTGGATGTCAAAAATATCGCTGAGATGACCTCGATCTCTAATGAGAAAAGTGGCTACCTGATCGGTGCAGCTGTCTCCTGTATGCGGCTGACCGAAGATGCCGCGTTTGCTGAAACTTGGCCGGGTGTGATTGATGCCGTCAATCTGGTCGGCTCGGTACAGGTCCGTGGACGTGCAACGATCGGCGGCAATGTGTGCAACGCATCTCCCGCTGCGGACAGTGTGCCGGCCATGATTGCTGCGGGTGCTATCGCCAACATCATCGGGCCTGATGGTCGGCGATCAGTGCCCGTTGAACAGATTGCGGCGGGACCTGGCAAAACATCGCTCGCCAAAGGCGAGATGGTGACTTCATTTGTTTTACCCCAACGCGCAGCAAGATCAGGCGATGCCTACTTGCGCTTCACGCCACGCTCTGAGATGGACATCGCCGTGGTTGGCGTTGGCGTCAACCTAACCCTTGATGAACGTGGTGTGTGCACGCACGCCCGAGTCAGTCTGGGGGCGGTCGCTGCACGCGCGCTGTTGGTGCCAGAAGCGGCAGCTGCGCTGATTGGTACAAGGGTTGATGCAGAGGCACTTGAGCGACTGGCCGCGGCGGCCAGTGCGGCCGCTCAACCTATTGACGACAAGCGCGGAACCAAAGCGTTCCGAATCAAAGTCTCGGGCGTGCTGGCCAAGCGCGCTGCCACAATTGCGCTCGACAGAGCGATGGGGAAACATTGACATGTCAAAGCACCATGTAACAACCACCATCAACGGGGATGCGCGTGAGTTTTTGTGTGACACGCAGCAGACGCTGCTGACGATCCTGCGGGACGAATTGGGCATGACCGGTACCAAAGAGGGCTGTGGCACCGGCGATTGTGGTGCCTGCAGCGTGACGCTGGATGGACGCTTGGTGTGCTCCTGCCTCGTGCTGGGCGTTGAGGCACAGGGCAAGACGATTCAAACCATCGAGGGCATGGCCCAAGGCGAAAGCCTGCATGTTCTTCAACGCAAGTTTCTGGAACACGCGGCACTGCAGTGCGGGATTTGCACGCCCGGTTTTCTGATCGCAGCCCGCTCGCTGCTCGAACGTAACCCGGACCCTAGCGAAGAAGAGGTTCGCTTCTGGCTGGCGGGCAACCTGTGCCGCTGCACGGGCTACAACAAAATCATCGAAGCGGTGCTGGACGCCGCACGCGAGATGCGGGGCACCACAACATGCTGATGAAAACAAAGCTCACCCCAAAAGCGGCCACTGTGATTGGCACCAGCCCGGTACGGCCTGATGGGGTCCCCAAGGTCACCGGGGCCGCTCAATATGGCGCAGATTATTCTCTGCCCGGCATGCTTTGGGCCAGCATCTTGCGATCGCCACATGCCCATGCGACGATCCGTTCGATCGACCTGTCTAAGGCGCGTGCGCTGCCGGGTGTTAAGTGCGTGATCATCGGCGGTGATCTGCCTGAACAGAAATTTGAATATGTTGGCCCGGAACGTGTGGCTGTCAATTATTGGCACATGACGCGCAATGTGTTGGCGCGTGAAAAAGTGCTTTACGAAGGTCATGCGGTGGCCGCCGTCGCTGCCACGACGCCGGCTATCGCTGAGGCAGCCTTGCGGCTGATTGAGGTTGACTACGATGTGTTGCCTCATGTCATTGAGGTCGACGACGCCATGAGGGTCGATGCCCCCTTGCTGTTTGCAGACATGATCACGCGCGGCGTTGACCCTGCGTCAAGCCATCCCTCGAATATCTCGAAGAGAGTCGAGTTCAAGATTGGGAATCTGGATGCGGGCTTTGCCTCGGCCGATGAAGTCGTCGAAATGAGCTTCAAGACCGCACCCGTGCACCAAGGTTATATCGAGCCGCACGCATGCCTCGCGCGCTTTGGTGCGGATGGTCAGGCTGAGCTGTGGTCTTCGAGTCAAGGGCACTTCGTTGTGCGGGCTTATACGGCCAAGCTACTCGGCATGTCGATCAGCGACCTGCTGGTGCATCCAGCCGAAATCGGTGGCGGCTTCGGCGGAAAAACCGTCGTGTATGTCGAGCCGATTGCTTTAGCGCTGTCGCGAAAGACCGGCCATCCCGTCAAGATCATGATGAGTCGCGAAGATGTTTTCAGGGCCACTGGCCCGACCTCCGGCTCCTCCATGACCATCAAGATCGGCGTCAAAAAAGACGGCACGATGGTGGCTGCAGACGGACTGTTCAAATTTCAAGCGGGTGCTTTTCCTGGTTCACCCGTCATGAATGCCACCATCTGCGCGTTTTCGCCTTATGCGATTCAAAACGTGCGATCGGTTGGCTTTGACGTTGTCAGCAACCGACCCAAGGTCGTCGCGTACCGTGCCCCTGGCTCCCCGATCTCTGCGTTTGCTGTCGAGAGTGTTCTTGATGTGTTGGCGGCCAAGCTAGGGATGGACCCCTTAAAGCTTCGGCTCAAGAACGCGGTTAAAACCGGCTCGCCGACAGTACAGGGAGCTAAGCACACACACGATGGTTTTGCCGAGACAATTCAGGCCTTGCTCGATCATCCCGGGTACCGCGCACCGCTTGGCAAGCATCAAGGGCGTGGCGTGGCGTCTGGCTTTTGGTTCAACGGTGGCGGCGAATCGAGTGCCACCGTGCACATCAACGAAGACGGGACGGTTTCCATCGCGACCGGCAGCATGGACGTTGGTGGCTCACGGGCATCCATGGCATTGATGGCGGCCGAGACGCTGGGTGTGCCCTACGACAAGGTACGGTCCATCGTGGCCGACACCGCCTCGGTTGGTTACACCCACGTCACCGGCGGCTCACGTGTCACTTTTGCAACGGGTATCGCCGTGGTCGATGCCTGCAACAACATCATTGACAACCTGCGCTTGCGCGCTGCTTTGATGTGGAAAACAGACATTGACAACGTGGTGTGGGAGGGCGGCTATGCCAAAGTTAGGGACGCCAGCGTCGGCGATTTTGAGCCTCTGTCGCTCAAGGCCATCGCAGCCCAGCGAGGGCTCACGGGTGGACCGATTGCAACCGAAGTAGCGGTCAACGCCAGCGGTCAGGCGCCGGGCTTTTCAACGCAGTTCTGCGATGTCGAAGTCGATCCCGAAACGGGTGCGGTCAAAATCCTGCGTTTTGTCTGCGCACAAGACGTGGGACGCGCTATCCATCGAAGTTATGTTGAAGGCCAAATTCATGGTGGCGTGGTGCAAGGGATTGGCTGGGCCTTGAATGAAGAATATATCTACAACCAGAACGGCCGCCTTGCCAATGCGGGCTTTCTGGATTACCGAATTCCAGTGGCATCAGATCTGCCCATGATTGAAGCCGTGATCGTCGAAGTGCCCAATCCCAACCATCCGTTTGGCGTTAAGGGTGCCGGTGAGGTGAGCATCGTGCCGGCGATGGCTGCCATTGCAAATGCCATTGCAGATGCCGTCGGTCGACGCATGACCGAGCTGCCCATGTCACCGCCGAAGGTGCTGGCGGCCATCGATACGCCTTAAAACAGTACAACCCCACGAATCGACTCGCCGCTTTTCATCAGTTCAAAGCCTTTGTTGATGTCTTCCAGCGGCATGGTGTGGGTGATCAGGTCGTCGATGTTGATCTTGCCTTCCATGTACCAGTCGACAATTTTCGGCACGTCGGTGCGACCGCGTGCACCGCCAAAGGCCGAGCCTTCCCATTTGCGACCGGTCACCAATTGGAACGGACGGGTGCTGATTTCAGCGCCGGCTTCGGCCACGCCGATGATGATGCTGCGGCCCCAACCCTTGTGCGTGCATTCGAGCGCTTGACGCATGACTTTGGTGTTGCCGATGCACTCGAAGCTGTAGTCAGCGCCGCCGTCGGTCAGCTGCACAATGGCATCGACCAAGTTACCGCCAGCCGCCTCAATGGCTTTGGGGTTTAAGAAGTGGGTCATGCCGAATTTTCGGGCCATCGCCTCACGTGCCGGATTCAAGTCAACGCCGATGATCTTGTCGGCGCCCACCATCTTGGCACCCTGAATCACGTTCAGGCCGATGCCGCCCAGACCGAACACCACGACGTTGGCACCGGCTTCGACCTTGGCCGTGAACAGCACGGCACCAATGCCGGTGGTGACGCCGCAGCCGATGTAGCAGACCTTGTCAAACGGCGCGTCCTTGCGGATTTTGGCGAGTGAGATTTCGGGGGCTACTGTGTAGTTGCTGAAAGTCGATGTGCCCATGTAATGGAAGATCGGCTCGCCGTTCAGGCTGAAGCGGCTGGTGGCGTCTGGCATCAAGCCTTTGCCTTGGGTGCCGCGAATAAGCTGGCACAAATTGGTCTTGCGCGACAGGCAGTATTTGCACTGGCGGCACTCTGGTGTGTAGAGCGGAATGACGTGGTCGCCTTTTTGCAGCGAGGTCACCCCGGGGCCAACGTCGACCACAATGCCCGCACCTTCATGGCCCAGAATGGCCGGAAAAATGCCTTCAGGGTCGGCCCCTGACAGCGTGTAGTAGTCGGTGTGGCAAATGCCGGTGGCCTTGATCTCGATCAGCACTTCGCCAAATCTCGGCCCGTCAAGGTCGACGGTTTCAATGCTCAGGGGTTGTCCTGACTTCCAAGCGACGGCTGCTTTTGTTTTCATGTGATCGAGTGCGGTAAGGGAAAGGAATTCGACTATAGGGCAGACCTCCACCCTGCGTCGTCATCGCTGACCGTTGCTGCATCCGATCAAGGTCTTTAGCGCAGCTGATGAGCCTGATGGCAGGTCAGGCGTTGAAGAAGTTCTTCAACTTGTCCGTCCAACCCTCTTCGGTGGGTGAGTGCTTGGCGCCGCCTTTTTTCAAGGACTCTTCAAACTCCTTCAGCAGCTTGCGCTGGTGCTCGGTCAGTTTCACTGGCGTTTCGACGGCGATGTGGCAGTAGAGATCACCCGGGTAGCTGGAGCGCACGCCTTTGATGCCCTTGCCGCGCAGCCGGAACTGTTTGCCGGCTTGGGTGCCTTCGGGAATGTCGATGGCTGCTTTGCCAGAGAGTGTCGGAACTTCAATTTCTCCGCCGAGAGACGCACGCGGAAAGCTGATGGGCACAACGCAATGCAAGTCATCACCTTCACGTTCAAAAATATCGTGCTTCTTGATTCGGATTTCGATGTAGAGGTCCCCCGGTGGGCCGCCGTTGGTGCCCGGTTCTCCATTACCGGTTGAACGAATGCGCATGCCGTCGTCAATGCCACCCGGAATTTTGACTTCGAGGGTCTTGTTGTTCTTTGTTTTGCCCACGCCGTGGCAAGCCACGCAGGGTTCTGGAATGAGTTTGCCGGTGCCTTTGCACTGCGGGCAGTTTTGTTGGACGCTAAAAAAGCCTTGACGCATTTGAACCACGCCGTGTCCGTGGCAGGTGGTGCAGGTCGCGACCTTGGTGCCAGGTTTGGCACCGCTGCCTTGGCAGGTCTTACAGTCGTCCCAGCTGGGGATGCGAATTTGGGCATCCTTCCCGCCAGCCGCTTCTTCCAGCGTGATTTCCATCGCGTAGCTGAGATCGCCACCGCGAAAAACCTGGCGTCCGCCGCGCTGTTGCCCGCGGCCATTGGCGCCATTGAAGACGTCGCCAAAAATATCGCCGAAAGCTTCAGCGAAGCCGCCAAAACCTTCTGGTCCGCCACCGCCGCCACCACCCCTGTTGGGGTCTACGCCGGCGTGGCCGTACTGGTCATAGGCTGCGCGCTTGTTGCCGTCAGACAGCATCTCATAGGCTTCTTTGGCTTCTTTGAATTTTTCTTCAGAAGCCTTAGAGCCATCACCCTGATTGCGGTCAGGGTGATGCTTCATCGCAAGCTTGCGATAGGCTTTTTTAATGTCCTCTTCGCTGGCGTTTTTGGGAACACCCAGCGTGTCGTAATAATCTTTTTTGGCCATGAAACTGCGTATTCAGTGAAAAAAAACGGGGAATCTGAAAGTGCGAAAGCGGAATCCTGGCTCAGCCCTTGATTCCGCTTTGAGGCAACGGGCCGAAGCCCGAAGAAAGGTTTAACCCTTTTTGACTTCCTTGACCTCAGCATCAACGACATTATCGTCGGCTGCCTTGGCGTCGTTGCCAGCCGCACCGGCTGCGCCGCCTGGGCCTGCTGCAGCGGTTTGCTCGGCCTGATTGGCCTGCATGTCAGCGTACATCTTCTCGCCCAACTTTTGGCTGGCTTCCATCAATGCCGCGTTCTTAGCGTCAATGGCGGCTTTGTCTTCACCTTTGAGCGCTTCTTCCATGTCGCTGATGGCTTTCTCGATTTTCTCTTTCTCGCCAGCATCCAGCTTGTCGCCGTACTCGACCAGAGATTTTCGAACGCTGTGGACCATGGCCTCTGCATTGTTCTTGGCTTGAACAAACTCGACTTTTTCTTTGTCGGACGCAGCATTGAGTTCAGCGTCTTTCACCATTTGCTGAATCTCGGCTTCGGTCAAACCGGAGTTGGCCTTGATGGTGATCTTGTTTTCTTTGCCGGTGCCTTTGTCTTTGGCGCCGACGTGCAAGATGCCGTTGGCGTCGATGTCAAACGACACTTCAATCTGTGGCGTGCCACGGGCTGACGGCGGAATACCTTCGAGGTTGAATTCGCCGAGGCCTTTGTTGCCAGAGGCGATCTCGCGCTCACCCTGAAACACCTTGATGGTGACGGCGGGCTGGTTGTCTTCCGCCGTGGAGAAGGTCTGGGCAAACTTGGTCGGGATCGTCGTGTTCTTCTTGATCATCTTGGTCATGACGCCGCCCATGGTTTCGATACCCAAGGACAACGGTGTCACGTCCAGCAGCAAGACGTCGGTGCGGTCACCCGACAGCACTTGGCCCTGAATGGCTGCGCCAACGGCCACAGCCTCGTCCGGGTTGACGTCTTTGCGTGGCTCACGGCCGAAGAATTCTTTGACCTTCTCCTGGACCTTGGGCATGCGGGTCATGCCGCCAACCAAAATCACATCGTGAATAGCGCTGACATCAATGCCGGCGTCTTTGACGGCCATGCGGCAAGGTGCAATCGTGCGCTCGATCAACTCGTCAACCAAACTTTCCAGCTTGGCGCGGGTCATCTTGATGTTCAGGTGTTTAGGACCCGATGCATCCGCTGTGATGTAAGGCAGGTTGATGTCGGTCTGGGCGCTGCTCGACAGTTCGATCTTGGCTTTTTCAGCGGCTTCTTTCAGGCGCTGCAGAGCCAGTACGTCGCTCTTCAAATTGACGCCAGATTCTTTCTTGAACTCGTCGATGATGAAGTCGATGATGCGTTGGTCGAAGTCTTCGCCACCCAAGAAGGTGTCGCCGTTGGTCGACAGCACTTCAAATTGTTTTTCACCGTCGACGTCGGCAATTTCGATGATGGAAATGTCGAAGGTACCGCCGCCCAAGTCATACACAGCAATCTTGCGATCGCCTTTTTCCTGCTTGTCCAAGCCAAAGGCCAAGGCTGCAGCGGTTGGCTCGTTGATGATGCGTTTGACGTCCAAACCGGCAATCCGGCCAGCGTCTTTGGTGGCTTGACGCTGCGCGTCATTGAAGTAGGCCGGCACGGTGATGACGGCCTCAGTGACCGCTTCACCCAGATAGTCTTCAGCGGTTTTCTTCATTTTGCGCAGGATGTCTGCGCTGACCTGCTGTGCGGAGAGCTGCTTGTCGTGCACTTGCACCCAAGCATCGCCGTTGTCGGCAGCCACAATTTTGTAAGGCATCAGATCGATGTCTTTTTGCACTTCTTTTTCAGAGAACTTACGACCGATCAGTCGTTTGACTGCGTACAGCGTATTGCGTGGGTTGGTGACCGCTTGGCGCTTGGCTGAAGCGCCCACCAGTACGTCGCCGCCTTCTTGGTAGGCCACGATGGACGGCGTGGTGCGCGCGCCTTCAGAGTTTTCAATGACGCGGGGGGTGTTGCCCTCCATGACGGACACGCAGCTGTTGGTGGTTCCGAGGTCAATGCCGATGATTCTTCCCATGATGCTTAACTCCTGTTATTTTTAATCAATGCTGCCGGCGAAGCAGACCCTGACGTCGGGCCTTGCTCATCAGGCGATGTAACTGCTTGTGTGCGGCTATGAAGCTGACTTAGGGTTAAGTACAGAAACTTCAAGACCCTGTTGACTGGCTTATTTTTCAGGTGCCTCTTATTTAGGCGCGGCCACCGTGACCAGCGCTGGCCGCAGCACGCGGTCAGCAATGAGATAGCCTTTTTGCAACACCATGACAACGGTGTTGACCTCTTGTGTGGATTCTGGAGGCAGCGGCACCATGCTGATGGCTTGGTGCTGGTGGGGGTCAAATTTGGCCCCGGCCGCCGGGTCGATTTCCATCACACGGTTACGTTCTAGCGCGCTCTTGAGCTGCTTCAGCGTGGCTTCTGTACCTTCACGGATTTGCTCGGCACTGGCGTCTTTGAGTTGAAGTCCAGCTTCAAGGCTGTCGGTGACTGGCAGCAGGCTTTCGGCAAAGCTCTCAACGGCAAATTTCCGGGCCTTTGAGATTTCCTCATCAGCTCGGCGACGGGCGTTCTCTGCTTCAGCTTTGGCACGCAAATAGTTATCGGCCAATTCCGTATTCTTAGCTTGCAATGCCAGAAACTCAGCCTGCAGGGCGGGCAACGCCTCCATGGCATCAGATTCGTTAGCGGCTTGCGCGGCTTCCAGTTCTTCCGGGCTCGGGGCGCCGGTCAAGGTTTGTTTTTGTTCGGGTGAATTGTTTTGGGACATTGGAACTTGATGAGGAATGCGATCAGAAGAGGCAATTGGGGATGCCAAGGCCCTTTTCAAGACAAGGGATTAATTTGCTTGAAAAGTCCCCAAGGGGTTGAACCGGCTTACTTGGCAGGTTTTTTGGCGGTGGCGATTTTGGCCTGACTGGTAGACCACTTGCCCGCGAAGGCTGGTAGGTCGTTCAGGCGTTTCAGGAGGTCAGCGCCCATGGCTGTGACCACATAGCCTTTGCCGTCATGAATCAGCAGGCCTGCCGCGCGGAGCTCTTTGATACGGGTGTTCAGTGTGTTCGGAGTGATGTGGCCAACGCTGTCTTGCAGCAGGCGAAAAGTCTGTGGATGCCCATCTTTGAGGGCCCACAACACACGCAGCGCAAAGCGTGCTTCCAGCAACTCCAGCAGTTGACCCACCGCCGCGTTCTCCTTGGCACCCATTGAGCTCATCCTCGTATCGTCTTCTTTTTGAATTTATGCCAAAGCTTTTATGAGCTCACGTTTGCGCCACGAATATAACGCAGTTTGGCGGTGCTACTGGTGCGTTGCTACTTGTTTTGTAGCTTAAGGGGGAACGTTTCTGGGCTCTTCCGGTGAATCTCCTGATTGACAGGCTTCAACTCATTGGCGTAGGTAAGTTCTTAAGGCTGCATCGTGTGGAGGTTTTTGCCCTTTTGAAGGCGCTCTTGGCTGTTTGACAAATGCGTGCGCATGGCGGCCCGAGCGGCCTCGACATCTTGTCTCTCAATCGCTTTATAGATGTCTTCATGCTCAGTGTTGACGCGTTGTAAATACTTCAGCCTACCTTCCGGTGCGTTCAGCGTGGTGTTGACGCGAGTGCGCGGAATGATCATGGTGCCGAGATAGGTCATCAGATCGGCAAAATGGCGGTTACCTGTCGAGTGGGCCACTTCCATGTGGAACTGGAAGTCAGGCGGCACCGCATCTGAATCTTGTCGTATCGATTCCTTGAAGGCGTCCAAGGCGGTCTTCATGGCCGTAAGATTGTCGGGCGAGCGCCGCCGGGCGGCCAGACCCGCTGCCTCAGTTTCTAGGCTGATCCGCAGCTCCAAGACTGAAATCACATCCGCGACCGTCGTGAAGTCTTCCGCTGCAATCTTGAAGTTACCGAGATCTTGCAGCGCCAGCACAAAGGTGCCGATGCCGTGCCGCGTTTCAACCAACGCAGAGGCTTGAAGCTTCGAGATGGCTTCGCGAACGACAGTCCGACTGACGCCAAAGTGACTCATGATTTCAGCTTCAGTCGGCAGCTTCGTGCCGGGTGGCATTTGACCCTCTCGAATGCTGCCCGCTAGGCTGTCGACAACTTCTGTGACCAAACCTCGAGGTCTGCGAGGGGCACCTCGATCTTGCAGGGCAAACGCTGCCATGCCGTTGTCGGGGGGAGTAATGGTGGGAGGGGGCTGCATCAATGGGCGATTGAGAATAGATGACGGGTGTGAATAGTTCTGAAGGGTAATGATAGTAATTATCTTAGTTGTCTGTTTACTTCACCAATGAAGGCAGCCACAGCGAAAACATCGGCACATACGTCACCAGCAACAAGCAAACACCGAGTGCGCCATAAAACGGAAGGATGGAGCGCATCACTTGGCCGACAGAGATGCCTCCGATGGCGCAGCCGACAAATTGAACCGAGCCGACTGGGGGCGTGTTCAAACCGAGCGCGCAGTTGATCAGCATGACGATGCCAAACTGGATAGGGTCCATGCCGAACTGCATGGCAATCGGTAAGAAGATCGGTGTGCAGATCAGGATCGTTGCCGCCATGTCCAAGAAGGTTCCGAGCACGAACAACAAGACGTTGATCATCAGGAAGATGACCCACGGCTGACTGCTCACGGACTTCATCATCTCGCCAGTCATTTGTGGCACCTCGTAGAGCGCCATGAAATAACCAAACGCATTAGAAATGCCAATCAGCAACAGCACCACACCGGTCGTCTTGCAGGCCTTGATGCAGGCCTTGAGAAAATTCTCCAACGACAGCGAGCGGTAAACAAACACCGTGACCAGCAGCGCCCAAGCCACGGCGATGGAGGCTGACTCAGTCGCCGTGAAGGCGCCGGACAAGATGCCCACCAGAATAATCACGACCACGAGCAAGCCAGGCAGTGCCCCGCCAAAAGCCTTCATGACCTCACCCCAACCCGGGAACGCACCGCGCGTCGGGTAGCCGCGCCTGACCGCGACCCAATAAGCCGCCCCCAGGTTGCAAAGCGTCAGGATGATCGCTGGCACCAAGCCGGCCAAAATCAAACTGAGCACACTGACCGAGGCAATGCCGGACGTGGCCAGCGTGAAAATGATCATGTTGTGCGAGGTCGGCATGATGGCGCCCACCAGCGCCGCATGGGTGGTGACGTTGACGGCGTAGTCGGCGTCGTAGCCTTCCTTCTTCATCAACGGAATCATCACCGAACCCATGGCTGACACGTCCGCCAAGGGCGAACCGGCAACGCCGCCAAACAAAGTGCAGCCAATGACATTGCTCATCCCCAGACCACCACGCACGTGGCCGACCAAGCTGTTGGCAAAGCGAACGATGCGTTCCGCAATACCGCCATAGAGCATCAGCTCACCTGCAAACACAAAAAACGGAATGGCCAAGAACGAGAACACTTGCATGCCCCCAACCATCTTCTGAAACACAACGGCGATGGGCAGGCCCGCCACGACGATGGTGGCCACAGAGGACAGACCGATCGCAAAGGCAACCGGCACGCCGAGCAGCAGTAGGAGCGTGAAGCTCAGGGCGAGTACGGTCAGTTCCATGTCGGCTCCACAACTTGACCACGCACCAGCGCGATCACATGTTCAATTGAAAAAATCACAATCAGCACGCCAGCGATCATCACCGGCACGTAGTCGATGCCATCGGGTACGGGCAACATGGGTTTTTTCTCAGACCATTTGGCGCTGGCCCACAGCCAGCCGCCTTGCGCCATCAGCACGCCGAAAGTGCCAACGAGCAGGTGAATCAGTATTTCAATACGGTGCCGCCACTTGTCGGGCAACAGGCCGACCAATGATTCAAGGCCAATATGACCCGCATCGCGCACGCCCACAGCCAAGCCAAAGGCCGTCACAAACAAGACCAGTAGCAGAGCCAACGCTTCGGCCCAGGTGGGGGTGTCGTTGAAGACGTAGCGTCCGATCACCTGCCACTGAACGCACAGAATGACCGCGATCAAGCAAGTCACGGCGAGTACCAGGCAAAGCTTGGACAGCGCGATGCAAAATTTTGTATACATTGATATTCCTCCATTCACCTTCGCTGATGACCGCCTTAGCAGGTCGTTCATCAGCGTTGGGGCTGGATTTTTTATTTAGTGTCTTGAACCGTTTTGACCAAGCGTTTCATGTCGGGCGTGGTCATGAACTTGTCATACACCGGACCCATCACCGCTTGGAAGGATGTTTTGTCCACCTCAACGATTTGCGCACCAGCGGCCTTGACGGTCGCCAGTGATTTAGCTTCTTGCTCATCCCACTTCTGACGTTCAAACGCGACCGACTCTTTGGCTGCGGCACGGATCATGTCTTGCTCGGCCTTGGGCAATTTGTCAAAAATAACTTTAGACATCACCAGAATTTCTGGCGCCATCGAGTGTTCGGTCTTGGAATAGAACTTGACCGCTTCAACGTGTTTGGCTGTGTCGAAGGAGGGAATGTTGTTTTCGGCCGCATCAATCAAGCCAGTCTTCAGACCGGTGTAGACCTCACCGTAGGGCATCGGTGTGGCGTTGGCACCCATGGCGCTGATCAAGGAAACCCACAGGTCAGACTGTTGAACTCGGATTTTCATGCCCTTGGTGTCGGCCACGGTCTTGATGGGTTTCTTGGCGTAGATGGAGCGTGCACCGCTGTCATAAAAGGCCAGGCCAATGAAGCCAGCCGACTCGCAGCTCTTGAGGATTTCATCGCCCACGGGGCCATCCAGCGACTTGCGCATGTGCGCCACTGAGCGGAACAAGAATGGCATGGTCGGCACCTGCGTCATCGGGCAGATGCCGTTCATGGGGCCGACGTTGACGCGGGTCAGGTCCAAGGCACCGATCTTCACCTGGTCGATGGTTTCTTTTTCAGTTCCCAAGGCGGACTTGTTAAAGACCTTGATTTTGTGTTTTCCGCCGCTCTTTTTCTCGAGCAGTTCACTCATGTGCCGAACCGCTGTGACGGTCGGGTAGTCGTCTGCGTTGTGCGTGTCTGCTGAGCGAAATTCAGTGGCGTAAGACGTGCAAGCCACGAAGACTGCAGCGGCGGCTACAAGGGATTTTTGAAATGTCATGATGTCTCCTTAAGACTGGGTTTAAGTAATGAATCGAAAGCAAAAAATATCAACACAGGGGAAAACGGGAAAAAACAGGTTCAGGTTGACCGCGCGCGCCGACCTCTAGCGCAAACACCGCGCCATTCAGACCCGCTTGCTCGGGTTGCACGCCTGCGGGCAAGATCGAGGTCACAAAAAGAATGTCTAGGTTCGGTCCACCGAAGGCGCACATGGCTGGCTTGGACACGGGGACGCTGACGGATGTCAGTAACGCGCCTTGAGGGGAAAACTGATGAACCAAGCCAGCATCGTTGGCGCAAATCCAATAGCAGCCAGCCACGGCAACTGCTGCGCCATCAGGACGACCTGGCAGCGGGAGCATGTCAACAAAAAGGCGCTGGCGAGACAGCACCCCGGTTGATGCATCGCGGTCGAAAACCCATATTTTTTGCACCGTAGGATGTGAGTCGGACAGGTAGTAAGAACGACCATCGGGGCTGAAGCCCATCCCATTCGGCGTGACAAGCCCGGTGATGTGGGGTTCACTCAAACCATATTCATCAAGGCAATAAACCGCACCCACCGGCGCCGCCAATGACATGTCCATGCACATGGTGCTGACCCAAAAGCGACCTTCCGCGTCACAGCGGCCATCGTTGAATCGCATGTTGGGCAAGGGGTGTTTGACGGCGGCTATCAGCGTCGCATCGACATCGGTAGCGTCCCGCAGCTTGACCAGAAATACGCCGGTTTCCATCGCAGCGATAAGCACTTGGGGCTCACCCGGACTGTCTGTCAGCGCAATACAACCCACCCGTTCCGGGGTGCGCCAAGTTTGCTGCGTCTGCGTCGCCCAGTTCAACCGGTGAAGAAGGCGCCCTTCGATATCCACCCAATACAGGGCTTGCTCTTTGACAGACCAAACCGGGCACTCACCCACGCTGTCGCGCGAGCTTGTCACTATTCGGCTTGGCTGCGTAGTCATCGTGTTACCTGACAGGGGTCACTGAAACGGACCGGCTGTGACGAAACCACCGCCCTGAAACTGCACGGCTGGATCGTTCAAATTAGGAACCGGTGTGCGTGCATAGACTGCATCCTTGAACACGTCGGAGCTGTCTTTCGGCACGTAACCCACATGACGGGCTTTGCTGTTGTCCCACCACGTCACCGCATTGTTCGACATGCCAAAAATAATGGAATGGCCCAGCACAGGCGTTGTTAGACAAGCCGTGATCAGGCGATGCAGGTCATCAAAACTCAGCCAGCTGGCCAACATGCGGCGATCGCGCGGCTCGGCAAAAGAAGAGCCAATGCGCACGCAGGCTGTCTCGATGCCGTAGCGATCAAAGTAAAACCGGGACAGGTCTTCACCAAAGGCTTTGCTGAGCCCATAGAAGCCATCGGGACGAGCAGGCTGGTCGGCGTTGATGGTTTCGCTCTGGCGATAAAAACCAGTCACATGGTTAGAGCTGGCAAACACCACTCGTTTGACGCCCTGTTTTCGAGCGGCCTCGTACAGGTGATAGACACCCAGAATATTGGCCTGCAGGATGGGCTCGAAGGGTCCTTCAACCGAGATGCCACCCAAGTGAATGATGGCATTGACGCCCGTCACCATGGCATTGACAGCATCGGCATCCGCTAAATCGGCTAAAACGATTTCCTCGTTTTGGCCGACCTCGCCAAAAGGAACGCGATCCGACAGGCGCAACACGTCGCAATTGGCTTTGAGTCGTTCGCGAAGCGCTTGACCCAAGCCGCCCGCAGCGCCGGTCAATAAAAGCCTAGGGTGGCTCTTGGTTGTCATCATGTCAGCAATTCCCAGTTGTTAATCTCACGTCAGACATGAGTTGTCTGACAAGTTGAAAATTATCAAGGCCGAAATCTAACAAGTCAAGACTTTTTATAAGGCCTCATGGAAAACCCTAGGCTTGGCGTATTTGGAGGCTGCGACGACAAGCTCATGGAGTGAGAAGGAGTGAGAAAAATACAGCACAGTTAGGCCATAAATTCTGTCACTGCGAGCGTAGCGCGGCAGTCCATGAATCCGAATTCGGGCACCTAGCCTGCCGCGCTACGCTCGCAGTGACAAAACAAATGGATGGCCGCGTAACATAGGCGATTGACGCTCAAGCACAATGCTTCCCTTTTAAAAGACAGAAACCAGCCATGACACAAACTGTTCCCTACCAACCGTTCCCCAACAGCTTCAAGCGCGATTTATTGGCGGGGAAAAAACTCATCGGCTGCTGGTCGTCTTTGGCCAGTCCCATCACGACAGAGGTGCTGGGTTTAGCGGGTTTTGACTGGGTGTTACTGGACGGTGAGCATTCGCCTAACGATGTCAGCACCTTTATTCCGCAGCTCATGGCGCTCAAAGACAGCCCGTCCGCACCCATCGCAAGGCCTTCGTGCAACAGCGCCGTCGAGCTCAAAAGACTGCTGGATGCGGGCTTTTACAACTTCCTTGTGCCCTTCGTTGAAAGTGCTGAAGAAGCACGCAGTGCGGTTTCTGCCACGCGCTATCCACCGCAAGGCATTCGCGGTGTCGCCGTGTCACAGCGCAGCAATCGCTATGGCTCCATTCCTGACTATTTGAAATCCATCAACGACCACATCTGCGTGATGGTGCAAATCGAAAGTCTGGCGGGTGTGGCTGCGGTCAAAGAGATTGCGGCAATAGACGGCGTTGACTCGATCTTTGTCGGCCCTTCAGATTTGGCCGCTGCGCTGGGGCATCTGGGAAATCCGTCACACCCCGAAGTTCAAGCCGTGATCGCCAAAGTGTTTGCCGATGTCAAGGCTGCCGGCAAACCGGTCGGCATTCTGGCGCCATTGGAGGCACAAGCCAGACACTACCTATCGCTGGGTGCGACCTTCGTTGGCGTCGGCAGCGACCTCGGGACTTTCCGCAGCGCCACGCAAGCCTTGTGCGATCGTTATCGCGATTGAGCGGCAACGCATGACACGCTTTTCTATGAACTGAGACTGGAGTATTTGAATGAGCAAACTTGGATTTATTGGCTTGGGCATCATGGGCGCACCGATGGCCGCACATTTGATCAAGGCAGGGCATGAGGTGTTCTTGAATACCCGCAGCAAAATACCGGCTGACCTGCTCACCGGCAGCGCCACCGCTTGTGCCTCGCCGCGTGAAGTGGCTGAGCGCGCGGACATTATTTTCATGATGCTGCCCGACACGCCGGATGTCGACAAAGTGCTGTTCGCCGACAACGGTGTAGCCGCCGGCTTGTCCAAAGGCAAGACGGTGGTCGACATGAGTTCGATCTCGCCGATGGACACCAAGACATTTGCCCAAAAGATCAATGCGCTGGGTGCTGACTATCTGGACGCGCCCGTTTCTGGCGGTGAAGTCGGTGCTAAGGCGGCCAGCCTGACCATCATGATCGGCGGACCCGATGCGGTGTTCGAACGCGTCAAGCCCTTGTTTGAGTTGATGGGTAAAAACATCACGCTGGTCGGCGGCAATGGGGATGGCCAAACCTGCAAGGTGGCGAACCAGATCATTGTGGCGCTGAACATCGCTGCGGTTGGCGAGGCCTTGCTGTTTGCCAGCAAGGCCGGCGCAGACCCGGCCAAAGTGCGTCAGGCGCTGATGGGTGGTTTTGCGGCCTCACGCATTTTGGAAGTGCATGGCGAGCGCATGATCAAACGCACGTTCGCACCGGGCTTTCGCATTGGCTTGCACCAAAAAGACCTGAACTTGGCGCTGAACGGTGCAAGGTCTTTGGGTGTGGCGTTGCCACAAACCGCCGGTGCGGCGCAACTGATGCAAGTGTGCAGTGCCAACGGCATGCAGGACTTGGACCATTCCGCATTGGTACGGTCCCTTGAGCTGATGGCCAACCATCAGGTCGCTGAGGGCTGAGCCAGCTTGGCGGCGACTCAGCCAGCGCGTTTTTACATGCCGCTGTAGTTGGGTCCGCCGCCACCTTCGGGGGTGACCCAGACGATGTTTTGCGTCGGGTCTTTGATGTCGCAGGTCTTGCAGTGCACGCAGTTTTGCGCGTTGATCTGTAGACGGTCGGTGTCGTCTGGGTTCTTCACGTACTCGTAAACACCGGCCGGGCAATAACGGCTTTCAGGGCCGTCGTAGGTGGCCAGGTTGACGCTGACGGGCACGCTGGCATCTTTCAGCGTCAGGTGCGCTGGCTGCTGTTCTTCGTGGTTGGTGTTCGAGACAAACACCGAACTCAAGCGGTCGAAGGTGATCTTGTTGTCTGGCTTCGGGTAGACGATGGGTTGGCACTCTGCCGCCGGTTTCAGCATGGCGTGGTCAGGCAGGGTACGGTGAATCGTCCACGGCGGGCTCTGAATGCCTAGACGCGGTAGCAGCCACTGCTCAATGCCCGTCATGAACGAGCCCATGTACAAGCCTTTTTTGAACCACGCTTTGAAGTTGCGTGACTGGTTCAGTTCCTTGGCCAGCCAGCTCTTGGCGTAGGCCGCAGGGTAGGCGCTGAGCTCGTCATGTTGGCGACCATTCGTCACCGCGGCGTAGGCCGCCTCAGCCGCCAGCATGCCGGTCTTGATGGCGGCGTGGCTGCCCTTGATGCGCGCTGCATTGAGGTAACCGGCTTCGCAGCCGACCAAGGCACCGCCAGGAAACACTGTCTTCGGCAAACTCAAGGCGCCGCCAGCCGTGATGGCGCGCGCACCGTAGCTGATGCGCTTGCCTCCTTCGAGGTAGTGGCGAATCGCGGGATGTGTTTTCCAGCGCTGCATTTCCTCAAACGGGCTGAGGTAGGGGTTGCTGTAGTCAAGACCCGTGACCAGCCCGAGCGTGACCTTGTTGTCTTCCAAGTGGTACATGAAACCACCGCCATAGGTGTCGGATTGCATCGGCCAACCGGCGGTGTGCACGACCAGACCGGCTTTGTGTTTGGCAGTGTCAATCTCCCACAGTTCTTTGATGCCGAGCGCGTAGGCTTGCGGGTCTTTGCCTGCGTCCAGCTTGAAGCGGCTGATCAACTGGCGACCCAAGTGGCCGCGCGCGCCTTCGGCAAACACCGTGTACTTGCCGTGCAGCTCCATGCCGAGTTGGAAGTTCTCGCCGGGCTCGCCGGTTTTGCTCACGCCCAGATTGCCGGTGGCCACGCCTTTGACCGAGCCGTCTTCGTTGTAAAGCACTTCAGCAGCGGCAAAGCCCGGGAAAATTTCAACGCCCATGTTTTCAGCTTGCTGCGCCAACCAGCGCACCACGTTGCCTACGCTGACGATGTAGTTGCCTTCGTTGTGCATGCAGTCGGGGACTAAAAATCCAGGCGTTTTGGTAGCGCCGTGTTCGCTTAAAAACAGCACTTCATCTGCCGTGACGGGCTGGTTCAGGGGTGCACCCAGCGCCTTCCAGTCTGGGATCAATTCATTCAAGGCGATCGGGTCCATCACCGCGCCCGAGAGAATGTGTGCGCCGGGCTCAGAACCTTTCTCCAGCACCACGACAGAAATTTCAGTGCCTTTTTCTGCAGCCAGTTGTTTCAGGCGGATCGCCGTGGCCAAGCCGCCGGGACCACCGCCGACCACCACCACGTCATAGTCCATGGCCTCACGGGGACCGTATTGGGCCAGGATGTCTTCGTTGTTCATGCGGTGGGGCTCCGTGATAATTGCGTTGTAGCGGTGTCGGTCTGGCTGCTGGGGGTGAGGGTTCACCTGCGGCGAAGAACGAATTTTATTATGCCGCCGAGCGGGGGTTGATAAGGTTCGGCATCCTGCTATCCATGAAGGCACACATGAAGATCGAGATTCCTGAGGTTAAAAAGCTGGTGTATGACATGCACATCCCCATCCGTTGGGGCGACATGGACGCGATGGGTCACCTGAATAACGGTTCCTACTTCCGCTACATGGAGACCA
This sequence comes from Comamonadaceae bacterium, assembly GCA_947378785.1. Taxonomy (GTDB): domain Bacteria; phylum Pseudomonadota; class Gammaproteobacteria; order Burkholderiales; family Burkholderiaceae_C; genus Polaromonas. The sequence continues at coordinate 27,465 of CANCLK010000039.1, forward strand.
TCCGCATTGACTGGATGCACAGTATCGGAGGCATGCCAGACCCCCAAGGCGAAGGGCCAGTCATCGTCAATGCTTTCTGTAATTTCTACAAGCAGCTGGAATACCCGGGCGATGTGCGGATCAAAATGTTTGTGAGTGACCCCGCGAGAACCACCTTTGAAACCTGGGTCACGATGGAAAGGGTCGACCAGCCCGGCGTGATTTATGCCGCCGGTGGCGCCACCACTATCTGGGTCGACTTTCCGGCGCAGAAAGCCAAGACCTTGCCTGAGCACATTCGAAAAATGATCTCAGGCAGCGACTGAACTGGCTGGAAAACGGCCACGCAGGTAGGCCACAATTTTGTCGGAATCGTAAAGCCACTGGCTGTTGCCAGCGTCGTCTTTGATTCTCAAACAAGGGACCTTGGCGAGTCCACCACCTTGCCGTAACGCCTCTCGATCACTGCCCTCGGGTTGCGCGTCGATGCGTTGAATTGGCAAAGACAAGCGGCGCATTTCTTGGCGCACTTTCATGCAAAAAGGGCAGGTCTTGTAGTGATACAGCACCAAGCTCTCGCACTGCTTGTCGATGATGTCTTGCGCAGCCAGTGCCCTTACCAGCCCAGCGGGACGGGTCAAACGTTCTTTGAGCAGCATCACCGGACCGAGGACGACGCGCAGAGTTCTAAAAAAGGAGCGGATTAAAAATTTCATGCGTGATGTTAATCGGAAGGGCGTTACCTTCACGCGGTCTTCATTTGATTTTCGGAATCCGGCCCATCACGTAAAACTCCGCATTCGGCTGCATGTTGCTGAAGCTCGCCATTCTGTTCGAGAGTCCAAAAAATGCGGTGATGGCGGCAATGTCCCAGGCATCTTCGTCAGTGAACCCGTGCGCTTGCAGCGCCTCGAAGTCGGCGTCCGTTATTTCGTGCGAGCGCTCGCAGACTGTCATCGCAAAGTCGAGCATGGCTTTCTGCCGCGGGCTGATGTCGGCCTTGCGGTAGTTCACCGCCACCTGATCCGCCACCAGCGCTTTCTTTTCATAAATCCGCAAGATCGCACCATGTGCCACCACGCAATACAGGCAATGGTTGGCCGCGCTGGTGGTGGTCACGATCATCTCGCGGTCACCCTTGGTGAGCGAGCCGGTCGGGTTGCCGCCTTCCTCTTTGATCATCAAGGCATCGTGGTACGCAAAGAAAGCCCGCCACTCGGCTGGTCGGCGCGCCAGGGCCAGAAAGACGTTGGGCACAAAGCCAGCTTTTTCTTGGACTGCCAGGATTTTGAGCCGGATGTCTTCAGGCAGGTCGTTCAGTTCAGGTGCTGGGAAGCGGGTCATGCAGGGCTCCGGAGTTGTGGTCACATCAATAGCGCAAAGC
>CANCLK010000040.1 GCA_947378785.1 Comamonadaceae bacterium
GGCCGCGATATACCAAGGGGCAGTGGCCAAATTTTTAAGGTGGCCATACCACGCAAAGGTCATGAAGATATTCGACAGCAGCAGCAGTCCAATAGTTTGGGCGGAGACCGGAAGAGACTGTAGAAACTGCACGTCGAAGACCTTGTTGAATTGCGATGATCTTAGTCGCGGCACAGCCTGATGCGCACTTCAGAAGCTGGCCTGCAAGCCGACTTTCAAACTACGCCCTGGCATCGGGGCTTTTGGAAAAGCGGTGGTGGTCAACACAGACGAGGCGCTGAAGGCCCGCTGGTTGGTCAGGTTGTCGAGCCGTGCAAACCAGAGCAAGCTGGCCGCGCCCGCCCGCATGCGGTACGTCCCGGCCAGGTGCCACAGGGTGTAGGCATCGGTGGCGCGGTCCGTCACCGGCACGCGATGCTGAGCCCCCGAGTGATCAAAGCCTAGGTTGGCGCCCCAAGGCCCACTGCCCCACAACAAGGTCGAACCGATGCGCCAAGGCGCGATACGCGGCAGCGCTTGGCCGCTGTCTTGGTTGGTGGCGCGCACCAGATCGCCGCGCAAGGCCAAGTCCAGCGTCGAAGCGCCTTGCAACAGGCGGACATTGCCACTGCTCTCTAGGCCGACGAAGCGGGCGCGTACCTGCTCGTATTGATACCGCGGCAAGCCATCTTCCAAGAGACCGGTACTGCTCAGCGCAATGTAGTTCTGAAAACGGCTCATGTAGCCATTGACGCTGAAGCGGTTGGCACCTGCCTTCCACGCAGCACCAAGGTCCAAGTTGCCAGACTTCTCTTTGTGCAAGTCGGCACTGCCCACTTCATACGCAGCCGTAGCCAAGTGCGGGCCATTGGCAAACAACTCATTGACTTTCGGCGCGCGTTCCGTGTACGCAAGATTACCCGTGAGCTTCCAGCCGGGTGCCACACTCCACATACTGCCCAAGGCATAGCTGCCGGCATTGAAATCCCTGACACCGGGCGTGAAGCGCGCCTCCGTTGGACTTCCGAAAGACGCCACCCGTACCGACTCCAACCTGCCGCCCAAGCTCAGCTTGCCCCAGCTGGTGGCCATCTCCTCGTAAGCAAACATCGCCGCTTGGTCAGTTTTGCTGTGTGGCGCAAAGGCCTCTGCGCCATCAGCCGAAAAGCGGTTGGTCTCCGCTTGGAATCCAAACATGCCATCGAAATTGCCGCGCTTGGCATGACGCGCCTCGATTCGTAAATCACTGCCTTTGTTCTTGAACACCGTGCCTACGGCTGCGCCTTCAAACTCGGTGTGGGTGTAATCCGTTTGGCTGAATTGGCCTTTGACGCTTTGAATGAAACCACCGAAATTCCGAAGTTCACCTTCGAGCGCATAACGGTTGGACTTCATACCAATGGTCACGTTGTCTTCGGCCACGGTGCCGTACGTGCTTTTGTAGTTGGTGGCAGAAGCGCCCAAGTAACCATGGTCAAAAAACAAGGAGCCACCCAAAGCCTGACCGCTGGTGTCGCTGGCCGAGTTGCAAATTTTGCGGCGTGTGGCCGCGCCGTCTTTGGTGCACACCAGATCAATCGGCACGCTCACATCGCCGGTCTTGCGCTCAAACGCGTCCACGTGCAATTGGTAGCGCCTGTTGCCGGCCTCCAGCAGCACGCCCTTGCCGCGCTCTGAATTGCCGGTGGCCAAGTTCAGATCCGCTTTGCCGCTGATGCCGCCCTTTTCATCGAACTGCGGCTCGCGTGCAATCCGGTTGTCGATCACATTGACCACGCCGCCCACTGCGCTGCCGCCGTACATCAGTGCGCCTGGGCCGCGCAACACTTCGATGCGTTCAATGCTCAGCGGATCCAGCGTGACCGCATGGTCATAACTCAGGCTGGACACATCCATCGACCCACCGCCGTTGTTCAAGATGCGGATGCGGTCACCATCAAGCCCGCGGATGATGGGCCGGCTGGCATTGGGGCCAAAGTAAGTGCTGCTGACACCGGGGGTGCCGTCCAGAGTTTCGCCCAAGGTGGTCTTGGCGCGCAGCAACAAGTCGGTGCCGGAGAGCTGCGTGGCTGGTGCGATCAGGTCGCTACCCCCCAATGGGTTGCCAGTGACGGTGACCTCTTTCAGGCTGGGCGCTGCACTTTGCGCAAGAGCGGTAGAGCCACAAAAGACCAAGGCAGCCACACTCGCGATGCGGCGCGGGAAAGAATTATTCATGACAGGCTTCGTTGAAATCAAAAACGGAGACTGGCACTCAGCCGTGTGGCAGAGTAAGGCCAGCAGTTTGGGAAATTCAGCGAGCCAAAGGAGGACCGCGCGCTTGATAAAGCGCAGCCCAACGGGCGATGAAATCACCCGCTAAGGTCACCAATACGATGTTTGGCAACGGTGTTGGCAATACCTGCAACGGCAGGAAATGCAGTGCATCGGCGTGGCAGAGTTGGTCAAAGACCAAACAGTCTGCGGCTTTGTCGTGGCCCGCAAACAATTTTTTAGACCACCGCGGCGCATCGACGCCATCGGCGCGCGTCTGCGCATGGTGCTGGGCATTGGCACTCACTGCTGGCGCCGACAAGCCATGCGAGAGCCCGTGGGCGATACCGTGCATCAACCCCAACAGAGGCACCAATAGCAAAGCTAGGGCGAGGTAGCAACCCATGACTTGTCGATTGATGCGTCTGAAATTCATGCCGATTTAAATTCTGTCAATGGCGTTAATGCCGCACGCGATCGGTGAACGTCTTGCGAAACTTCGCCACCTTCGGGCCAGCCACCGCCACGCAGTAACCTTGATTCGGGTTGCGCTCAAAGAAATCCTGATGATAATCCTCAGCCGGCCAGTAGTTGCTCAAAGGCTGCACCTCGGTCACGATCGGCTGGCTGAACAATTTAGCCTCATTCATCTCGCTGAGCATGTGCTCAATCACTTTTTCCTGCTCGGGTGTCGACCAGTAAATGCCGCTGCGGTACTGCGTGCCGGCATCGTTACCCTGCCGGTTCAGCGTGGTCGGGTCATGAATGACGAAGAAAATTTCAAGGATCTCGCGCAGGCTGATCTGCGTCGGGTCATACGTCAGCTTGACCACTTCGTTGTGGCCGGTCGTGCCCGAACAGACCTGCTCGTAGGTCGGCTGCGTGACATGGCCGTTGCTGTAACCGGACTCGACGTCAGTCACGCCGCGGACTTGGACGAACACCGCTTCGGTGCACCAAAAACAGCCGCCGCCCAGCGTGATCGTTGGCAATGTGGTCATAGGATCTTTCGTTGAAATGAGGATAGATTTTGCACATCGCCCAGCCCGCGTTCACGTTGCCATCGGCAAACTCGTGCGCACCGCATGGACAAAGGCGGCCAGCGCTGGGCTGTCGCGACTGGTTTTCCAAAGGCAATGCGTTTCGTAAGTCATCGTGTCTTCAAGCAGCGGCACAAACACCGCGCCGGCCAACGCCGACTGCTGCAGCGCAGCGGGCACCAGCGCTACGCCCATGCCTTGCGCTACCAGCGACACCACGCTCAACCAGTGGCGGAGCTCGTAGCGAATCTCCGGGTCAAAACCAGACGCCGCGCACAGCGCCAAGATGCGCTCATGGTAGTCCGGCGACACCGTTTTGGAGACCACCGCAAACGGCTCGCCCTGCAACTGCGCCAGCGCCAAGGTAGCTTGTCCGGCCAGCGCATGCGCGGCCGGCAAGCAGCCCACAAATGCCTGACTCGCCACCTGAATGTGCGACAACTCAGGCGGCACCCGCGTGGTGTGCACAAAGCCGAGGTCAAGTCGACCTTGCGCCAGTTCCACCAATTGCTCACTCGAGCTCAACTCCTTGAGCAGCAGGCGCAAGCGCGGATGATCTTCTTGAAAGCGCGCCAAGATCAGCGGCAAACCGCTGAACAACATGGTCCCAGAAAAACCAATCGTCAGGCTGCCGGCCATGCCCTCACCGACATCCTTGGCCAGATTCGCGGCGCTCGCGGCCTGCTCCAACAAGGCCCGCACCGCCGGCACAAAAGCCAGACCCGCCGCCGTCAACTGCACCGACTTGCTGTTGCGCGTCAGCAGCCGTGCCCCCACCGATGCCTCCAACTGCTGGATGTTCAGTGACAGCGGCGGCTGCGAAATAGCCAGGCGACGCGCCGCCCGACCGTAATGCAGCTCCTCGGCCAGCACCAGAAAGTAACGAAGGTGTCGGAATTCCATAAATACAAAAAATATATCGTTGAATCGTTAAATGATATTAGACAGCTATTCTTGCTTGCCGAACAATCAGGACTTGCGTTCAGCCTTGCCGAGCTCCTTTTTGGCAGGCCCTACACTTTGCAGCCACATTCAAGGAAACATGCTATGTCCGCAAAATTCAATTGGGAAGATCCTTTTTTTCTGAGCCAGCAGCTCAGTGACGACGAGCGCGCCATCGTTGAAGCAGCCCACAATTTTTGCCAGGACAAGCTACAGACCCGCGTGCTGATGGCTGCCCGTCATGAAACCTTTGACCGCGAGATCATGACCGAAGCCGGAGCCATGGGCTTTTTGGGCTCGACGATTGAAGGCTACGGCTGCGCTGGTTTGAGCTACGTCGCCTACGGCCTGATCGCCCGCGAAGTCGAACGCGTCGACAGCGGCTACCGCAGCGCCATCAGCGTGCAAAGTTCGCTGGTGATGCACCCGATCAACGCTTACGGCAGCGAAGCGCAAAAGCAAAAATTCCTGCCCAAGCTCGCCACTGGCGAATGGGTGGGTTGCTTCGGCCTGACCGAACCCAACCACGGCTCCGACCCCGCCAGCATGTTGACACGCGCCAAACCGGTGGATGGCGGTTTCATCATGCGCGGCGCCAAGATGTGGATCACCAACAGCCCGATCGCCGATGTGTTTGTGGTCTGGGCCAAGCTTGAAGACCCAGACGGTCATGTCGGCGGCCAAGAAAGCATTCGCGGTTTCATCCTTGAAAAAGGCATGAAAGGTCTGAGCGCACCGAAGATCGAAGGCAAGATGAGCTTGCGAGCCTCCGTCACCGGCGAGATCGTCATGGACGAAGTCTTTGTGCCTGAAGCCAATATTTTGCCGAACGTCAGCGGCCTCAAAGGCCCGTTCGGTTGCCTCAACAAAGCGCGTTACGGCATCGCTTGGGGTGCGCTGGGCGCGGCTGAAGACTGTTGGTTCCGCGCCCGCCAATACACCATGGACCGCGTTCAATTCGGCCGCCCTTTGGCGCAAAACCAACTGATCCAGAAAAAGCTCGCCGACATGCAAACCGAAATCGCGCTCGGCCTGCAAGCCTGCTTGCGCGTTGGTCGCTTGATGGACGAAGGCCAAGATGCGCCGGAGATGATCTCGATGATCAAACGCAACTCATGCGGGAAGTCGCTCGACATTGCCCGCATGGCACGCGACATGCACGGTGGCAACGGCATCCATGACGAATACCACGTCATCCGCCACATGATCAACTTGGAAACCGTCAACACTTATGAAGGCACGCACGACGTGCATGCCTTGATCTTGGGCCGCGCACAAACCGGGCTGCAGGCTTTTTATTGAACCCCGCGCAACGCTGAAACGAGCATGATTCTCGCCCTCGGCGAATTCAAAGCCATCGCAGCTGCGTTGCTGTTGCCGCCGGCCGCACCACTGTTGCTGGCGGCTGCAGGGCTGCTGTGTGTGCGTCGAGCCATCGGCCGGTGGCTGATCACACTGGGTTTGCTGGCGCTCTGGCTGGTCAGCTGCAACGGTGCCGCAGTCTGGTTGTCGCAGAAGGTGCTCCCGCAGGTCAGCGTGTTGGAGCCATCTCGGCAAACGCAACTCCGAGCATCGGGCATTCAAGCCATCGTCGTTCTGGGCGGAGGGATGCAGCCAACAGCGCCTGAGTACGGACAAGCCCAGCCCAATGCATCGACAGCTTCGCGCCTGCGCTATGGGATTCAACTGGCAAAGCATTCAGGCTTGCCACTGGGTTTTGCGGGCGGTGTTGGCTGGAGCCATGCAGGCCAAGCCGTACCCAGTGAAGCCAGCACCGCCCAAGCCTTCACAACAGAAAACGGTTTGACCCTGCGCTGGATCGACAACCAATCCCGCGACACCGCTGAAAACGCCGCCCGCATGCGGGTCTTGCTGGCTCCCGCCGGGATCCACAGCATCGCTCTGGTGACCCACGCCTGGCACATGCCGCGCAGCCAAGCCCTTTTTGAAAATGCTGGCTTCAAGGTGCTTGCAGCGCCTATGGGTTTTGTACTGTCAAGTGAGCGACCACTGCTGGAATGGATGCCATCAGCACACGGGCTGACGGCATCACGGAACGTGCTGCGCGAGTGGCTGGCCCTGCAACTACGTCGCACGACCGGCTGAGGCTCGCTCGCTTGACCGCGCCAAGCGCAGTCGATACATTACTAACCATTCAGTCAGTAACAGCGCCTGTGAGATGCCACTTTCCAAACCATTCACCGACACAACTGCCAGTCTCGCGCCCAAGCGCGAGCGACGCAAAGAAGCCCGCCCCGGCGAACTGCTGGTGGCGGCGCTCGACCTTTTCGTCGAAAAAGGCTTTGCCGCCACCCGCATGGAAGAAGTCGCGGCCCGCGCAGGCGTCTCCAAGGGCACGGTGTTTTTGTACTTTTCGAGCAAAGAAGAGCTCTTCAAAGCAGTGGTCCGCGAGAACATTTCCGGGCGCTTCGAGGAATGGAATGCCGAGTTCCTAGCCTATGAGGGCTCGTCCGCCGACATGCTGCACCACTGTATGACCACGTGGTGGCACCGCATCGGCTCGACCCAAGCCTCAGGCATCAGCAAGCTGATGATCAGCGAAGGCGGCCACTTCCCGGACATCGTTACTTTCTACCAAAACGAAGTCGTGCAGCCGGGCCACGCGCTGATTCGCCGGGTGCTTCAGCGCGGCATCGACCGCGGCGAGTTCCGCGATGTCGACCTCGACTTTGCAGTCTACGGCGTGGTCGCAGCCATGATGTTTTTGATTCTGTCCAAACACTCTCGAGCTTGGCGTCAAGGCGACGTGGCGCTGGATCCAGATGCCTACATCGCCAATCAAGTGGCCGTCATGCTGCAGGGCCTGTGCACAAGCAGACCCATTGCAGATTCATTACGGTCCAGATAATCGCCCTTTGATTCCATCGGTAAAATCAATTCTTTTACCTCTACGCACGATGCCCAGCACCATGAACTACGAACAAGCCCGCTTCAACATGATCGAGCAGCAAATCCGCCCTTGGGAGGTGCTGGACAATCAGGTTCTTTCGTTGCTGGCCGTGCTCAAGCGCGAAGACTTCGTGCCGCTGGCGCACAAGTCACTGGCCTTTGTCGACATGGAAATCCCTCTGCCACCGCAGGCCGACCCCAGCCAATGCATGCTGGCACCCAAAATAGAAGCGCGCATCCTGCAAGACCTGAACGTGCAAAAGCACGAAAAAGTGCTCGAAATTGGCACCGGCTCGGGTTACATGGCGGCCCTGCTCGGACACCGTGCTCAGCAAGTCATCAGCCTTGAAATTGAACCGACTCTGGCCCAAAGCGCCAGACACAATCTGCAAAAAGCCGGCGTTTACAACGTCGAGGTGCTGCAGCTTGACGGCAGTGCCCTGCTCGCCCCCGGCGCAGCTGAAAAGGCCGGCGTACAAGGACCGTTTGACGCGATTGTGCTCAGCGGCTCGGTGGCAGAAGTGCCCACTCAATTGCTGGCTTTGCTCAAGGTTGGCGGACGCCTCAGCGCCATCGTCGGTGACGAGCCCATGATGCGTGCAACGCTGGTCACGCGTACCGGCGAACAGGCTTTTGGCAGCACTGAAGCGTGGGACACCGTGGCCCCGCGGTTGCTTCATTTCCCCGTGCCATCGAAGTTCAGCTTCTGATGCCTTGAACTTCAAATAGCAAGCATGATCCCGCAAGTTTCCCCAAGCCAATTTTCAAGCTGGCGCGACAGCGTTGCAGCCACCGCCAACACGCCATCCATACCCGTGCTGCTCGACGTGCGTGAGCCTTGGGAAGTGCAAACCGCCTGCGTCAGCGAAGACGGCTTCAAGCTGTTGACCATCCCCATGCGTGAAGTGCCAGCGCGCCTGGCGGAACTGGACCCAGACCGGCCCATCGCTTGCTTGTGTCACCACGGCATGCGCAGCCTGCAGGTCGCCAACTTCCTCGTGCAAAGCGGTTTCACCGAGGTGGTGAATCTGCAAGGTGGCATTGATGCTTGGTCGCATGAAGTCGATCCAGCAGTGCCACGCTATTGATTTTTATCTTCGATTTTTTGCCCGCTTGCGTTTACTTTTCAGAACAATCATGACAACCACAAAATTGCGCGCTTCCTCGATTCTGTCTTTGGCCGTCGCAGGCATCTGGGCAGCTTACTCGCCGGTGGTACAGGCGCAAAGTTTGGTTACTTTGTACGAGTCAGCCCGCGCCTTTGACGCAACCTACCTCTCTGCAAGACTGCAATACGACGCCAATCTGGCGCGCGCCGATCAGGCGCGGGCAAGTGTTTTGCCAACGGCTGGACTCACCGCAGCGGCGACGAGGACTGATCTTAATATCAGTCCCCCACCATCAACCGCATTGAACCGCGCATACAGCACTGAAACGGCCACACTCAGTGCTTCGCAGCCGTTGTACCGGCCCGGCAACTGGGCCACCTACGAGCAAGGCAAAAAGCAGGTCGAACTGGCTCGGTCCCAACTCGACACGGCCGAGCAAGACCTGATCGTGCGTACCAGCCAAGCCTACTTTGACGTGCTGGCCTCACAAGACAGCCTGACTTTTGTCAAAGCTCAAAAAGCTGCTGTGGCCGAGCAACTGGCCTCAGCCCAACGCAACTTCGAGGTTGGCACGGCTACTATCACTGACTCGCGTGAAGCGCAAGCGCGCTACGACCTCGTGATTGCCCAAGAAATTGCGGCCGAGAATGATTTGCGCGTGAAAAAATTAGCCCTCAATCAGTTGGTTGGAAAAGCTGAAACCCAGCCGCTAGGCCTCTCAGCACCGCAAGTCTTGCCACCCGTGATACCTGCCGATGTCAACGCCTGGGTGTTGCAGTCTGAAACCATCCACCCTGGGATCCGGCTGGCGCAAAGCAACTTCGATATCGCCAAGTTGGAAGTTGACAAAGCCGAGGCCGGCCACAAACCCACGCTTGATCTGACAGCAAGCTATGGCGGTACCCGCAATCCCAATGGGACGTTCACCGTGGCGGCAGCCTCGAGCAACACCAGTGTTACCGTCGGCCTGAGCTTCAACGTGCCACTGTTTGCCGGCTTCGCCACACAGAACCGAATCCGTGAAACCTTGTCTCTCAGCGACAAGGCGCGAACCGATCTTGAAGGCGCTCGCCGCACCGTCGCACTCAGCACGCGCACCGCCTTCTTTGGCTTGGTCTCGGGCCAAGGACAAGTCAAGGCGCTGGAAGCTGCCGAACTCTCCAGCCAAAGCGCGCTCGATGCGAACAAACTGGGTTATCAGGTTGGCGTGCGCATCAACATCGATGTGCTGAACTCGCAGAGCCAACTGTTCCAGACCAAACGTGATCTGGCGCGCGCCCGTTACGACGTGCTGGTGGGCGGTCTGCGCCTGCGTCAGGCCAGCGGTACGCTGAAGCCTGAAGACCTGCAAGCCATCAACAGCTTGTTGCTTAAGTAAGTCAAGCCGGCGGCAGCCACTGCGTCAAAGCCTCTACGGTGGACTTTGCTGCGCCGCCGTAACGCCCAGCAAATTGATGCGCTGAGACCGCTGCGCTTTGCAACTCATCGGGGGATTGCAACAGCGCCAAAGCCTGTTGCACCGCCTCGGCCATGTTGGCCACGCGGCGGGCAGCGCCTTCGGTTTCGGCCCTGGTTGCGGCCTCCGCAAAATTGAAGGTGTGCGGCCCCATCACCACCGGGCAGGCACAGGCCGCCGGCTCGATCAAATTTTGGCCGCCCAGCGCTTCAAAGCTACCGCCCAACAAAGCCAACGCACTGAACGAGTAATACAAGGCCATCTCGCCCAAGGTGTCGCCCAGCCAAACATCGGCCAGCTGCGCGGCGGCACTCTGCGCCGGTCCATCGTGCCAGCTAGAACGCCTTGAGACGCTGAGGCCTTGTTGCTCAAGCAAACGCTGCACGTCATCAAATCGCTGGGGGTGACGCGGCACGATGAGCACACGCAAGCGCGGGCCGACACCCTTGACCGCCGAACCCAGCACGCCCTGCGCCACCAGTTGCCGAATGAACTCGGCTTCTTCGCCCTCACGCGAACTCGCCAGCATCAACACAGACTGTTGAAGTTGCGCACGCCATTGGCGAGCCAGTGCCTGCTGCGCCGCATCGGGTTGGGCGTCAAATTTCAGGTTGCCAAAAACACCTGCCACTTGTGCACCCATCTGCTGCAAGCGCTGAGCATCTGCCTCGGTCTGCGCGTAAACAGCAGCCAACGCACGGTACGCCGGTCGCGACAAACAGGCCATGCGTTCAGCGCCAGCCAGAGACTTTTCCGACAAACGTGCATTGACCAACACCACCGGAACTTGCTTGGCCTGTGCAGTCGCCATGAGTTGAGGCCAAACCTCGGTCTCAAGCAAGACACCCATGCGCGGTTTGAAGTGCTTCAAAAAACGCTCGACTGCAGAACGGCTGTCCCACGGTTGCCAGACCTGGACATCGCCCGGCTGCAGCAAGCTGGCACCTTCCGCGCGGCCAGTGGCTGTGCCGTGCGTCAACAGCACGCGCAAACCCGGGCAGGCTTCGCGCCATGCGCGCAACAAGATCGCGGCCGTGCGCGTCTCACCCAGCGACACCGCATGCACCCAGACCAGATCACGGGTCGTTTCAGCGGGCTGATGGTAAACACCAAAGCGCTCCTGCACTGCCTCGGCATAACCCGGCTCAGCGACGGCCCGGCGTGCCAATTTTCGGCGCAGCAGCGGCGCAGCCGAGTGCATCAGCACGGCATACAACTTGAGCGCGATAGCTTCAATGGCCGAAGGGACAGGGCGGAGTGGTGACATGAAATCGGCGTTCAGAGCTCAGTGCGCCGCAGCACCAACGCTGGCGTCTGGCTTGACGCTGTGCAGCAGCTGCAGCATGACTTTTTCAATGCGTTTCAAGGCTTCTGGTGTTTGCCCTTCAAAACGCAGCACCAGCACCGGCGTGGTGTTCGATGCACGAATCAGCCCGAAACCATCGGGCCAGTCCACGCGCACACCATCGATGGTGGAAATTTTGGCAGGGGCCGCAAAAGTCGCTTGCTGTATCAGCTTCTCGACCACGGCATGGGCTTCGCCCTCAGCGCACGCAACGTTCAGTTCAGGCGTGCTGTGGCTGGTGGGCAAGGCGTTGAGAACGACGCTGGCGTTGGCGCTGCGGCTGACGATTTCGAGCAGCCGGCCACCGGCATAAGTGCCATCATCAAAGCCAAACCAGCGCTCTTTGAAAAAGATGTGGCCGCTCATTTCGCCACCGAGCGGGCTGTCCAGCTCTTTCATGCGCGCCTTGATGAGCGAGTGGCCGGTCTTGTAAATATGTGGGATGCCACCGGCCGCTTCGATGGCTGGAGCCAGTCGCTGCGAACACTTCACATCAAAAATAATGTTGCCGCCTGGCACGCGCGACAGCACGTCCTGCGCAAAGAGAATCATCTGGCGGTCAGGGTAAATGTTCTGCCCATCCTTGGTGACAATGCCAAGCCGATCACCATCGCCGTCAAACGCCAGACCCAATTCGGCATCACTGTTTTTGAGCGCCGCGATCAGGTCACGCAGATTTTCAGGTTTGCTCGGATCGGGATGGTGATTCGGGAAGTGACCGTCGACCTCGCTGAAGAGTTCAGTCACCTCGCAACCCAGCGCCCGAAAAATACCCGGGGCAGAAGCACCCGCAATGCCGTTGCCGCAATCAACCACGATCTTCATCGGACGCGTCAAACGAATGTCGGAAACGATGCGCTCAGCATAAGCCGGCAGCACGTCCACTTGTCGAGCACCGCCCGCCAACGCAGGCGCGTCAGGCGTCCCCGCCAGCAGCCAACTATCGGCTTCCATGATGCGGCGCAAGGCTTGGATTTCTTCGCCATAAATCGCCCGACCCGCCATCACCATCTTGAAGCCGTTGTAGTCCTTTGGGTTGTGACTGCCGGTGACCTGAATGCCGCTGTTGCACAGCGTATTGGCTGCAAAATAAAGCATGGGCGTGGTCACAGCGCCAACGTCAATCACCTCAACGCCAACAGCCTGCAGGCCGCGCATCAAGGCCGCGCTCAGGGAGGGGCCGCTGAGCCGACCGTCGCGACCCACCGCCACCGTGCGTTCGCCTTCGGCCAAAGCGACGGTGCCAAAGGCTTTACCCAAAGCCTCCGCAACGTCTTCATGAATCGTGGAAGGCACCACACCGCGGATGTCATACGCTTTAAAAATCGAGGGATTCACATGCATGAAATAAGGTTCCTTGGTGACGACAAAAACGTCTCGTCTTGCCAACGATTGTAGGCGGCACCTCCTACAAGCACAGCAGGACAATACGCCGAAACAAGGTCGGCCGTGACCAAAGTCGAGCGTATCATCAGCCTTAATTTTCATGGGTCGCACCGCGACGCGTGATGAAAGAATGGCTGGGTGGTCCGACATGAAATTCAACGCATCGATGGTGCAGACCCGCTGCACGACCCCTTTGGGAGACTTGACGTTGGCTGCCAGCCCCAATGGGCTGACCGGTGCATGGTTTGACAATCAACGCCACCTGCCAGCAGCCTTGACAGCGCAGCTCGCGGGCCACGCCCCCATCTGGCCGGAACAAGCCACGAACCCGATCTTGCAAGCAGCGGTCAAGCAGTTGACGGCCTACTTTTCTGGACAACAGCTCCACTTTGATCTGCCACTTGACATGACCGCCGGCAGCCCCTTTCAGCAAGCCGTGTGGCGGGCGCTGCTGGCCATTCCGCGCGGCAGCACCACCAGCTACGGGGCATTGAGCGCCAGCATCGGACGCCCCAGCGCCGTGCGCGCGGTGGGTGGTGCGATTGGTCGCAATCCGCTCAGCATCGTGGTGCCCTGCCACCGCGTCATCGGCAGCACTGGCTCACTCACCGGGTACGCCGGTGGCCTAGACCGCAAGACCGCTTTGCTGCAACTCGAAGGTGCACTTTGAGCGCTTCGGTCCACGGCAAGGGATGGGTTGCCGAGCTCACCTTGCTGGCCGCCCTCTGGGGGGCTTCCTTTTTATTCATGCACATCAGCGTCGTCGAGTTTGGCGCCTTCGCCACCGCTGGATTGAGGGTTGCCATTGCGGCGATTTTCCTGCTCCCCATCGTGCTTTACAAAGGTTTAGGTGCTGAATTACTCAGGCATTGGAAACGCGTCTTTCTGATGGGGATTCTGAACTCCGGCATTCCCTTTGCCTGCTTTGCATTTGCCCAGTTATCAATCACCACCGGTCTGTCTTCGCTGCTCAATGCCACCGTGCCGCTGTTCGGTGCGCTGGTGGCTTGGCTGTGGCTGCACGACAAGCCGACACGCTCGCGCATGTTGGGTCTGTTGGTCGGCTTCGCAGGTGTCGCCCTGCTGGCCTGGGACCAAGCCAGCTTCAAGCCAGGGGCCTCCGGCATCGCACCAGGTTGGGCCGTTCTGGCCTGCTTGTTCGCCGGCGTTTGTTACGCCATATCGGCCAGCTACACGCAACGGTTTTTGTCAGACTTGCCATCACTGGTCATTGCCACCGGAAGCCAAATCGGCGCCACCCTCGGCCTAGCCTTGCCAGCGCTGTGGTTCTGGCCGACACAGATGCCGAGCCAGAATGCTTGGCTGGCGCTGGTCGTGGTTGGCGTTGTTTCGACAGGCCTCGCCTACATTCTTTTTTTCCGCCTGATCAACAATGCCGGTCCAGCGCGGGCACTCTCCGTGACCTACATGGTGCCCGTATTTGCGGTGCTGTACGGCGTGATCTTTCTGGACGAACAAGTCACACCGTGGATGCTGCTGTGCGGGATTGTGATCGTGGCCGGAACGGCACTGTCCACTGGCCTGCTCAAGCTCAGGCGGCAACGTTCTTCGCTCTGAAGAGACTTGTGCCCTCCGAGTCGCTGCGCCCTATCGGCAATTCACCTTGCGCATCAGCCCGGGCGAGTTCTTGTCGCAATCCATGAGCGAGTTTCGACAGACCCGGCTCCGACAACATCGAGACATGCGAACCCGGAATCTCAACCACACGAATACCGCCACGCAGATGCGCTTGCCAACCCAGTTCAGGACCCGCATTCAAATACGGTGTGTAGCCCTGCTGAGCCCGAAACAACACCATCGGACCCTCATACGCAGGCGTTTGATAACGCTCTTGCGCCGAAACGAAATGACTGAACAAATGTGCCGAGGCCAGCTCTGGCGCTAG
This sequence comes from Comamonadaceae bacterium, assembly GCA_947378785.1. Lineage (GTDB taxonomy): Bacteria > Pseudomonadota > Gammaproteobacteria > Burkholderiales > Burkholderiaceae_C > Polaromonas. Next base: position 14,327 of record CANCLK010000040.1, read on the forward strand.
CGTTTGGCCAGTCGACAACTGCTGCATGGCCAAGGTGTGATTGCTTCTTTCCAAGCGGGTGATGCGTCGACGCTCGGGCCATTGCAGGGCGAATTTCAGCGACCAGCGGCGCATCAGCCAGATTTTTTTCAACGGTGAAATCGCCACTTTTGCCGCTGTTGGCGACAGCGTATCCAGCATCGCTAGTAGCACCACCTCAGCACCAGCTTGCTTGAGTTGCTGCGCCATTTCAAGCGCAATCACGCCGCCACCGGAATAGCCTGCCAGCCGGTAAGGACCGACCGGGTCCACCCCGCGAATAGCCGCCACATACTGAGCGGCCATGGCCTCGATGGTGGGCAGTAAGGGCAAGCGGCCATCAACACCTTGGGCCTGCAAACCATAAAAGGGCTGCTCCGATCCGAGCCGGTCGGCAATCACTTTGAAGTTCAGCACATTGCCAGCTGCGCCGTGCACACAAAACAGCGGCTTCCGGTTGGACTGCCCACGGCTGATTTCAACCAGCGGAGTCCAGTTGTTCTGCGCGTCAAGCCGCCCCACCGACTCTTTAGTTACATGTGTTTTGACATGGGCCGCAGCTCGACTGCGCTCCTGTGCGACCAACGCAGCAAGTGCTGCCAGCGTTGGTGCCTTGAAAAGTGTGGCCAGCGGCAAGTCGACCGCAAACTCTTTGCGAATGCGCGCAAACAAACGCACCGCTGCCAGAGAGTGACCACCGAGGGCAAAAAAATCATCCTCCCGATCAATCTCTTGAACCCCCAACAACTCGCGCCAGACCGCAGCGATCGCACGCTCCTCATGCGTCAAACGGGCATCATCCGAGGCGTTCTCACCTTGCGCGACAGCAACACGTGGCACAGCAGTCGGTAGGGAGTGCTGCAAGGCTCGCTGCAAATCCGCGAGCGCCATAGAAGAGACCGTCAGGTCGCGCGCATCGGTTGAAAAAATACGCTCGAACAATGCGCTGGCATCTGCCCCGCGAATGCCAAAAGACAGCATCGATGCCAGCAGAGACGGCGCTTTGACAGCGCGCGCCGGAGCGGCTTGCGTCATCGCCTCGGCAGACACGCCGCGCAGGCAAAAACCTTCCAGCGTGGCCAAGGGCGATCCGTTGTCAGCATACAAATTCACGTCAAATGTCACCAAGCGGTCTTGCAACGGACCGCTCAATTCAACCCGGCTGACGAACTGCCTTGGGAGCGCGCCCACCAGTCGGACACGTTCGATCGACAAGGGGACGAACAGCAGTTCTTGTCGCGTCTGCGGACTCAGTAAATGCAGGCCAAAGGTAGCTGCCATATCGAGCATCGCCGGATGGCAGGCATAGGTGGAAAGATCGGATGCAAAGCGTTCGGGGAGCGCCATCTCGGCGGTGCCACCCTGCCCGTTCAACTGCATGCGCGCAATGTTCTGCCAGCGTGGGCCAAAGGCGATGGCGCCCGCCTGCGGAACACGACCCTCCACCCACGTACCCGGCCGCAAGGCCATGGCAGGCAGCGGTGAGGCGACCGGCAGCGCGTCATCAAACAAACTGATGCTCGCACGTGCGTGCTCTTGCCAAGGTGCGTTTGGCTGCGCACGGCTGCAGACCCGAAAGTCGTAAGTCGTATCGTCTGTTGACTTGTCATGTTTCAGCAGTTCAATGCTGACATTGCGCGGCGCATGGTCATCAAAGACCATGGCTTCGCCAAACGACAGTGCATGCAACTCAATCCCGCTGCCAGGGTGCAACTGCTGCATGGCGACACGGGCGATGTCGATGTACGCGGTGCCCACCAACACGGGACGACCAGCCACCTTGTGTTCACCGAGCACCCACAACTTGGCTGCTGTGTAGAGGGCTTCAAAGCGGATGCCTTCAGCACTGTCGCGTCGAACACCGAGCAGCGGATGATCGCTCACTGCACTGCTGCTGAAGTGAGTAGGCAACAGCTCACCTGCCTCACCCTCGCCACCGTAAGCCCGTTGAGCCATGCCGCGGTCGCCCCAGATACCCCAGTGAATGCTCAAGCCGTCTGGACGCGAAGCTGCCAGCGAATCTACAAAGGCATTCGCCGCCACATAGTCGACTTGCCCGGCGCCGCCCAAGAAAACACTGGTCGATGAAAAAACTGCAAAAAAATCCAGCGATCCAGGTGGCAACACCGCATGCAAAACCTGTACGCCAGCGGCTTTGGCGCCGAGTACTCGCCGAATACTTTCAGCACTTTTACCGTGGATAGCGCCGTCCTCCAAGACACCCGCCGTGTGAAAAACGCCATGCAATACGCCAAAGTGGGCGCGGCATTGAGCCACAGCGCGGGCCATAGCGACAGGGTCCTGCACATCGGCACTCAGCGTGAGGATGTCAGCCCCGGCGTCCTCCAACGCCAGCAGGCGTTGCAGCAAGCGGGTCTCGTCTGAGCCCTTGTCGCTGGCCACTTGGTGTGCCCACTCAGCATGCGCAGGCAAAGTGCGCCGACTCACCAACACCAGTCTCGCCTGTTGTGTGCGGGCCAAATACTCGGCCAACTCCAGGGCAATCGCACCGAGCCCACCCGTGATGAGGTAAACACCACGTTGGCGCAAGGGCGCACTCAGTCCACGACTGGACACCGATGCAGCAGAGGACACCGCCTTGATCAGTTGCATGACGCGCCGTTGCTGACCGCGGTACACCACCACATCAGCCTCGTCCGCAGACATGCATTCCGAGACAATCAGGCGCGGTAGCGCTTTCGAGTTGAGCTGCGTTGGCAAACAATCCATCAGCCGGGTGCGAACATTCGGCAACTCATGCGGGATGACGCGGCACGGCCCCAAGGCCAGCGCATGGCCGGGGTTGATCGCCATCTCGCCCGGTAGTGCTTGGCTGCCAGCAGTGAGCACCGTCAAGCGAATGGGCTGCTGCCAATCCAAGGCTTGTATGGCCTTCGCCATGAACAACAAACTGTCAAAAGACAGCCTTTGACCCGGCACGCATTCATGGGCGGCAACGGCCGCCGCCGCGTTCATATCGGCGTCCAACGTCCACAGGTGAAGCATGTAGTCAGGCAGGGCATGGCCTTGCTCCAAGCTGCGGAAAAGTTGCTCGTAGTGCGATGCATCAGCCGCGTCCACGGTAAAGCTGCCATCTATCAAGCTGGCAAAACTGCTGGCTGGACGCACCAAGGTGACACGGTCACCTTGGTTCAGGACGCGCAACACCACGTCAGCGGTGAGTTTCGACTCGCCACCAAAAATCAGCCAATGGCGACCCGGCTGCGCGGGTTCAGCGCGTGGTGCAGACAGCGTCCATTCGGGTACTTGCAACCAATCTGCGTAATCCGGCAAGCGCTGAAAAGCTGGGGCGTCGTGTGCCTCGGTCAAGCCGGGCGCAGGCGTCGGTTGCAGAGCCGCCACGCCAGCGTCCACCCAATGCCGCTGACGCTCAAACGCATAGGTCGGCAATGACGTTCGCCGCGCCATGGCGGTTCCCTTACACGCACCCAGTAAAGCCGGCCAGTCAATGGCCACACCGCGGGTCCAAAGCGCGCCGGCAGTTGTCAACATCACCGACAGATCAGCACACCCCTCATTCGCGTGTTGCACTTTCCCTGTTGAAGGAAAAATACCGCGCCGTGCATCTTCCACCTGATGCCGCACTAAGGCGCACAAACCCTGACCCGGCCCGACCTCAACGAGGACGGCATCCGTCATCTTCAGCAGCGTATGAAGTCCCTCTGAAAACCGCACGGTCTGGCGCAAATGTTTCACCCAGTACTCTGGATCGGTCAAGGTCTCGGCGGCCACCCATGTCCCCGTGAGATTTGAGATGAAGGGCATGCTGGGTGGCTGCAGGCGAATGCGTTTCATCCGCTCTCGAAAAGCCGCTAGGACACCCTCAAGCAAACGCGAATGCGCTGCGACATCAATGTGCAATCGGCGCGCCCCAAAACCTTGGTTGGCTAGCTTGTGTTGCAGTGCTTCAATGGCTGGCAAACTGCCTGAGGCGATGCAGCAGTCTGGCGCATTGACGGCCGCGACATCCAGATCAAGGCCAGCCATCTGGCCCATCAGTTCAACCTCAGGCAGGTCCACCGACAACATAGCGCCTGCGGGCACGGCCTCAAAAAGTTGGCCGCGCAAGACCACCACCGAGAGCGCGTCTTCGAGCGACATGACGCCGGCAAGACAAGCCGCGGTGTATTCACCAGCGCTGTGACCCATGACGGCGGCAGGCTTAACGCCCCAGCTTTGCCACAATTTGGCGAGCGCATATTCAAGCGTGAAGAGGGCCGGAATCGCATAGCGCGGTCGCTGCAACAGCGCCCCGGTCTGCGGATCGTTGACGTTTTCAAACATGACACGGCGCAAGTCCTGCGGCGCATCAACCGGCATGCGCATGAGGCAGTCATCAATCGCCTCACGAAAGACAGGTAGAGCCAACAAGTCGCGCCCTGCGCCGGGGTAATGCGCCCCGCCCCCCGGAAACATCAGCACCACTGGAGGCGGCGATGCACTGGCTTGACCCGTCACTGCGCGTGGCGCGTTGCGAGCCGCCAAGGTCTCTCGCAGACCGTTCAGGTCTTGCGTCACCAGCGCCAAGCGGTGCGCAAAGTCACGCCGGCCAACGCGCAAGGTGTAGGCCGCATCCGCCAGAGAAAATCCGGCTGGAAAATCGGCTACCGGTTGTGCTAAAAAAGACCGCCACTTGGCTTTCAGTCGTTCCAATGCGGCGGGACTGCGGGCCGACAGCGTGAGCAATTGCCATGCATCGGCAGAGGCAGCGTCTGGCCGTGCCGCCATGGCTGGAGGCTCTTCCAGAATCACATGGGCATTGGTGCCGCCAACGCCGAGCGCATTCACCGCAGCGCGGCGCGGCGAGTTGCCGTGCGGCCAAGGCCTGGCTTTGTCTACGACATAAAAGGGCGTCTTCTCAATCGCCAAGCGGCTATTGGGCGTGCTGAAATTCAGACTCTCAGGTATCCATTCATGACGCAACGCCAGCGACACCTTGATCAAGGCGGCCACCCCTGCGGCCGTATCAAGGTGACCGATGTGGGTCTTCAACGAACCGATGCCGCAAGTTCCAGGCAAGCCCCCATATGCCTGCGCCAGCGCCGCCAACTCAATCGGGTCGCCCACGGGCGTACCCGTGCCGTGCGCCTCAATGTACTGAATGCTGGACGGCTCGATACCCGCCATGCCCAGCGCTTCAACGGCAGCGCGCGCCTGCCCTTCAACACTGGGAGCCAGATAGCCCGCTTTCTGCGAGCCATCGTTGTTAACTGCAGAGCCACGAATCACCGCATAAATTTGATCGCGCTGCTGCAAAGCATCTTCCAAACGCCGCAACACGACAACGCCAACACCGCTGCCAAAAACAGTGCCATTGGCCTGCTCGTCAAAGGCTCGGCAAAGACCGTCTGGAGAGAGGATTTCACCCGCTGCGTAGTGGTAGCCACAGCGGTGCGGGAGCTCAATGCTGACACCCCCCGCCAGCGCCATGTCGCACTCGCCTGACAGCAAACTCTGCGCAGCCAAATGCACGGCCACCAGCGAGGTCGAGCAGGCGGTCTGCACCGTGATGCTGGGGCCTTTGAGGTCGAGTAAATAGGACAAACGCGTGGTCAAAAAGTCTTTGTCGTTGCCGGTATGCCGCAACAAGAACAAGCCCATGGACTTGACCAAGGCGGGATTCGTCAATAAATTTTGTGGCAAATACGCCTGCATGCCGCAACCGGCGAAAACGCCGACGGAGCCGTCAAACTGCTCAGGCATGTGACCGGCATCCTCCAGCGCCTCCCAAGCGCACTCCAGAAAGTGCCGGTGCTGCGGATCCATCACGGACGCATCGCGTTGGCTGAAGCCAAAAAATTCAGCGTCAAACATCTCCATGTCGGGCAAGACCAAACTGGCCCGCACATAGTCGGGGTCGGCCAAGTCGGCCTCGGACACACCGGCGATGCGCAGCTGCTCGGGACTCAACCATTCAGTGGCCGGTTTTCCGCTTTTGAGCAAAGTCCACAGTTCAGCCGCTGAGCGGGCAGCGGGGAAATGACCGGCCAGCCCGACGATGGCGATGCAACCGGGCTCAATGAACACGTCAGCAGACTGATGTTGAGGTTGCACAAAGACGCTCCGTTTAAGCCAATGGGGTTTGCGAATAACTAACGGGCGCCCGCAAGTTTCGACGTGTCCGTGCGCGACTGAGACCCTCTTTCACAGACGTGCTGGCGACATGTCCGGTCAAGTGCTGAGCCAAGCCGCGAATCGTTGGAAAGCGGAACATGTCCGTGATGGAGACTTCCTGTCCAGAGGCATCACGCAAGCGACGCTGCACCTGCACGACCAGTAAGGAATGACCGCCCAAGTCAAAGAAGTTGTCGGTCACACTGACCTCCGTCAGACCCAAGACATCACGCCACAACGCCGCAATGGTTTTTTCAAATTCATTTTCCGGAAAGACGGCTGTCGGCACCACGATGGCGGCTCGCGGGTCTGGCAGCGCCAAGCGGTCGACCTTGCCATTGGGTGTGAGCGGGAACGCCAGCAGCACCAGCAGACTCGCGGGCACCATGATCTCTGGCAACTCTGCAGCCAGCGCTTGCCGCAAATCGTCGGGCTTGAGCGTGATGTCAGCCTGGGGGGTGACATAGCCCACCAGTCGATGGCCGCCTGCCAGTTCCTCGCGGGCCACCACCACCGCCTGCTTCACGCCGGGCTGGCGTAGCAGCAAGCTCTCGATCTCACCCAACTCGATGCGGTGGCCGCGAATCTTGACTTGATAATCGGTGCGCCCCAGAAACTCAATCTCACCGCCCAGATGACGGCGCACCAGATCGCCGGTTCGGTACAGCCGACCGCCATCAACTGAATCATCAGAAATGAAACGTTCGGCGGTGAGCTCTGGCCGACCCAGATACCCCAGGGTCACGCCGTCACCGCCAATCAGCAACTCGCCCGGCACCAGCGCTGGGCAGTCCAGCCCAGCGACATTGCGCACGCTGAGCTGCGTGTTGGCAATGGCTTGCCCCAGCGGCACGAACGCCCCCGCTGACGCCAGATCGCACTGACTGACATCGCAGACTGTCGACCAGACCGTGGTCTCCGTTGGGCCGTACATGTTCAGCACCTTGCCTGGCACCAGCGCGGTCAGTTGCCGGGCCAATTCCAGCGGCAGCGCTTCTCCGCCCACCAACAAAACAGACAGCCGCGACAGTGCTTCGCGACCCGCCGCATCCGCCACCAGCATCGAGGCCATGGACGGCGTGCACTGCAAATGGGTCACCTCGTTCTGAGTGATGTCGTCCGCCACCGACGAGCGCTGCCCGGTTCCTGCCGACTGTTGCGTCACGTCCATCAGGTTTTTCAAGTCGCGCAGATGCGCCAGCACGGCATCCGATTCGATGCCGAAATCAACCAAGCAGCCAATTTCGTCTACGCCAGCTTGGCGCAGTTGGTCGACCATCGCCAAGCAACGCCGCTGCGAACCGAACAAGGCGCTGGTGTTGTAGTAGCGGGCAAACGCATGCTCCAGCAACGCATCCATGTCGTCTTCCGAGAGCGGCTCCGACTCCATGATTTCAAGCGGTGTTTTGCCGTTGCCAGCGCTGCGCTGAACAAAGGTCGGAAACGTCCATGCGGCCTGCCGGACCAAGTCCATTGCGCTGCGCAAATACGCCTTCATGGGTTGGCGAACCGTCTCCCGCACCACGTCTTCGTCGTCGCCGACAAAGGTGTGCAGCATCATCGTCACGTGCCCTGACCCTGCATGGCCGGCCTTGCGCCAAGCAGCGCGGTAAAGGTTGATCTTGGCGGTGACATCGGTCAGGTTTTGGCCAAGCAAATGCGTCAGCAGTCGGTAACCCATTTGCCCCGCCTGCTCAAAGGTTTCAGGGTTGCCAGCCGCCGTCACCCAGACCGGAATGTCCGGCTGTATCGGACTTGGCCGGGTCTTGATGTCGACACTGCCACCGAGCGGGCTGTCAAACGCCACGCTGTCGCCGCGCCAGAGTCGACGAACCACCTCAATGCGCTCAAACATCTCGTCCTTGCGCCTGGCAAAAACGTCTGGCGCCATGACAAAGTCGTTGGGCTGCCAACCCGCTGCAAAAGAAATGCCCACGCGACCCCGTGAAATATTGTCAACCACCGCCCAGTCTTCGGCTGCGCGAATCGGATGGTGCAGCGGCAGCACACAACTGCCTGCTCGGATCTGCACCCGCGTGGTGATAGCCGCCAAGGCTGCACTGGTCATGGCAGCGTTCGGGTACATGCCGCCAAAGGCGTGAAAGTGGCGCTCTGGTGTCCAGACGGCGGCAAAGCCTTCACGGTCTGCGAAGCGCGCGCCTTCAAACAGAAGTTCATAAGGCTGATGCGTGTCGGCCGGGTTGTCGTTGCCAAAGTAAAAAAGACTGAACTCGGGGCCGCTGGAATGCAGCGGTGGCGCGCTGGAATGCAGCACCACCGTGAGGCCGCGACTCAATGTCCAGCACAATTCCAATACCGAAATATCAAATGACAAACTGGTCACCGCGAGCCAGCGCGCACCAGCTTCATGCGGCACGCGTTGGCTCATGCCAGCGAAAAAATTCATCACATTGCGGTGCGTGACCACCACGCCTTTGGGCTTGCCCGTCGAGCCGGAGGTGTAGATGACATAGGCCGCACGCGTTGAGCTGTACTCCACCGCTGCACCATTCAGTGACATAGCCTCAGGTTGCAAAGCCTTAGGACCATCCATCACATCCAACAGCAAGGTCTTGTGTTGCGGCAGTGCCAGTATGTTGGCCAATGGCGCGGTGGTCAACACCAGCCGCGTCGCCGAGTCGTCGACCATGAAGCTCAAGCGATGCACCGGATATGCCGGGTCTAGCGGCAGATAAGCCGCACCCACTTTCCAGATGGCCAACAGGCCAATGATCAATTCAGGACTGCGCGCTAGACACAGACCCACCACATCGCCCGGCTGCACGCCGCGCTGGCGCAAGTGCCCAGCCAGAGCGGTTGACTGCTGCTCAAGCGCTTGGTAACTGAGCGATCGGCCGTAGAAAGTGACGGCCTCTTGCGCTGGGTTGAGAGCCGCCTGCGCTGAGATCACCTCATGCGCGCACAAAGTTGTTTCATAAGGCGTTGCGTTGCTTGCGTTAAGGACGCTCATCAGTTCAGCTTCCGCTTCAGGCAGCAGCGAAATTTCTCCAACTTGTGCCACATCGCTCGCCGCTTCAAAAGCATTGATGTAAGCCGACAGATGCATCGCCATGACCGCCGCCGTTTCGGCTGAATACGCAGCACTGTCGGCCACCAGCACCAGCTCTCGACATGATGCGTCCACCGTCAACAAGAGCGCAGGCGCCTCATGCGCATCCAAATTCGGCAAGCCACTGAGGCACACGCCTATAGCCATGGTTTGCAGCAGCCCCGCCGGCGTCTCGGCCAGCCGGGTCGGCAAGTCACATGGGCAAGGTCCCGCTTGGTGAATTTTGGCGATGAGCGCTTCCGTACGTTCCACCGCATCGCCAATGCTGTGCTCTAGATCAACCTTCAGCGTCAACGGCACCCACGGCGAAAGCCATGGCTCAAGCCCTTGTGCTTGCTCGCTCAGGGCGGCATCACCATAAAAAATGGACACCCGCGCCTGACCGGTCAGTGCGGCCAGCCATGCCGAAAAACCGGCTACGCTACGCGGCCCTTGTGCCGCGACTTGCAATGGAAAAACGTGTGGCGGTTGTACCGTCCGTGCTGCCTGCAGCATCTGCGGATAAGGCAACTCCACAGGGGCGAGTTGAGCGTACGTATGGAACCAAAAAGCTTCCCCACGACCGACCTTAGGCGTCCTAGCGGCCAGCAAGCCCTTCAACTCTTGGCTCAACGCCGGCAAGACCATGCCACGCTCAAGACTGTGTGCATTGCAGCCGCCCAAGACCACCACGCCATCTGCCGCCGCGATATGCAAGGTGTCGCCCTGCACATCGAGCACCGTCCCCGGTTGGGCCATCAAATTCAGCACGTTCTCGCTGACTCGGGCAGACCGCACCAGAACGAGGGCTTCTCCAGTAAAAATCTTAGGGCGTGCGAGTGGATTCAGGTAATGGCCAGTCCCGAAATCAAGCGCCCGAACCAGGGCAGCGATGGCCTGTGCGCTGTCTGAAAAATCAAGCGTCGCCAAGTCCGCTGGTCTTGCTGCCAAACCGAAATAACGCATCGGCCGCCCCTGCGATGTGAGCGAGATGTGACCCTTTTCGATGTCCTTCATCATCTCCTGAAAACTCGCCAACCCAGCGTCATAGCATTTGGCATTCAGGCTCAAGGCAGTCTCCTCTGCGGCCACGCCAAAGGCAACCTGCCGTACGATGCGACCGGCATCCACCTCCGGCGTCATCTCATGCCAAGTGATCCCATGGGATGACTCCCTCGCCATCAAGGCCCAAGCCGTAGCGTTCAACCCGGCATAGTCTGGTAGCAAGGCATCGTGAAAATTAATGGCCAGTTGCCGTGCTCGCGTGATAACGGATGCTGGCAATATCTGAAAATTGGCGACACTGAAAAGAAAATCGAACTCGACCCCGCTAAGGTCAATCTCTGACGGGTTGTCCACGGGCATCACCGGAATGCCCTGACTCTTGGCCCACAGCAAAATTTGAGGATTGTTTGAAAGCACGGCCTTGACGCTGTGGCCAGCGTTTAAATATGCTTCTGCACAACGCACCAGCAAGCTACCGCCTCCGACAAATACCGCACTGGCACCACTGTTGCGAGGGGCCGTCCGGGTGAATGTCATGTCCATGGTTGAGTCCTTACCTTTGTCGTTTGATGATCTGTTTATCTTTGCGCGCCCAGAGCTGAACGAGTTGCGGATGTCGTCTTGAAAAATTGGCCCATCAGGTCGGTATCTTTTTTCAACTCTTTTTCGTGAATGACGAAGTTGGTGACATCGCTTTCGTGGGATTGAATAATGGCCAGCGAAGCCACACACCCGGGTGATGAAGTGACAGAAAAGATCACCGCATGCTTGTCCTGAACAGTTAAGTCAGGCCAGCGGGGAACGTCGCATGCAACATCCCAATGTCCCAGCGGATGAGCGCTCATCCGCAGTCGCGGATGCGAACCAGACAACCCTGTTCCATCGGCTTTCCAGAAAGCCTCAAGCGCCGTCCAATAGTTATAAAAGGATGCGGCTTCAATCTCAGCCAGTTCAGGCATGACCCAGTAAGGTTGCAGCAGTTTCATGTCTGCTAATTCAGCAACAACGCGCTCTGTGTCGACACCTATAGCGGCATCACAAGATGCTGCGAATAGAACACTCTCACGCGTGTGCGAATGGCTGAAATAAATGGGGCTGTGATTTGGCTTGATCAGCTGCGGCCGACCATTTTCGTCATCACGAAAAACAAGTGCGTGGGGTGATACGTCCAACATGAACGCGAGTGCAAAACGACGCAAGCCATGCGCCAGCACGTAGGCCTTCCGATCAGCTTCAAATCTGAAGCTGAAAGCCTTGGACCGTTCCGATAAGCAAAGCGCCCCCGTCAGTGCACGCCATTGCGCAGGGTTAAGCGCACTGGGACTCGCTCGCCATATCTGAACATTGAATCTCTTTTTGAAAGGCACGCAACTCTCCACATCAGAACAACAGCACAGCGCGAATGCGTGTAGCTATTAACGATGAAGAGATGCAAGAAATGTGTAGGACAAAGAGGGAAAACCATGCACGCCATGCTCAGCGAAACACCGCTTGCTCAGCTTTTTTCAGCTCAGCAGAATATCAAGGCTTGATGTAGCCGTAACCTTCTCGCACCTGCAGACGGCCAACGCGAACCACGCCTGACGGCGTGAAATCTGCGTCCAAGATGAACTGCTCTTTTTTCAGACCCCTGTTTTTGAGTGTGATTTCACAGACCTCAAAACGGACCTGACGGGCCTTCAAAGCGGATACCAAAGCGGCATAGTCGATGTTTGGATTGGCTTTGTCTTTAGCGCCCTCAAGCAAGAAATCAACGCCATCGGCATGCGTCACCACAATGATCTGCGTGTCGGGCGCTTCATCCAGATGATTGCGAATATTGCGCAAGCCTTTGGTCGCTTGCAGTGAGGCGTTATCGATGTGATAAACCACTTTGTCACCGGCCGCCTGAGCCACAGAGCAAGCCACCAGAAAAGTGCAAACCAGAAAATTTTTGATCAGTGAACGGGGATCCATTTTGAAACCTTGTATGTGCAGCACCACGTGCATCGTGCTTTTGTTAATTTTAAAGTTACCGCCACATCTGATCCGGCAAACAAGCGCCAAGACCCATAGGAATACTTTTAAATACCTTAATAGTGAACCTATCTGCACTCGGCGATTTGTTGTGTAAATGTTGTGTAAACCATATTGATCTGCCGCAATAGATCAGCTAAATTTCAGACGGTATTTTGCCTACTGAATCGTGGATTAAGTCAAAAACTCACACTGTATATATTTATTGAAATTATCGCCAATGTCAGAATTTATTGAGCTTCTGCCTTTACTTGATTCAATTCTCATCCACAGGCTGTGGGAGGAGTCAAACCTGCCTTTAGGACAAAGTGCACTGGCTTATGACTTGATGACCTTTGTCGCACGCAGCACCATTGCGGGTGAAGTATTGACCATCAATAAATTACTCCAAAGTCTTCCTTACAGTGAGACGGGTGTTCGTAAACAGTTGGGGAGATTCACGAGCGCGGGGTGGATCAAAGTGGCGCCGTGCAAGATCGACAAACGTATCCGCTATGTCGTTGCTGAAAAAAAACTACTGTCTGCATTTAAAGCCTATGCCTCAATTAGGCCAGCGCCGCACAAGCCCAGCGTCTCTTTTGCAATGCCCGTGGTGCATTCCCCCAGTTCACAAGACCTATGCCATCGCGCAAGCGACTAAAAGGGCTACCTACGGAATGGCACGCTTTAAACGTCTTGCAAAACCATGTTTAATGTGACCTGAGAATAGAGAAAAGCAAAAAGCCCGTACAAGTCAAGACTTGTACGGGCTTTGCATTCTGGCGGAGCGGACGGGACACTCTGCTTAACGTCTACTCAACATTGATTTCTCCTCTGTAGCTATATATTCTCGGTTTTACAGGTGTGAAATCAAGGTGTTAAAGATGTCATACTTATCGTCATGACGCACCTTATCCACAAGTCCAACACCTACTATGCCAACCTGACAATTCCTATTGAAGTGCGCCATATCATTGGCCGCGGCGTGAGGTACTTTCAATCCACCCAGAGCAGCACCGAGGCAGAAGCCCAACGCAGAGCCAACGCCTTGGTAACAGGGTGGGAGGCTGAGATTGCCAAGGCACGAGGCCAACTACCCAACGCCAAGGACACCTTTTGGGAATCACTTCGCCGCGATTACATAACTGCGGGTGATCAAGGCAACGAGGTTGTCATGCTGGCTATTGAAGAGCTTGCGGTGCAAGAGGCCGCCAAGATCGCCGATCCCCGCGAAGCTTCTCAGCTATACAAACTTACAACCGACCAAGCAGGAACCCTGCTGGCCCCTTTGGTTGTTGATTGGGCATCATCCCTGCGGCTCTCTCAGAAAACTATCGACCAACAATCCCGCGATGTCACAAGGATGGCTGACCACTTCGTGAGCCTTGAAGAACTCCAGCCCCGTGCAGTGAAGGCATGGACTGACAAACTCATCAAAGCAGGAGCAACAGCAGCAACCATTGAGAGGATCGGCAACGGATGTCATTCCTTCTGGAGGTACTTGAAGAGGTCAGGCACTATCGGCATCGAGTCACCTGATCCCTTCGATGGCTCCTTCACTCTCGCAAGAGATACCGCCAAGCGGGTGACCGTAAACCG
>CANCLK010000041.1 GCA_947378785.1 Comamonadaceae bacterium
AACTTGAACCCGCTATAATCTTGGACGCGCGGTGATATAGCTCAGTTGGTTAGAGCGCAGCATTCATAATGCTGATGTCGGTGGTTCAAGTCCACCTATCACCACCATTTTTCGGTTTCAGACAGTGTCAGGAACCCTCAGAACCCGCATGCTTAGAGGCATAGCGGGTTTTTTGTTGCCTCACGTAACACCGAGTTGACTGGGTGCCCCGAAAAAATGGTGATCAATCAGTCAGACAGCAAGCTGCAAATTCCAACTATCTTGGCCGGTTGTAACACTGCAAAACCAGACTGCGCAACCGGCGACATGTTTGCCACGTCTGGATTAATCTGCCCGCATCATGCTTGAATCCCAGCCTGCACCGTGATGCGTACCGGCTTAGTCCGCCGCTATATTTTTTTCCTGCACAACGGACTTCCATTTCGTCGTGCTGGACGCAATGTAAGCAGCCATTTCTCCTGGTGTGCCAGCCCAGGCCTCTCCGCCCAAATCCGTAAACCGCTGTTGGACATCCCCACTAGACGTGACGATTTTGATTGCACTGCTTAAACGCTGAACAATTGATTCGGATAAGCCTGCCGGCCCAGCTAAACCGAGGAATGAAGACGCCTCATACCCTTGGAACTTCTCCGCCACGGTAGGCACTGATGGGAGTTGTGGCATTCGTCGCATAGACGTTACGGCGAGGGCGCGAAGCCTGCCGGCTTTAAGTTGCGGCTGAACGACCGATAGCGTGTCAAACATGACATCAAGGCGCCCACCAAGGAGTTCAGTTAATTGTTGTGATCCGCCGCGAAACGGGACATGTGTCATCTCTATGCCGGCGCTGGATGTGAATACTTCAGTGGCGAGATGAAACAGTGAGCCGTTTCCAGGGGATGGATAGTTGAGCTTGCGCGGGTTGGATTTCGCCGTCTTGACAAGGTCTTCAAGCGTCTTAAACGGGGAGTCGCTTGGGACGACAACGACTAAAGGGTAAGAAATGATGGTGCCTACCCAGCTAAAGTCTTTGGCTGGGTCAAAAGGCAGTTTGTGAAGTGCGGCCGCCTGGGCGGGAAAAGCGCCGCTGATCAAGCTTAAACGATAACCATCCGCTGGCGCTTTGGCCACAGAATCACTCGCGAGCAGTCCACCTGCGCCACCTTTATTTTCTATCAGTATCGATTGCCCCAGATTTTCCGCCATCTTCTGAGAAACAATTCTGGCGACAATATCAGCATTACCGCCTGGTCCGAACCCAACCACTATCGTGATAGGTTTAGTCGGGTAGGTCTGAGCATTGGCGGAAGAAAGTGAAATTAGCGCGACAACCAGTGCTGCAATGAGAAAAATAATTTTTTTCATAGGTACAGCGTTTTAAAAACGGTAAAGTTCGGCTGGATTTTCAACCAGTATTTTGTGACGAGTTGCCTCGTCATTCACCCAAGTTGCGAAGGCGTCTAGTAGATCGCCATCGTTTTGCATCGAGTCGTATTGATTCACGTGGGGCCAGTCTGTTCCCCACAAAACCCTATCTGGTCGCGCACTAATCACACCATCGATGAGTGGGCGCATATCCGCCCAAGGGTATTCAAGCGATGAGCAGCGATGAAGAGCCGACAACTTGACCCAGCACCTGCCGCTCGCCAGCAACTCCAGAAGGCTTTGGTATCCGGGTGCTTTGACACCTTCATCACTTCTGACACGGGCGATGTGGTCTATGACGATGTCATTTCCTGTGGCAAGGAGGCGCGGGGCGAGGTCAACCAGTTCGCTCGACTTATCAATATGCACGGCGATATGCCAATTGAATGGTTTGACGTTACTGGCAATTTTTTCCAACGCTTCAAATCCTGGTGTGCCCTTGACCACAGTGCTTAACCGGGTACCACAAAAACCTGCTCGATTCAGCGTTTCTATCAGTTCACGCGGCGTATCAGCACCTGTGACCGCAACGCCTCGCAGCCGATCAGGCGCGCTTTTAACTGCCGCCAGTGATGCCCTGGTATCTGTGCCATACGCACTTGAATGGACGACCACACCGCGCTCAATCCCCAAGATATCCAACATCTGAAGAAGGCTTGAAACAGGCGCCTCAGGCGGTGTGAATGAACGATTGGGTGAAAGCGGGAACCTAGAAAAATCTTCAAAGATATGCGAATGCGAATCACAAGATTTTGCAGGGGCCTTGTACCCTGGTTTCCGGGTAGCGGGATCTGGAGGGAGGCAGGGCTTAGTCATGGCAAAACTTAATGGCCTGACTGATGCTCGGACAGCAATTTGTCGAGACCCTCTTCGTTCTTTCCGTCTATGAGGATAAAAGCGACACTGCAGGACGCGTTTGAGCGGTTTACCCAAGCGTGATTGGTACCGCATTGCACCAAAATATCGCCGGCTTTTAAAAGCACTTCTGATTCGTCCAGCAACATCGTGATCTCGCCATTTAAAACTATCGCATAGTCGATTGTTTCAGTCCGGTGCATGAGAGGATGTCGGCCCGTTTTAGAAAAGGTGCTTGCCGCTTCATTACCAAGTGAAGCAAAAAGCTTTTTTGATGCCTCAGCGTCCATATTCGCAATCCCATCTGTCTCGGGTGGAAAGTGGTTAATGCGCAGGACAGTCCCATTTTTCACTGGCAACTGACGTCGGGGACCTAATGTCGTTTCGACAGCATGCACGTTGACTTCTGCTGGTGTTTTATCAGTCCTGAAAATATCCGTTGAGAAGTATCCTGGTCTGACGGGGATGGTATGGACATAGGGTGCGGGTCCATCAGAAATGACGATGCCTTTGCCCTGAGAATCGTGGCCCGTCACCACTCGTCTAACAAATCCACTCATGTTTTATCTCCGTAATTTAAGTATTTACTCAAGCGTCATTTTTTTCGCCGCAACGAGCTTTTCCCAGGTGTTGCTTTCGTTAGCAATCATTTTTGCAAATTCAGTCCCTTTCAAAATCATTGGACTGGCACCTGCTGCAAAAATCTTCTTTTTAAAATCTTCACTTTCCGCAGATTTTTCGATGGAGCTGGCAATGAGGTTGATCATCTCCTGCGGAAGATTTCGAGGTCCCATGATGGCGAACCACGGCAAGAGTTCAACGCCCGGGACACCCTGTTCTGTAATGGTTGGGATTTCAGGTGCGAGGGGACTGCGTTTTCCGACTACCGCGATGAGCTTGACTTTACCCGCTTGGACGGCAGGTTGTGCCAAACCAACGCTGATAAACATCCCAGAAATCTGTCCCCCAAGAACGTCCGAAAACGATGGCGCGGCGCCCTTATAAGGAACGTGCAGGAAATCTACTTTAGAGGCATCTTTGAGTAACTCTATATACGCATGCAAAATATTACCTGTGCCGGCTGATCCAAGACTAAGCGGTGGATTTGAGGTTTTGGCGAGATTAATAAATTCACGAAAGTTATTGGCAGGAACTTTATTTGCAACAATGATGCCGATATCAGTCTGCGCTATGCAAATGATTGGTACCAAATCTTTTTGAGGGTCATAAGACATTGACTTATCAATTTTGGGATTGAATGTAATCATTCCTGAGCTCACGAAGAGCAAATTAGATCCGTCGGAAGGTCCTGACTTCAAAATATTGACAGCAACTGCGCCATTACCTCCGGGCCGGTTGTCTGTAACGACAGTCGTTTTTAGATTCGCTCTTAGACTTTCAGCCGCCATACGAGCATATATATCTGTCGGTCCGCCTGGGGCGAATGGAATTAATATCTTAATATTTGCAGGTATGTTTTGCGCCAAGACTGAATTAACTGGCGAAAGGGCCAATGAAATAAAAAATATGCGAATAAAACGCATAAATTTTGATTTAATTTCTACCCTTATATATTGACGTGTTTGTTGTTTGACTATGGCATTCATGATGGTTTCAGAGCTCTAGCATCAAAGAAATCTCTGCCTTTTTTAACTGAAAGTGTGCATATCAACCTTGCTGATGCACAAGAGTAGAAGGTGCTCTATCAACGTGTTTTGCTTATCGCTGGCCATCTATCAAAATGAACGCGATGCGTGCAGGCTTGCCCGATCGGTTTGCCCAAGCGTGGTTGGTGCCGCGCTGTACCAAGATATCGCCTGCGCGTAACACCGTTTCCTGTTCTTCTAGGATGGCTGTGATTTCGCCGATGAGTATCAAGACGTAGTCCACGGTGTCCGTGCAATGCATACCCGGGTGTTCGCCGGGCTTGAGCTCATGCTGTGCATCTGGATAAAGCTGCGC
This sequence comes from Comamonadaceae bacterium, assembly GCA_947378785.1. Taxonomy (GTDB): domain Bacteria; phylum Pseudomonadota; class Gammaproteobacteria; order Burkholderiales; family Burkholderiaceae_C; genus Polaromonas. The sequence goes on from CANCLK010000041.1 coordinate 4,222, forward strand.
AAATGTGGCGTCCTGCATGCGCTTTAGTTCTAACGGGTCACGCGGTTCAGGCGGATAGTCGATCACACGCAACACAGTGCCATGCCTAGGGGGCAGAACGCCTTTGTGCACGCTAATACTGTCGGGAGCATCCACAGCATCCGGTGCGGGGCCGGTACGCCAAATATTCGTCACACGATAGCCCGGTCGCTCCGTCACACGGCGTATAGCAGGCGATTCTCCGTCCTCAACAAAAATGGAACGTCCGTTGGCGTCTGCGCCCGTGAGTACGCGCCGAATAGGCGGCAAGTTATCAATCATTGTTCATTTCCATTTTCAAAGGTTTACCTAGAAGGTTGAGGCGATAAATAGTCACTCTGTTTTGACTCCAGTTTCCCGCACCACCTTGGCCCACTTGCTACTTTCAGACTTGATATAGCGCGCAAAGTTGTCTAGGCTGCCACCAGAAGGCTCAAAGCCGACATTGGCCAACCGCATCCGAAAATCTGCTTGACCCAGCAGGTCCTCAATATCTGCGTTGATGCGCGTAGCGATCGCAACGGGTGTTGCGGCCGGAACAAAGACGCCTACCCATGTGTAGTCCTCAAAACCCGGAAATCCTGACTCGGACACAGTCGCCACATCGGGTAAGACCAGCGAACGCTTAGCGCTGGTCACAGCCAGGCCCAACAGTCGGCCTGACTTGATAAAGGGCACTGCGGCCGGCATGGCCACACTTGCAAACTGCACTTCCCCTGTGAGCGCGGCGTTTATTGCGGGTCCCGCACCTTTATACGGTACATGCATCACATCAACTTTGGCCAGCACCTTGAACAGATACTCCGCAGAAAGATGGGGCGTCGTGCCAGCGCCTGGTGAGGCGTAGTTGAGCAGCCCGGTTTTAGCCTTGTCTGCGGCTTCACGCAGGTTCTTCACGCTAAGTGAACTGCCAGCCACGATGACATTGGGACTTGACGCCACATTGGCGACACCTAGAAAATCTTTTTCGAGGTTATAGCCTGGGTTGACGTAGAGACTGGTGTTCACAGCAACGGAACTGGTGTTGATGAGAACGGTATAGCCGTCTGGCGCGGACCGAGCTACTTGAGCGGTGCCAACATTACCGCTCGCGCCTGGTCGGTTTTCAATGATGACGGCCTGCTTCCACGTCTCCGAGAGCCGCTGACCTAAAAGCCGCGCAATGATGTCTGATGGCCCGCCCGGTGCGTAGGGAACAATGAAACGGACAGGCTTGTCTGGATAGGTTTGGGCAAGTGATGGTGTACTGCTCAGGCATGCCATGACTGAAAAAATTACGTTCCAAATTTTTTTCATGTGATTGACTCTTTGATGTTTAGCAAGGCAATTTTTTTGGCGAGAGCGCTCACTCAGCCATGACGATTCCAGAACATTGACCGAAGCCTATGGATGCGTAACCTTCGCGCTCGCATCGCCCACGAAAGACCACCTCATCCCCGGCCTCAAGATAGGTTCTGGTTTCGCCGTTCGGCAATGTGATCCCTATTTTTCCGTCAGCTGTCATTTCCTTTAGGCAACCAAGTTCCCCTTCGCGCGGGCCTGAAACGGTTCCACTGCCGATCAAATCGCCGGGCAGCATGTTGCAGCCATTGCTAGTCTGGTGCGCCAGCATTTGAAATAGCGTCCAGTATTGGTCCTGGAATTTTGGGCGACTTATCACACAAGGTGTCGAGCCTTGCCTTTTCATGGCCTGGCTTTGCAGGCTGATTTCAAGGTTCAATGCCAATCCGCCATGCGCTCGATCGCTTGGCTCATTTAAATACGGCAGCAGTTCTGGATCATCAACTCCGCGCGTCGCTGCTGGCATGCGAAAAGGCGCCAGGGCTTCGAGCGTGATGATCCAAGGCGACATGGACGTCATAAAGCTTTTCGCTAGAAAGGGGCCTAACGGCTGGCTTTCCCATGACTGCATGTCGCGCGCAGACCAATCGTTAAGCAGTGAAAGGCCGAAGATATGTTCATGTGTTTTATCCAGTGGGATGGATTCGCCAAGCTTTGTTCCTTTGCCAACGTAAAGCCCGATTTCGCATTCGAAATCTAGACTGCGCGTGGGACCAAACACCGGTGTACTCGCACCCGTTGGTTTTGTCTGCCCCATGGGTCTGGGGCAAGGGGTTCCACTCACAACGATGGATGATGCACGGCTGTGGTACGCCACAGGAATATGCTTGAAATTTGGCATCAACGGGTTGTCAGGGCGTGCAAGCCGACCTGAGTTGGTGGCATGGTGAATGGATGTGAAAAAATCTGAAAAGTCGCCGATGTGCGCTGGCAAAAGCATGTGTTTCTGAGCCGTCGGCGATAGGCAGCGCTTGACAGTGGCGCTATGTTGCGTGCCTTCCCTTAGAAGCCGGGATAGCTGCAGGCGCAGGGCCGACTGATGAGCAGGTCCCAAGGCCATGAGATCGTTGAGGCGTGTAGAGCGGCAAGCTTGGGCCGTTTCAACTGCAAGCCCCTCAAACAGTCCCGCCTTCAAGGCTTGTGCAATATCGAGAACTTGATCCCCAATCGCGACGACAACACGCGAGGCCTCACCCGAAGCGCCTTCACACACGCCAAAAGGTAAGTTTTGAATTGGGAAGTCACATGCAATGTCATTGGCGCTTTCGACCCAGCTAAGCAGGTCGCGCGCATGTGTTTCGTTGAGTTGGTACATAAATAAATCGACATGCTCAGCACCGACCTTGAGGCGCTGAGCATGTTTAAATTTTAATTTTTAGTTAGTCAATTGACTAGTTTATAGGCCGAAAAAAGTGCTGTCAATGCTTGTTGTTTAGCGTGGCATACTGAAAGATAGGTACAGAGAAAAATCTTTATGACGGTTAAAAAAACTACAGCGGGCGGTGGTACGCGAGACAAAATTCTGCGTGCAGCGTCACGTCTGTTTGCGGATCACGGCTACGACGGCTGCTCGCTTCGTGAGATTGCAGACCACGCCAAGGTCAACGTTGGCATGATTCACTATTTTTTTGGAACCAAGCAGCAGCTTCTGCGAGAGGCGTTTGTCCAAGCTGGAGCCAGCCTTGCGAGCAAACGGCTAGAACTGCTGGATGTAGCGGAAGCCGCAGCTGGAGATTCGCTTATGCCTGTGGAGCGTATCGTCGATATGTTTCTTCGACCGGCTGTTGACTTGGCGAGGACAGGGCGCGCTGGCCGGGCATTTTTGAAAATGCAGGCCCGTATGCAACTCGATCAATCAAAGCTTGGGCGCGAATTGCGTGCAGAAATTTATGACGGTTCATCCATTCGCTACGTCAATGCGCTGATGCGAGCTTTGCCGACCATCTCGGACAAAGAAATTTATTGGCGTTTTATTTTTATGCTTGGTACTTACCAGTATGTGCTTGCCAATACGGGGCGCCTTGAAGTGATCTCCAAAAAAGCGTGCAGCGGCGACAACCTTGATGAAGCACTGCATGAAATGGTCACATTTTTGTCTGCTGGATTTAAAGGCGCACATGGCTAGCCAGTTTGCACCTTGGGGCTTTGTTGTTTCAGGTTCAGGGCAAGCTTGGTCAGCTGAAACACTGGCAACATCGAAGCGCCCGCTACAAAAGCCATCAGCCATTGGCTTGGAGCGAGCAGCGTAAAACCAAAGGCGGAGGCCACGACCGGTACGCTGGTGACGATCAGCAACGCCGCCAGCGTCGCGCCCAGCACCCACAGCGGTGTAGCAGACAAGCCCGAGAAAAGAGAATGCCAGTGGCCGTGCCGCGAGCGCGTTGGGAATATCAGCGCGGCATTGGCAGTGACCATCGCCACAAAGCTGGCGGTGCGCGCCACGTCTGTTGCAGCGCCCTGCGCCAGCAACCACGCGTAAAGGCCCATCACCAGCAAGACCACCCAAAGCCCTTGCAGCACCGCTTCGACCACGTGGCTTGAAGCAATCAGCGACTCGCCGGCGCTGCGCGGCGGTTGCTGCATCAGGTCGACATTCCCGCCTTGTTCTGCCTCAAAAACAATCGAGCAAGCTGGGTCAATCACCAGTTCCAAAAATGCGATGTGGAGTGGTGCCAGCACCAACGGCAAGCCAAACATCACCGGCAACATCGACACACCAATGATCGGCACATGCACGGCCAAGGTGTAGACCATCGCCTGCCGCAGATTTGCAAAAATACGCCGTCCCAGCTGAATCGCGCCCACGATAGCGGTGAAATCGTCTTTCAGCAAAACCAACGAAGCCGCTTCGCGCGCAACGTCCGTACCGCGCTGACCCATGGCAATGCCGATGTGCGCAGCCTTGAGCGCCGGCGCATCGTTGACACCATCGCCCGTCATGGCCACCACATGGTCTGCCGCTTTGAAAGTGTCGACCAGTTTAAGTTTTTGCTGCGGCGTCACCCGCGCAAAAACATTCACGCGCGCCAAATCATCGGGTGTCATCGTCTCGATTTCAGCACCACTGAGAACGCGCACACCGTCAATGCCAGACTGCTCGGCGATGGCCGCCGCAGTGCGCGCGTGGTCGCCGGTGATCATCACCACGCGTATGCCGGCGCGCTGGCATTGCGCGACGGCACCGGGCACTTCGGGTCGCAAAGGGTCGGCCAACCCGATCAGTCCGAGAAACTCAAAAGAAAATTCCGCTTGTGCGTCAGGCCAGCGCTCTTGGCTGCGGTGCGCGGCTTTCGCAACACCCAACACGCGCAGACCACGGCTGGCCATTTGTGCAGCCTGAGCCGCCACGCGTTGTCGTGTTGCCGGGGGCAGCTGACACAACTCGGCCATCGCTTCGGGCGCACCCTTGGCCGCCACCACGTCGCGCTCACCCGAACCGTCTTGCCACAAGTGCGACATCGCCAATAAGTCGGGCGACAACTCATACTCGCGCGCCAGCGCCCATGCCGGATGCAGATGATCAGTGCCGCGCAAATGCAAGCCAGCAAACTGATGCACGGCTTGTTCCATCGGGTCGTGCGGTGCGAGTTCGCTGGCCAGCACGGCGTACTCGACCAACTCATGAAAGACATCAGGCAACTCTGTTGACTGGGGGAAATCCAGCACCTGATCCCCGACGCACAAGGCGGCCAACGCCATGCGGTTTTGCGTCAGGGTGCCGGTTTTGTCGACGCAGAGCACGGTGGTGGTACCCAAGGTTTCAATCGCGTTGAGCCGCCGTGTCAACACCTGCCGTGCCGCCAAGCGGCGTGCACCCAGCGCCAAAAACACGATCATGATGACCGGGAATTCCTGCGGCAAAATCCCCATCGCCAGCGTGATGCCCGCCAGCAGCGCCTGCAGCCAATCACCACGCAACACCCAAAAAAGAACGGCCAACACCAAGCTCAAAGCCAGACCCATCACCATCAAGCGTTGTGTCAGCCGGCCTATGCCGTCGCGCAATGGCGAGGGTTCAGTGGCAATACCGCTCAGTGAATGTCCGATAAGGCCCAACGCTGTTTTAGCGCCGGTGGCCGTGACGCGCACCAATCCCTGTCCACGCACCACCAACGTGCCGGCCAACACCGCACTGCTGCCCGCCTGTTTGGCCACGGCCTCGGATTCCCCAGTTTGCAGCGATTCGTCGAGCGCCAGTTCGTGCGCCTGTAGCACCTCGCCATCGGCCGGCACCCGGTCACCTTCAGCCAACATCATCAGATCGCCACGCACCACTTCGCGCCCGGCAATGCGACGGGCTTGTCCGTCACGGATGACCAGCGCGCGCGGGCTGGACAGATCGCGCAGGGCTTTGAGTGTGTTGTCGGTGCGCCGCTCTTGGCCAATGGTGATACCCATGATCATGAGCACAAAGCCCAGCAGCGCCAATGCCTCTCGCGGCTCGCCGATGGCCAAGTAAATACCACCAGACACCAGCAGCAGCAGAAACATCGGTTCACGTGCCACCTCCAGCGCGATGCCCCACAGGCTGCGCCCCTCGTGCGGCCCGATCTCGTTAGCGCCTTCCCTGATCAACCGCGCCTCCGCGGTGCCTTGGTCAAGACCGGGGCCGCTGGACTCGTTCTGCTGGTGTGTCTGGTTCATGGGGGCGTCATGCCTGGAAATGCGAAACTATCTTTAGTCGGCATCTGACCAAAAGGCAAGCACATCCATGGCCATCAGGACCATCAAGCTGACGCTTGTGCGTCCAGTTCAGGCGAGCTCAAGACCAACGCTTCGCGCAGCAGCGCATACCGCTTGCCATGTGTCATCGGGAATGGGGATCCCTTCCTGCTCGCGTTTGGCCCGGACTTTAGCTTCAGGCTCACCGGGCACCATCACCTCATCAAAACCCGCAGCCGGTGGCACGGCTTTGATACGCCCTAAACTTTCAGCCAAGGCAGGCGCGTACTCAGCCATGGGCCTGAAAAGATTCGCATCCATCGCAAAAATAAAGATCCCACTGCGTGCCGTCACGCCCGGGTACGCCTCAGCGCCAATCAGCGGACCGCTGAGGAGTTCGGCGATGACCGCCAACGCATAACCTTTGTGCCCTCCAAAGGGCAGCAAAAAGCCCCCATCAAGAAAGTCCTGAGGGTTGATGGAAGGGTTTCCATGCTTATCCAGAATGACGTCCGGAGGCAGATTTTCATGGCGTGCCTTGGCCACTTTGACTTTACCGGCGGCGATGGCCGAAGTTGCAATATCCAAGGTCACCGGAGCGCCCGCTGGATTCGGAATAGAAAATGCAATCGGATTGGTTCCCAAGACGGCTGCAGCACCGCCAAAAGGCGCGGTCATAGGGCGGTCAACCGTTCCGATCGCCATGAACATGACGACATTCTGTCGGGCAGCCCGGTCTGTGAAGGCGGCCAATCGCCCGGTGTGTGCAGCCTGCACCACAGAAACCACCGCAACACGATTGGCTTTCGCCTTGGCAATGGCCAAGTCAGCCGCAAAAAGCCCTGTGCACTGCCCGAGCGCCCAGTGACCGGTGATCAATGCAGAGTTTGGCGTCTCTTGAAGTATTTCAGGTCGCGCCGTGGGTACGATTTCTCCGTCTTCAATACTTTTCAGATACTCTGGAATACGCAAAATTCCATGCGAATCATGTCCCGCCATGTGGTTGTCAACCAATACCTCCGCCACTTGTTGAGCCATGTCTTCAGGAGCGCCTGCCGAACAAAAAATGGACGCGGTAATTTTTTCTAAAGCGCTTTTCGTGAACACTGGCATTTTTTTGTACTCCTGTAATTAGTGGCATAACATAGTAAGCGTTTGAGTAACTCTTGGAGACAAAATGAAAAAATTCAGTCTTTTGCTTTGCTGTTTCGGCATGTTAGTCAGCGGGCCCGTCTTGGCGCAAACTGTTTTCCCTAGCAAGCCCGTGAGTATTGTTGTGCCATTCCCACCAGGCGGCGCGGCAGATCAACCGACCCGGCTGATGGGTCAAGCCATGAACAACGTGTGGAAACAACCCACCGTTATTCTCACCCGCCCTGGGGCTGGTGGCGCCATAGGAACTGCCGCAGTTGCCAACGCAGTCGCTGACGGCTACACGGTCTTAGCCACCAACCCGTCCTTGTTGATCCTGCCTGAAGCCGACCGACTCTTTGGCCGGACATCCACCTTTGATCGATCCAGCTTCGTCCCACTGGCCTTGTTGGTGGCTGACCCGGTGGTGCTGGTGGTTAAAGCTGATGCCCCTTGGAAAACTTATCAAGAATTCATCGCAGATGCCCGCGCCAATCCAGAAAAGCTCACGTACGGATCTTCAGGTGCTTACAGCGCCTCCCACTTGCCGATCGAAATGCTGGCCAATGCAGCAGGCGTGAAATTTCGTCATATTTCCTATTCGGGCGGTGGCCCGGCCATCTTGGCGGTGTTGGGGGGTCACATTAGCGCCACAGCCAGCTCCCCCTCCGCACTGTCTGCGCAAATCAAAGCGGGTTCACTTCGAGCCCTTGTCACGACCGGAGCGAAGCGCGTAGCCGCGTTGCCGGACGTACCCACCGCAGTTGAATTGGGCTACAAAGATGCGGAGTTCTATATCTGGATCGGCCTTTTTGCACCCGCAAAAACACCCGATGCCGTGGTTCAAACATTGCGCGCCGACATTCAAAAAGCAGTCACGATGGACAACGGCTTTGTTCAGAGCATGAGCAAGCTTGGTGCAGTCCCGGACTACCGAACTGCCACTGCGTTCGACGAGTTCTTGAACAAAGACGCCGAGCGAATCAAGGCAACGCTTTTACGCATTGGGAAGGTTGACTGACTCTCCTGCGCCCGCGGGTAAGCTGAACAGGTGGCAAGCTTTTATACTGGGAGGCTTTTCGCCCTTCCCTCAACAGCCTCTGGACAAACACCATGAACCGCTGCAACGCTCGCTTTTTCAGTATTTTTAGTCTGTTCTCCCATGCATCCGCGCCCGAGCGCGCGCGCTATCGGGCGAACTGATCTGCACCGTCAGCCCTGACATCGGCAGACTCAGGCGAGGCGGTTCACATCGGCCAAGCAGGCCAAGCTTTTCATTCCGGTCGTTCGGGCCAAGCAAACACCCTCTTACTTCAGACGGTCTGACAGCCGTCTTATTTCTCTTTTTCAGACACCGCACCTCATGAGCAAAAAAGTCTTTATCAAAACCTTCGGCTGCCAAATGAACGAGTACGACTCGGACAAGATGAGCGACGTGCTGCATGCCGCGGAAGGCTATGAACCCACGCAAGACGTGGAAGAAGCTGACTTGATACTTTTCAACACCTGTTCGGTGCGTGAAAAGGCGCAAGAAAAAGTCTTCAGTGACCTCGGCCGCATCAAACACCTGAAGAAAAAAGGCGTGCTGATCGGTGTCGGTGGCTGTGTCGCCAGCCAAGAAGGTGCGGCCATCATTCAGCGCGCGCCGTATGTGGACGTGGTGTTTGGGCCGCAAACCCTGCACCGCCTGCCCGAGCTGCTGAAGGCCCGTGAGCGTCTGGGTAAATCGCAGGTCGACATCAGCTTTCCGGAGATTGAAAAATTTGACCATCTGCCGCCCGCACGCGTCGAAGGCGCCAGCGCTTTCGTCAGCATCATGGAAGGCTGCTCTAAGTACTGTAGCTATTGCGTGGTGCCCTACACCCGCGGCGAAGAAGTCTCGCGGCCGTTTGACGATGTGCTGGTCGAGATCGCCGGGCTGGCCGACCAAGGCGTCAAAGAAGTCACCTTGCTGGGGCAAAACGTCAACGCTTACCGCGGCCCGATGACAGCCGCCGGCAAAAGTGGCCAGACTCAAATTGCCGACTTCGCCCTGCTGCTCGAATACGTCTCGGACATTCCCGGCATTGAACGCATTCGCTACGTGACCAGCCACCCGAACGAGTTCACGCAAAGCCTGATTGAGGCTTACGCCAAGCTGCCCAAGCTGGTGAACCATTTGCACTTACCCGTGCAGCACGGCAGCGACCGCATCTTGATGGCGATGAAGCGCGGCTACACCGCCATGGAATACAAAAGCACGATTCGCAAGCTGCGCGCCATCCGACCTGACCTGGCCATGAGCAGCGACTTCATCGTCGGTTTTCCGGGCGAGACAGAAGAAGACTTCGGCAAGATGATGAAGCTGATTGACGACGTTGGCTATGACACCTCTTTCAGCTTTATCTTCAGCCCGCGCCCAGGCACACCCGCCGCCACGTTGCATGACGACACGCCACACGACGTCAAACTGCGTCGCTTGCACGAGCTGCAAGCCGCCATTGACGCCAATGTGCGCGCCATCAGCGCCAGCCGCCACGGTACGGTGCAGCGCATCTTGGTCGAAGGCACATCACGCAAAGACGCCACTGAACTGATGGGCCGAACCGAGTGCAACCGCGTCGTCAATTTCAAGGGCCCCGCGCGCTTGGTCGGCCAGATGATTGACGTGACAATCACCGAAGCCATGCAGCGTTCGCTGCGCGGTGCGGTCTTGACCACCGAAGACTTAAGCATGGACGCCTAATGGGCGAAACGCCGCCCTCAGGCACGTTATCGACACCGGCGAATGCAACAGGGGTATCGCGGCTAATGCGAAGCCGCTTGTTACAGCGCTTTTCTTTCAGGCAACTGCTGGTGATTGCCTTTTTACTGGTTGCTGCGCTGTTGGGTGCGGCCTCTCTGAGGGCAGTTTTCACGCTGGAAGAGTTGACCCGACAAAGCCGTGACAGCGGCATCCGTGCGCTAGAACTGACTGCCGATGCGCAATCTCTGGCCGAGCGCAGCATGTCGATGGAGCGCAGTTCACGGCAATCGGTGGTGCTCGACGATCGGGGCTTGCGCGAGCGATTTCGCGAGGAAGCGGAAGATGCCGGAAAAACAATCGAGGTGCTGGCACGCGACGGCGAATCTCTAGCTGCTGCGCAGCGTTGGCGCCAGCACATGCAGAGCATTGCACGGCTGCTCAGCGGTCTGCCTGAAACAGCGCTAGACCGCGACCGCCAACTGGCCCAAGAATTTCGCGCACTAGACGGCGTCAATGTGGCCATCGCACAGCAGGTTAGGCAAACCCTGCAAAGCCAAAACCGGGCGCTGGTGGGCCAACTTGAAGACAGCCGCCAACGCATGATGCAGCAAGTCAGCTGGGCGATTGCACTCGCCGTGGCCATGGCACTGACTTTCGGCATTTGGTTCACCCGCCCGCTCAAGCGCCTTGAGCAGGCCATCGTTGGCTTGGGTGAAAACCGGCTCGGCACCAGCATTGCGATTGCCGGACCAGCCGACTTGGCGCTGATCGGTGAACGGCTAAATTGGTTACGGCTGAGACTGGTTGAGTTGGAAGCTGACAAGGCGCGATTTTTGCGCCACATTTCACACGAGCTCAAAACCCCCCTGGCCTCCCTGCGCGAAGGTGTTTCCTTGTTGCAAGACGGCGTTGGCGGCGCGCTGAGCGAAGACCAACGCGAAATTGTGCAAATTTTGGGCCACAACGCTGGGGTGTTGCAAGGTCAAATCGAAGACTTGCTACGCTTCAATGCAGCTGCTTTTGAAGCTCGCCAGTTGCGTCGTCAACGTGTTGATCTGCTGCATCTGGTGGAAGCGCAAGTAGAGGCACAACAACTGCAGTGGCGTGCGCGCGAACTGCAGGTAACGGTTGCCAGCGACAAGCCAACCGACACACCCATACTGCTTGACATTGACGCCGAAAAAATCGGCACCGCGCTTGGCAATCTACTCTCGAATGCAATTCGTTTTTCGCCCGCGGGTGGTTTGGTCCGCATCACGCTGGGAACGCGCCCGGGTCTGGCTCTGATTCAGATCGACGATGAAGGCAGCGGTGTCGCCGAGGCTGACCGACTGCGCATTTTTGAGCCCTTTTACCGCGGCGAACGTCAACCTGCTGGCGCCATGCGCGGCAGCGGCATTGGTCTTTCTATCGTGCACGAATACATTGCCGCGCACGGCGGCCGCATTGAGCTGCTGCCCGAGCAGCCTGGTGCACATTTCACAATTGAAATCCCTTATGCCCACGTGTCTTGAATCCCTTCGCCTGCCGCTCGGCACAGCGACACGACTTTTCAGCCTTTCAGCTGTGCTGTGGTTTAGCGGCTGTGCCACGGCAACGCGCGACTTGGCGAGCACACCAGACATTGCTGAGGTCACTGCTGTCACCGTTGCTGCGCCCGGCAAGACGATGCACGCCAACCCTCCCACGCCGCCGAACAACAGTACGCAGTTCAAACAGGTCCCCGCCCTGCTCGACTATGCCGACCGCATGCGGATCATGCCTGCCACTGAACTGTCCGCCGAAGTAGCGCGCCTAGCGCTGATGGTGGAGCCTTTGGAGCAGCTGAAACTCTCGCTGGCACTGGTGCAGTTACGCCAGTTGCCAGCCTTGATTCGCGCGCAAGACACGGTGGCCATGGTGCTCGGCAACAACACCGAAGCAGCGCAAGCACTGCACCCGCTGGCGCGATTGCTGGCGCGATTGCTGGCGGCACGCTACACCGAGCAGCGTCGGACTGAAGACCAGTTCGAATTGCAACAGCAGCAGGTGCGCGACCTCCAGCGTCGGCTGGACCAAACCACTGAGCGACTTGAAGCGCTGGTCGCCATTGAGCGCAGCTTGGGCAACCGGCCACCGCCCGTGCAGAACAAGCCCCGCATGAGCCTCCAGCCATGAACCAAAAATCTGTCGCATCGGCCAACGTCGATGCCCTGAAGACAGCAGCCCATGTGCTGGTGGTTGACGACGACCCCGACATGCTGCGTCTGCTCACGCTGCGCCTGAACGCCGCTGGTTACCGCGTCAGCACCGCCACCTCGGCGGAAGCCGCGCTGACGCAGCTGCACATCGAAAGACCTCAGTTGGTCCTGAGCGATGTGCAACTGCCCGGCCGTGACGGGCTGGCGCTGTTTGACGAAGTCCGACGGCTACACCCATCGCTGCCGATGATTTTGCTGACCGCGCACGGCACCATTCCGGACGCGGTGCAGGCCACTGAGCGCGGCGTTTTCACCTACCTCACGAAACCGTTTGACGGCAAGGCCTTGCTCGACAAAATCGCCCAGGCGCTGGAACTCAGCGCGCCCGGCGACACACCTGCCAGCGCAGGCAGCAACGTCTGGCAAAGCGGCATCATCAGCCGCTCTAGCCGCATGGCCGAAGCCTTGGCCGAAGCGCGCATGGTGGCGCAGACCGATGCCAGCGTGTTGATTCGCGGCGAAAGCGGCACCGGCAAGGAGTTGCTGGCGCAGTCGATTCACCAAGCCAGCGCCCGCGCCAATAAGCCCTTTGTGGCGGTCAATTGCGGCGCTATTCCAGAAGCCCTGCTGGAGTCAGAACTGTTTGGCCATATGAAGGGCGCCTTCACCGATGCCGTGGCCAACCACAAAGGTTTATTTCAGGCGGCAGACGGCGGCACGCTGCTGCTCGACGAAATCGGCGATATGCCGCCGGCGCTGCAAGTCAAGCTGCTCCGCGTGCTGCAAGAACGCGTGGTGCGCCCGCTTGGTTCCAGCCAATCGATTCCGGTGGACGTGCGCATCATCTCGGCCACGCACCACGATCTGGATGCCGCCATGGCCGAAGGCCTGTTCCGCGCCGATCTGTATTACCGGCTGAATGTCGTGACCTTGACACTGCCACCGCTGGCCGACAGGCGCGAAGATATTCCATTGCTGGCGAATCACTTCCTCTTGAAGCTGTCGAAAAAGTACAGCAAGCGCCTCAGCGGTTTTGCACCTGAAGCCCTGAAAGCCTTGAGTACAGCAGCTTGGCCGGGCAATGTGCGGCAATTGCACAACGTTGTCGAGCAGGTCTGCGCGCTGTCGACCACGCCATTGATTTCGCTGACGCTGATGCAACGCGCCCTGCGCTCACCCAGCATGGAAGTGCTGAGCTTGGCCGATGCCCGCCAGCGTTTTGAGCGCGATTACTTGGTGGGTTTACTGAAGCTGACCGACGGCAATGTGGCCGATGCTGCCCGCTTGGCCGACCGGAATCGGACCGAGTTTTACCGTCTGATGCAAAAACACGGACTGACTTCAGGGCACTTCAAGACCGATGCGGGGCAAGCACCGTCAGAGCCTGTCGCCTGAGAGCGACACGGCCAAGCACTTGATTTAAAAGACTAATTCATCGAACGCCGGACTTGCCGTCATGGCCTGTCGCTGACTGGCGACAAAAACAAGGGTAAACCAGAAGTTTTTCGCTGCTAAAGGCTTCGGCAGCGAATCAAAACTCCCTAAGCCATTGATTTGAAAGACTTTTTTCAGACTGGCACGGGCTTTGCCCTTATCCATCCATGGAAACACTTTTAAACCGCCTGAACGCCCACGGACAACGCAGCCAGCTGCGCGAGGAACGCCATCCGAATTCCGTCACAGCCCCGCCAGTGCACCGCGGCAGCATGACGCCACGGCCATGGCGCGGTTTTTGGAACAGCGTGCGCACCACGGCACTGCACCCTCTCAAGGGCATGCGTCCCACATCAGCGACAAGGCCGGCAGGCGCTGAACTCGCACCTTGGCAGCAAGCAGCGCTGCGTCGGCGCACGGTGTTTGTCTTGCTTACATTGATCAGCACCGCGCTGGCGGCCCACTTGTTTTCCAACATGCAGCCGGCCTACGAAAGCGCTTGGATGCAATACAGCCAACTCGCGCTGTTCACCTTGCTGTCCGCTTGGGTGGTCACCGGTTTCATGACCGCGATGATGGGCTTTTATGTCACGTTGCGGGGTGATGCGCATTCACTGTCGGCAAAAAAAATCCAGCACCACACACTGGACCCAGCGACACGCACGGCCATCATCATGCCGATCTGCAACGAAGATGTGCGCAGCGTGTTTGCGGGTCTGCGCGCCACCTGCGAGTCCGTCTCCAGCACCGGCCATGTCGGGGCTTTCGACGTGTTTGTGCTGTCCGACACCAACCACTCCGAGACACAAAAAGCCGAACGTGCCGCCTGGGAAGATCTGCGCGCTCAGCTCGCTGCACGTCCCGATCAGCCGCAAATTGAGGTTTACTACCGTCTGCGTAAGCGCCGCACCGACCGCAAGGCCGGCAACGTGGCGGACTTCTGCCGTCGCTGGGGCAAAGACTACCGCTACATGGTGGTGCTCGACGCCGACAGCGTGATGAGTGGTGACTGCCTGGTGTCCATGGTCAAGCTGATGGAAGCCAATCCAACAGCCGGCATCATCCAGACCGCCACACAGGCCATTGGCCATGTGACGCTGCATGCACGCACGCAACAGTTCGCGTCCCGTGTGACGGGCCGGTTGTTCACGCTCGGCATGCAGTTCTGGCAAATGGGCGACTCACATTATTGGGGCCACAACGCCATCATCCGCATTGAACCGTTCATGCAGCACTGCGCACTGGCACGCATCAAGGGCACGGGCGGCTTGTCGGGCAGCATCATGTCGCACGACTTCGTTGAAGCCGCGCTGATGCGCCGCGCCGGTGTTCACGTCTGGCTGGTCGCCGACCTGGTCGGCAGCTACGAGCAGCAACCGCCTGATCTGCTGGCTGAGTTGCAGCGCGACCGCCGCTGGTGCCAGGGCAATTTGCAAAATTCCCGCTTGATCGCTGAACCCGGTATCCACCCGGTGCACCGCTCGATGTTCGGCACCGGCGCGATGGCTTACCTGTCAGCACCGTTGTGGTTGTGTTTTTTGACGCTTGGCACAGCCTTGTGGATGATGGATTCACCGCTGGTCGCAGACTGGGCGACACTGCCGCCCGAACTGATTGCCTTGTGGGTCTGGACACTGTCGATGTTGTTCATGCCGCGTGTCTTGGGTCTGCTGTCGATTCTGCTACGCCGCGAACAACAACAATACGGCGGCACGCTGGGCCTGCTGCGCAGCGGCATGCTGGAAACCGGCGTGGCCTTGCTACAGGCACCCATTCGGATGGTGGCGCACTCCGTCTTTGTGGTGTCGGCCATCACCAGTATCCAACTCGACTGGAAATCCCCTCCGCGTGAAGCCAACGCCGTGCCTTGGCGTCATGCCATGGCGCACTTTGCACCGCAGACCGCGTTGGTGGGGGCCTTGTCTTTGCTCTTGGCGATCGTTGATCCGAGCGCCTTGGTTTGGTTACTGCCAGTCGGTCTGCCGCTGTTGCTGGCGATCCCCATGACGGTGCTGAGCAGCAAAGTCGGCATGGGTGCTGTGTTGCAAGCGCATGGCTACTTGTTGATTCCAGAAGAATCGCGCGCACCGGCCGTGTTGCGCCGGGCTTGGTTACACGCCCGCCAGCCTTTGGCGCTGCGTCTTCGGGCCGCTTGAAGGAAAGTGTGAACGGCAGGGATTGAAGGGCTAAAACTTGGGCATCCCGCCCATGCCTTTCATACCGCCCATGCGCTTCATCATTTTCATCATGCCGCTGCCCTTCATCTTCTTCATCATCCCCTGCATCTGTTCAAACTCATTGAGCAAACGGTTGACTTCCTGAACATGCACACCTGAGCCGGCAGCAATGCGGCGCTTGCGGGTGGCCTTGATAATTTCGGGCTTGCGCCGTTCCAGCGGCGTCATGCTTTGGATGATGCCTTCCTTTCGGCGAATATCTTTTTCAGCCTTGTCCATGTCCATCTGACCAGCCTTGGCCGCCATCTGCGCCGGCAACTTGTCCATCAGACTGGACAGGCCGCCCATGTTTTTCATCTGCTGCAGCTGACTCAGAAAATCGTCGAGGTCAAAACCGCTGCCGCTCTTCATCTTGGCAGCCAGCTTTTGCGCAGCCGCCACATCGACACCGGCCGTGACCTGCTCCACCAGCGCCAGGATGTCACCCATGCCCAGAATGCGTCCAGCATGGCGCTCCGCGTCAAAGACCTCCAAGCCATCCAATTTCTCGCTGGTGCCGGAGAACTTGATCGGTGCGCCGGTGATTTGACGCACGCTCAAAGCGGCACCGCCGCGTGAGTCGCCATCGGTCTTGGTCAGGATGATGCCGGTCAAGGGCAGTGCATCCTTGAAGGCCTTGGCGGTGTTGATCGCATCTTGACCCTGCATGGCATCCACCACGAACAAAGTCTCTACCGGTTGCAAGACCGCATGCAGTTCCTTGATCTCACTCATCAGTGCTTCATCAATGGCCAAGCGGCCCGCGGTATCGACCAGCAGCACGTCAAAGAAATGCCGGCGCGCGTAATCCAGCGCAGCCCGGGCGATGTCCACCGGTTTTTGATCTGGGGAGCTGGGGAACCACTCGGCGCCAGCTTGTTGGGTCACGGTCTTGAGCTGCTCAATCGCGGCCGGCCGATACACGTCGCCTGACACTGTCAGCACTTTTTTCTTGCGCTTTTCAATCAGGTGTTTGGCCAGCTTGGCGGTGGTGGTGGTTTTACCAGCGCCCTGCAGGCCGGCCATCAAAATCACGGCCGGTGGTTGCGCCGCCAGATTGATGTCGCTGACGCCTTCGCCCATGGTCGCGGCGAGTTCGCGATTGACGATGCCGACCAAGGCTTGACCCGGCGACAAAGAGCCCATGACTTCTTGACCCAAGGCTTTGTCCTTGACGCGGGCGACAAAGTCGCGCACCACGGGCAAGGCCACGTCAGCCTCCAGCAAGGCCATGCGCACCTCGCGCAGCATGTCCTGCACATTCGACTCGGTGATGCGGGCTTGGCCACGCATTTCCTTGACGAGGCGAGAGAGTTTGTCGGTAAGGGCTGAGGCCATGGGACGGCTCCACGCATGGAGCAAGGGTTAATTTGAAGAAGCAGGGAAGGGATAAACTGTCCACATGATTTTAGCTTTTAGCGCGTGGTTTGGCGTGACAACAGCCGTCGGTGCCGCGCTTTTGTATGGTGTTTTAGCGCTGCTCAGCCAGCGCCTGAGCACCCCCGCAGCCCGTAGATGGCTGGTGGCCGCCTGGCTTCTGCACGCGTTGGCGCTGGCGGCCGGACTGTTTGGGGTGCCTCCTCGGTTTGGTTTCGCACCCGCCTTGTCGACGACGGTCTGGCTGGTGGTGACGATCTATGCCATTGAAAGCGGACTCATTCCGCAGCTCAAAGCACGCTGGGCGCTGGCGGCCGTGGGCGCTGCAGCGGTACTGATGGCGCTGGCGTTACCAGGCACCAGTTACCACCGCATCGCATCGCCCTGGCTGCCTTTGCATTGGGCGCTGGGCATGGCCTCTTATGGCCTCTTCGCATCTGCACTGGTGCACGGCTGGCTGATGAGTCGTTCAGAACGCTCCATGCGCTCGGCGCACCCCAACGACTCGGGCGTGCCCTTGCTGACACTAGAGCGCCTGACCTTTCGCTTTGTCGAAGCGGGTTTTATATTGCTGACGGCCTCGCTACTGGCAGGCTGGTTTTTTGCCGAAATGCTGTATGGCCCACATTTGAGCCCGCTGTGGAATCACAAAACCATTTTTTCAGTGCTAGCTTGGATCACCTTTGCCGGCTTACTGATGGGCCGAGCGCGACTGGGCTGGCGCGGCCGCAAAGCGCGCAACGTTCTATATCTAGGGTCAGGCCTGCTGCTACTGGGTTACGCAGGCTCTCGTTTTGTCCTTGAAGTCGTGCTGCACCGCTCATGAAATACTTATTGATTTTTGGCTTGACGATGGCCGTGATCTGGCTATGGCAAGGCAAACGCCGATCCAACATGGCAGACAAAACAAGTCCGAAAAAACCAAAACCCCAGAGCCGCCCACGGCAGCTGCCGGCCACTGAAATCGTTGCGTGCGACGTCTGCTCCGTCCATCTGCCAAGGACTGAGGCGCTGACCAGTGGCCGTGGCGTCTATTGCAGCGATGCACACCGCCGTCAGGCTGAAGGTTGATGCCCAAGACTGACATGCAGACAAAAACGCTGCCGTTGTGGGAAAACGGGTGGTATCGCTTCGCGCGGCGCTTGGAATCTCCAAACTTCGGTCCTCGACCCACGGACGTCCAGCCCTATTTAATCGTCATCCACTCCATCAGCCTGCCACCGGGTGAGTACGGCACCGGCCAGGTACAGCGCCTGTTTACAAATCAGCTCGACTGGGATGCACACAACTATTTCCGCAGCATTCGCGGTCTGCAAGTATCGGCCCATTTTTTCATTGCGCGCGATGGCCAGCTCTGGCAGTTCGTCAGTTGCAACGACCGCGCCTGGCACGCAGGCGAATCGGTTTACCTCGAAAAAGACAACTGCAATGACTACTCGGTCGGGATTGAACTAGAGGGCCTGGAAGGACTGGCTTTCGAAAACCCTCAGTACGAAACCCTGAGCAGCCTGTCGGCCGCATTACTCCAGACGTACCCAATCACTCAGGTGGCGGGGCACGAGCACATTGCCCCGGGACGCAAAAACGACCCCGGCGCTGGTTTCGACTGGCCAACGCTGCGTCGGTCGCTGGGGTTGGGATCTGCCAGCTTTCCGCCCGATACGGCGCCGGATTGATCTCGGGCCAAGACCCTTATTTTTAGAAACCAAGCTCGCCAATCGCTACAATCGCCAGCTTCATCAATTTATCTAAAAAACACTACATGTAGTGCTTGAATTAAGTTTAGACACTAGATATAGTGTGTGAACTTAATTTGATTAATGCGATTCGACATGTGGATCAAGCCCCAAACATTTCAGGAAAGCGACCCCGCAGCGACTCAACGCACGCATCAGTCTTGACCTGTCAGTCTTCTACAAACACCGACGAATAATTCACCCGAGGAAATCCATGCAAACCAGCATCCACACCGCAGCCAACTCGCCGACCAGCTTGGCCAAGGTTCATCCGGGCGCAGACACACAAGCGCTGTCCACCCCTTACAGCCAGTACCAGATCATTCGCCGCAACGGCGCTGTAGTTCCTTTTGAGCCGAACAAAATCGCTGTCGCCATGATGAAAGCCTTTTTGGCTGTGCATGGCACGCAAGGCGCAGCTTCTGCCAGCGTTCGTGAAACCGTCGATGGCTTGACGCAAGCCGTCATCCGTGCGTTGATGCGCTCGCGTCCAGGCGGCGGCACCTTCCACATTGAAGATGTACAAGACAATGTAGAACTTGGCCTGATGCGTGGCGGCCATCATGAAATTGCCCGGGCCTACGTGCTATACCGCGAAAAACGCACGCAAGAACGTGCTCAACAAAGCGCTCATCAGATGCCCGCCGTGCATTCATTGCACGTCATCGACGGCGGCAAAAAAGTCGCCCTCGACATCGCTCAACTGCAAGCTCTCATTGAAGCTTCTTGCGCTGGTCTAGGCGCTGAAGTGAAGCCAGATCCGATCGTCGCAGAAACCATGCGCAACCTGTACGATGGCGTGCCCATCGATGAGGTCTACAAAGCCTCTATCCTGGCCGCCCGTACGCTGATCGAAAAAGACCCCGACTACACCTACGCCACAGCCCGTCTGTTACTGCATACCATTCGCCGCGAAGTGTTAGGCGAAGAAGTCGCACACGAGGCCATGAGTACGCGCTACGCAGAGTACTTCCCAAAGTTCATCCAGAAGGGTGTTGACAACGACCTGCTCGACGAAAAACTACTGCAGTTTGACTTGGCCCGCCTCGGCGCTGCGCTCAAGCCCGAGCGCGACATGCAGTTTGACTACCTCGGCCTGCAGACACTGTTTGACCGCTACTTCCTGCACGTGCGCAAACAGCGCATTGAACTGCCACAAGCTTTCTTCATGCGCGTCGCCATGGGCTTGTCACTTGATGAAATCGACCGCGAAGGCCGGGCCATCGAGTTCTACGAAATCATGTCCTCGTTCGACTTCATGTCGAGCACGCCGACCCTCTTCAACGCTGGCACACTGCGCTCGCAGCTGTCGTCTTGCTACCTGACCACGGTCGCCGACGACTTGGGTGGCATCTACGACGCCATCAAAGAAAACGCCTTGTTGTCGAAATTTGCAGGCGGCCTAGGCAATGACTGGACGCCAGTGCGCGCATTGGGCGCCCACATCAAGGGCACCAACGGCGAGTCACAAGGCGTTGTTCCTTTCCTCAAGGTCGTCAACGACACCGCCGTCGCAGTCAACCAGGGCGGCAAACGCAAGGGCGCTGTCTGTGCCTACTTGGAAACTTGGCACTTGGATATTGAAGAGTTCCTAGATCTGCGCAAGAACACCGGCGACGACCGACGCCGCACGCACGACATGAACACCGCCAACTGGATTCCGGATCTTTTCATGCGCCGGGTCATGGAAAAAGGCAGTTGGACGTTGTTCTCGCCCAACGACACACCTGACCTGCACGACAAGTTCGGCATCGAGTTCGAAAAGGCCTACACGGCCTACGAAGCACGCGCCGAGCGCGGTGAAATCAAACCGTCACGCAAGCTACAAGCCATCGACATGTGGCGCAAGATGCTCTCGATGCTGTTCGAAACAGGCCATCCATGGATCACCTTCAAGGACGCCTGCAATGTGCGTTCGCCCCAGCAACACTGCGGCGTGGTTCACTCATCGAACCTCTGCACTGAAATCACACTGAACACCAGCGACACCGAAACCGCTGTTTGTAACCTCGGCTCTGTCAATCTGGTGCAACACCTGAAAACCGCGGCAGACGGTACCAAAGAGCTCGACCACGACAAGCTCAAGAAAACCATCACGACGGCCATGCGGATGCTGGACAACGTGATCGACATCAATTACTACGCCGTCAAAAAAGCCCGCGACTCCAACATGCGCCACCGTCCGGTCGGTCTGGGCATCATGGGCTTCCAGGACTGCCTCTACGAATTGCGCACGCCTTACGCCAGTGACGCTGCGGTAGAGTTCGCCGACAAATCAATGGAGGCCGTCTGCTACCACGCCTACTGGGCTTCGACAGAGCTTGCCAAAGAACGCGGTAAATACACCAGCTACAAAGGCTCACTTTGGGACCAAGGCATCTTGCCACTCGACACACTCGACATGCTTGCCAAAGAGCGTGGCGGTTACATTGAAGTCGACCGTTCCGCCACCCTCGATTGGGATGCGCTGCGCAGCAAGATCGCAGTGGACGGCATGCGCAATTCAAACTGCGTTGCCATTGCACCGACAGCCACTATCTCCAACATCATTGGCGTTGATGCCTGCATCGAGCCTTGCTTCGGCAACCTCTCTGTGAAGTCCAACTTGTCAGGCGAATTCACGGTCATCAACGGCTACCTCGTGCGTGATCTGAAACGCCTCGGCCTGTGGGACGATGTGATGGTCGTAGACCTGAAACACTTTGACGGTTCACTGCGTCCAATTGACCGCGTCCCGCAAGAGATCAAGGCGCTTTACGCCACCGCTTTTGAAGTCGATGCCACCTGGCTCGTCGAAGCTGCATCGCGTCGCCAAAAATGGATTGACCAAGCGCAGTCGCTGAACATCTACATGGCTGGCGCTTCGGGTAAAAAGCTCGACGACACCTACAAGCTGGCTTGGTTGCGCGGCTTGAAAACGACTTACTACCTCCGCACCATGGGCGCCACACACGCAGAAAAATCAACCGTGAAAGCGGGCAAGCTCAACTCTGTGGCGTCAGGCAACACCGACGACAGCGGCAGCATGAATGCCATGGACGCAGCTGCGGCCACGGCGCATGCGCAGTTGAGTGCGACACCAGCGACCGACATCAAGT
Organism: Comamonadaceae bacterium; assembly: GCA_947378785.1. Taxonomy (GTDB): domain Bacteria; phylum Pseudomonadota; class Gammaproteobacteria; order Burkholderiales; family Burkholderiaceae_C; genus Polaromonas. The sequence goes on from CANCLK010000041.1 coordinate 26,140, forward strand.
TCTGCGCCATCGACGATCCAGGCTGCGAGTCTTGTCAATAAAAAAATGGCGCGCTGCAGAAGTTCTGCAATGCGCCATTTCGATGTAATTGAACAACACTCACCACAGCGATTTCAATGAATCACTTTTCATTTTTTAATGCTGCTTTCATAATCCAACGTTATTGGAAACATCTATGTTGACCTGGGACGAAGAAGTCAAACCATCACTGCAAAATTCGCTTGTCAGCGGCTCTCCTGAAAGCCGTTCGATGGAGCTTCCGCCATTTTCTTTGCAACCTCAAGCCGATGCGCCTCAGCGCATGCTCAACGATGGCGCCATCGTGCCGGCCGTACTGAAGCCAGTCGCTTCGGCCATCACAGCGTTTGATTCATCTGCACCCGTACCGGCGACTTATCGCCGCGTCAAGGCCTCCGACAAACGCATCATCAATGGTCAGACCGATGTCAACCAGCTGGTGCCGTTCAAGTACAAATGGGCTTGGGAAAAATACCTAGCCACCTGCGCCAACCATTGGATGCCGCAAGAAGTCAACATGACGCGCGACATCGCCCTGTGGAAAGACCCGAATGGACTGACCGATGACGAGCGCCGCCTGGTCATGCGTAACCTCGGATTTTTCGTCACCGCTGATTCGCTGGCGGCAAACAACATCGTGCTGGGTACTTACCGTCACATCACCGCGCCTGAGTGCCGCCAGTTCCTCTTGCGCCAAGCTTTCGAAGAGGCCATCCACACCCATGCTTATCAGTACATCACTGAATCGTTGGGCTTGGACGAAGGCGAAATATTCAACGCTTACAACGAAGTCCAGTCGATTCGCGACAAAGACCAGTTTTTGATCCCCTTCATTGACGCGATCTCTGACCCCCTCTTCAAAACGGGCACCCCTGAGAACGATCAAACGCTTCTCAAGTCACTCATCGTCTTTGCCTGCCTGATGGAAGGCCTGTTCTTCTATGTGGGCTTCACGCAGATTTTGGCGTTGGGCCGGCAAAACAAAATGACGGGCGCTGCCGAGCAGTACCAGTACATCTTGCGCGATGAATCGATGCATTGCAACTTCGGTATTGATCTGATCAACCAGCTCAAGCTGGAAAATCCGCATCTCTGGACATCTGAGTTCAAAGCTGAGATCAAAGCCCTGTTCATGCAAGCTGTTGAGCTCGAGTATCGCTACGCAGAAGACACCATGCCACGCGGTGTTCTAGGCTTGAATGCATCTATGTTCAAGGGTTATCTGCGCTACATTGCCAACCGCCGTGCCACCCAGATTGGCTTAGAGACGTTGTTCCCGAACGAAGAAAATCCCTTCCCATGGATGAGCGAGATGATCGACCTGAAAAAAGAGCGCAACTTCTTTGAAACCCGCGTGATTGAGTATCAATCGGGCGGCGCTCTTTCTTGGGATTGAATCTTTTAGCTACATGATTTTTAAACTACGCAAAAACCAACCAGCACGCCACGGGGCGGGCAATGGTTTTTGTTCCCGTGTTCTCGGCGCTGGGCTCCGGTTATCCGGTCGGCCCAACGCCGTGAATCGCTTCACGTACTCCAGACGTGAAGTGCTCTTTGCAACGTGATCAAGGAGAAAACTATGGCAACTGCGAAAAAACCAGCAGCTAAAAAAGCTGCACCAAGAAAAGCCCCGGCCGCTAAAAAAGCACCGGCCAAGAAAGCACCGGCTAAAAAAGTAGCAGCGAAAAAGGCTCCGGCCAAAAAAGCGCCAGCGAAAAAAGCTCCGGCTAAAAAAGTAGCAGCGAAAAAGGCTCCGGCCAAAAAAGCGCCAGCGAAAAAAGCTCCGGCTAAAAAAGTAGCAGCGAAAAAGGCTCC
>CANCLK010000042.1 GCA_947378785.1 Comamonadaceae bacterium
ATCAACAACGGCTCGATTTCGGCCCATGCACCACGGCCGAATTCAGCGCCCTACACGGCCACCAAACACGCTATCACCGGCCTGACCAAGTCGATCTCGCTGGATGGGCGCAAGTACAACATCGCTTGCGGTCAGATCGACATTGGCAATGCGCTGACGGAGATTTCAGCGCGCATGGCCACGGGGGTGCAGCAGGCCAACGGCGAGATCGCCATTGAAGCCATGATGGACGTTGAACACGTGGCCAATGCGGTGGTTCACATGGCCGGTTTGCCGCCGGAAGCGAATGTGCAGTTCATGACCGTCATGGCGACCAAAATGCCATTCGTTGGGCGCGGTTAAAAATCAGCTAAGCCGGCCCAGCAGCAAAAATTCCATCAGGGCTTTTTGCACATGCATGCGGTTTTCGGCTTCGTCCCAGACCACTGACTGCGGCCCGTCGATGACGTCGGCTTCAACTTCTTCGCCGCGGTGTGCGGGCAGGCAGTGCATGAACAGCGCATCGGGTTTGGCAGCGGTCATCATGTCGCTGTCGACGCACCAGTCGGCGAAGGCTTTTTTACGGGCTTCGTTTTCGGCTTCGTAGCCCATGCTGGTCCAGACATCGGTGGTCACCAAATCGGCGCCAGCGCAGGCTTGCATCGGGTCTTTGAAGACGGCGTAACTGTCGGCTGAACGGATGCCAGCAATCGACTGGTCGACTTCGTAACCACCCGGCGTGCTCAGGTGCACTTTGAAACCCAAGATTTCGCTGGCCTGCAACCAAGTGTTGGCCATGTTGTTGCCGTCGCCAACCCAGGCCACAGTCTTGCCTTTGATCGAACCGCGGTGTTCGATGTAAGTAAAGATGTCGGCCAGAATCTGGCAGGGGTGAAACTCATTGGTCAGGCCGTTGATGACGGGCACGCGCGAGTGCTCCGCAAAGCGTTCAATCTTGGTTTGCTCGAAGGTCCTGATCATCACCAAATCGACCATGCGGCTGATGACTTTGGCGCTGTCTTCAATCGGCTCGGCGCGTCCGAGTTGGCTGCCTTCGGTGGTGAGGTTGACGACCGTGCCGCCCAGTTGGTACATACCGGCTTCAAAACTCACGCGGGTGCGGGTCGAGGCTTTCTCAAAAATCATGACCAGCGTGCGGTCAATCAAAGGCTGATGCTTCTCGTACGCCTTGAATTTTTTCTTGATCAGGGCTGCGCGCTCAAACAGGTAAGCGTAGTCGCTGGCGTTCAGGTCACTGAATTGCAGGTAATGTTTCAGGGGCACTGCGGCCGTCGTGTTCATGCCTTTTCCTTCAGCAGTTGATGGATGAGCGGGCACAAAATACGGACCACTTCGTCGGCTTCGTCAATGGTCATGATGAGCGAGGGCACCAAGCGAATGACTGTGTCAGCGGTGACGCTGATGAGCAGGCCGTTGGCGGCGCAGCGCTCCACCAACTCGCTGCAGGGCAGGGTCAATTCAACGCCCAGCATGAGGCCGCGACCACGGATTTCTTTCAAACCGGGCAGGCTGCCAAGCTCTCGCGTCAGCGCGGCTTTCAGGTGGTCGCCAACCTTCACCGCGTTGGCCAGCAGACCGTCTTCCTCCATGATGCGGATGGTTTCCACACCGGCGCGCATGGCCAGCGGGTTGCCGCCGAACGTGCTGCCATGGTTGCCGGGTGCAAAAATATGGGCGGCCTTGGGGCCTGCCACCACCGCACCGACGGGCACGCCAGAACCCAGACCTTTGGCCAGTGGCATCACGTCCGGCTTGATGCCGGCCCATTGGTGCGCAAACCATTTTCCGGTGCGTCCCATACCGCACTGCACTTCGTCGATCATCATCAGCCAGTCTTGCTCGTCACACAGCTGGCGCACCTGCTGCAGATACTGCGTGTCCATGGGGATGACGCCGCCTTCGCCCTGAATGGCTTCCAAAAACACGGCCACCACGTTGGGGTTGCCAACAGTTGCCTTTTTCAGGGCTTCAATATCGTTCAGTGGCACCCGCACGAAGCCTTCCACCAGCGGGCCAAATCCAGCCTGCACCTTGGCGTTGCCGGTGGCGCTCAGTGTGGCAATGCTGCGGCCGTGAAAGGCCTTTTCGTAGACCACGATTTCCGGCTTGGTGATGCCCTTGTCGTGACCGAACTTGCGCGCTAGCTTGAGGGCTGCTTCATTGGCTTCAAGTCCGGTCGAGCAGAAGAACACATTGGTGAGTCCGGAGAGTTCAACCAGCTTTGCAGCCAGCGCTTCCTGCAAGGGGATGTGGTAATAGTTTGAGGTGTGGATCAGCTTGCCGATCTGCTCTTGCAAGGCTGGCACCAGCTTGGCGTGGTTGTGCCCGAGCGTATTGACGGCAATGCCGCCTAGCGCATCCAAATAAGGCTTGCCGTTGATGTCCCAGACCCTGCAGCCCTGACCATGAGATAGCGCCAGCGGCAAGCGGCCGTAGGTGTTCATGACATGTGGGGAGGCGGCTTCTACGGCGACGGGAATGGCAGCATTCATGGCAGACGGGACTTTCGCTTAAAACTGGAGGGTTGATTTTAGGCGCAGACCGTGACAGTTCACTCGACCCGATATCGCGAGCGCAGGGCGGTGCGGTGCTTTCGTCTTTGCTAGCATGGCGTGGCAATCCATGAACCCGAATTCGCAGTCATGGATTGCCGCGCCTCCCTCGCAACGACAAGACTTCCGGACTTTCCGGTAAGGCTTCGTGGTACTTGGATGAGCTCGAGTCTTATATAAGATAGAATAGTTGTGCAGTGCAGCATAGACCGGCCACCCCGGCTGTTGTACCGCTTCAACAGGGCCTCTACCGATGGTCTCCAGCAGCGCCAAAGAAATTTTTATCCAGGGTCTGACCCTCGAAGGAAAAACCTTCCGCCCCAGCGATTGGGCTGACAGGTTGTGCGGCGTGATGAGTCAGTTCAGGCCCGGCGGGCCGCAGCCAGGCAGCCACCTGACATACTCGCCTTGGTGTGTGCCCACACTGATCAATGGCATCAAATGCGTCGTCGTCAACAGCGAATTGCGCGAGGCCGAACCCATGGCTTGGGACTTTGCCCTGAATTTTGCCAAAGACAATGCATTGCAAGTTGCAGAAGCCTGCCTCTTGCCCGATGTGCCGAAAGTTAAATCCAAAATCTAAAGAACGCGGGCATAAAAAAACCGCCCCTTGAGGCGGTTTGTTCACTTTGCTGCAGCGCACCCTACAAAACGGCGGATGTCACTTGCGCGGCATCCGGGCGATTTGCCTAATGAATTAGGCGGCTTTCAATGCCAAGGCTTTCACCTTGGAGGACAGACGGCTCTTGTCACGAGCGGCCTTGTTTTTGTGGAAGATGCCTTTGTCGGCAATCGTGTCCACAATGCTCTGCGCCTTGGCGAAGAGTTCTGCAGCTTTGGTTTTGTCACCGGTCAAAACGGCTTTTTCAACGTTTTTCACGGCAGTGCGATATTTGGAGCGCAGCGAGGTGTTCGCGGCATTGAGTTTGACGTCTTGACGAACGCGTTTGCGGCCGGAAGCAAGGCGGGGGTTCTTTTTCTTGGGTTTGGCGGTGGCCATATATAAATTCCTTTAATCCTAGGGAGGAGTCTGTGGATGATGCAGCAAAGCCCAAGATTATATGCCACGGCGGTTTTGCCAGCCCCACGCTTGTCACTGCGTGTACTTCGCTGCCCCTTAGGGGCGGGAATTTCGTCACCCCTTAAACTCCAGCTGTGTCACTTTTCAAAGCCGCCTCCACTGTCTCCCTGCTCACGCTGGTGTCTCGCATCACGGGGCTGGCGCGTGAGCTGCTGATCGCGTCGACTTTTGGCGCCAGCGCCATGACGGACGCTTTCAATGTGGCGTTCCGTATCCCTAATTTGTTTCGGCGCATGTTTGCCGAAGGCGCCTTCAGCCAAGCTTTTGTGCCGGTGCTGGCTGCCACCAAAGCCAGTCAGGGGGAGGACGCAACGCGCTTGTTGGTCGACCGCGTCGCCAGTTTGTTGGTTTGGGTGTTGCTGTTGACCTGTGTGCTGGGCGTGGCTGCGGCGCCACTGCTGGTCTGGGCCATGGCCAGCGGTTTGCAGCAAGACCCGCGCGGTTTCGACGCAGCCGTCGTCATGACGCGCTGGATGTTTCCCTACATCGGCTTCATGTCGCTGGTGGCCTTGTCGGCTGGCGTGCTCAACACTTGGAAGCGCTTTGCTGTGCCGGCAGCCACACCGGTGCTGCTGAATCTAAGCATGATCGCGGCCGCTTGGTTTGGTGCGCCCTGGCTGAAAACACAAGGGGTCGAGCCGGTTTATGCGTTGGGCGCTGGCGTCATGGTCGGTGGCTTGCTGCAGCTCGCCGTGCAGATTCCGGCGCTGCTGCGGCTAGGCTTGCTCCCCAAGATCAGTCTGGGCGTGTCGGGGGTTCGCGCCGCTTGGAGTGATCCGGCCACGCGCAGCATCGCCAAGCTCATGTTGCCAGCTTTGCTCGGCGTCAGTGTGGCGCAAATTTCGCTGCTCATCAACACCCAAATCGCCTCGCATTTGCAAGCCGGCAGTGTCAGTTGGCTGACCTATGCCGACCGCTTGATGGAGTTTCCAACCGCCTTGCTCGGTGTTGCGTTGGGTGTCGTGCTGATGCCGCAACTCGCCGGCGCCCGCGCCGCGAATGACACGCAAAAATACTCTGCCATGCTCGACTGGGGCTTGCGCTTGGTGGTCTTGTTGGCAGTCCCCAGTGCGGTTGCGTTGCTGACGTTTGCACAGCCGTTGGTGGCCACGCTGTACCACTACGGTGCTTTCACGGACGGGGATGTGCTGCAGACCACGCGCGCGCTCATGGGCTACGGCTTGGGTCTGCTCGGGCTGGTCGCCATCAAGGTGTTGGCCCCCGGTTTTTACGCCAATCAAGACATCAAGACGCCGGTGCGTATCGCCATCGTGGTGCTGATCCTCACGCAATTGCTCAACCTCGTACTGGTGCCGTATTTCCAACATGCCGGCTTGGCGCTGGCGATTGGCATCGGCGCACTGATCAATGCGGGCTGGTTGTTGATCGGCTTGATCCGCCGAGGCAGCTACCAGCCGCTTCCCGGTTGGGGTCGTTTCGGACTGCAGGTCTCTTTGGCGAGCGTCCTGCTGGCCGCCTTCTTGTGGTGGGCGGCCAGTGCTGTGAGTTGGACTGGCTTGCGCAGTCTGTACGGTCAGCGCATTGGCTTGCTTGCGCTGGTTTTGTTGGGCTCGGTGGTACTTTATTTCACTGCCTTGCGCGCCACGGGACTGAAAGTACGCAAACTGTTCGGTCGCTGACCGCCTTCAGCCAAATGAAGACTTTGCCTGCGAGTCGCCCAAACTTGTGAGAAAGTAGCGCCATGCAATTGAAATTAGAAGTCCCGTCCCCGCTGCAATATTTTTCAAGTTTGGTACAAAGCGATGAGCACTTTCCGCTGCTCGAAGCTGCTGTCTGTTTGGCTCAAGATGAATACCCTGAGCTCGATGTGCAGCAAGTGCTGGGAGAGGTCGACCAGCTACTGGCCCGTTTGAAGAGGCGTTTGCCGCCTGATGCGTCGGCCCTGCAAAGGTTGCGGGTGTTGAACCAGTTCTTTTTTCGTGATCTGAACTTCGGTGGAAACGTCAACGATTACTACGATCCGGATAACAGTTTTCTCCATGCCGTGTTACACACCCGACGCGGCATACCGATCACCTTGGCAGTGGTGTGGCTTGAGTTGGCGGTGGGCCTGGACTTGAATGCGCGCGGCGTGGCCTTTCCAGGTCACTTCATGGTCAAGGTCAATCTGCCCAAAGGGCAGGTGGTGATTGACCCGTTCACCGGGCAGTCCTTGAGCCGGGAAGACTTGGCGGAGCGGCTTGAGCCGTTTCGTCAGCGCAATGCGCTGGTGGATGATTCAGAGGTGCCGATTGGACTTTATTTGCAGGCGGCCATGCCGCGCGACATCATCGAGCGCATGCTTCGAAATCTCAAAGACATCCACCAAATGCAAGAAGATTGGCCGCGCCTGATCGCGGTGCAGGACCGACTGCTGGTGCTGCATCCGACGGCTTGGTCAGAGCACCGAGACCGTGGTTTGGCTTTGGCTGAACAGGGCGAGCTGGAACGTGCATTGGTTGACTTGGAAACGTACATGGCACACGCTGAAGACGCACTGGACTTGGATGAAGTGGCCGATCGAATGGCTGATTTACGCCGCGCCTGCGGTTGAGTTTGACGCAGCTCAGCAGTGAGAGGTCGACAGTTGTGATTGTTTGTAAAGTGCCTTGACCCGTTTTGGTGAGTTGCGTATTTTAAAAGAGGGTGCTGGTGTTTCAGTCAGCACTTTAATAACAATATTTACCCTAGGAATTTCACATGAACCCATTTAAACGCTTGGTTGCTTCCATGCTGATTGCCAGCACCACTTTGATGGGCTTGCCAATGGTTGCTCACGCGGGCTTGGTCACGACAGAAGAAGTCGCTGCTGTGACATCAGTTGTGGCTGAGAGTAACCGCGACAAAGTCACGGCATTCTTAAGCCGCGATGATGTTCGCGCTGAGCTTGAAGGCCAAGGCGTTAGTGCTGCTGCTGCGACCGAACGGGTGCAAGCCATGACCGATGCTGAAGTGGCTCATTTGGCCTCGCGTGTTGACCAAGCACCGGCCGGGGCTGGCGTTCTGGGTGTCATTTTTACCGTCTTCATCGTCTTGCTGGTCACCGACATCATGGGTCTGACCAAAGTCTTCCCATTCACCCGATCGGTTCGATGAGCGGCTCTGCCCATCGATCGCTGCAATGGAACCCCGCCTTGGCGGGGTTTTTCGTTGCTGCAGTGCTCTTACTGTCAGGCTGCGCGACACCTCAAGTGAGCGAGCTTGCACGCAACTTTCCTATGTCAATGACTGGAACTTCAGGCTTGCCAATATCCGCGAGCATTCCTGGCGTGCCTTTTTTTCCCCAAGATGATTTTCAATGCGGCCCCGCCGCATTGGCTATGGTGTCGCAACACGCCGGCGTGAAAGTGCTGCCTCACGAACTGACCGAGCAGGTTTTTGTGCCCGGTCGGAAAGGCTCTTTTCAGGTCGAAATGCTGACGGCCACCCGGCGCCAAGCGCTGGTCGCGTACCCGCTGCGGCCGCAACTTGAAGACCTGCTGCGCGAGGTCGCCAGCGGCAATCCGGTGCTGGTCTTTCAAAACCTATCGCTGCCGATTTACCCGGTTTGGCACTACGCCGTGGTGATCGGTTTTGACCGTGAGCGCAACACGGTCGTGCTGCACTCTGGCGTCACTGAGCGGCTGGAGATGTCATTGTTCACGTTTGAAAGAACTTGGGCCCGTGGCGAGCATTGGTCCGTCGTCGCCTTGCCGCCAGAGCGTTTACCGGCCACCGCGCAGGCTGATCGTTTCACGGCCGCCGTGGCCGCGCTGGAACGAGTGAAGCCAGCTGCCGCTCAGGTGGCTTACAGGACCGCCCTGAAGGCTTGGCCCGGGCAGCGTGCCGCCATGATCGGTCTGGGCAATGCAGCCTATGCCCTGGGTCAACAAGATGAGGCTGCTGCCCGTTTTGAATTAGCGACCCAAGAGCATGCCGATTTTGCCGATGCCTGGAACAATCTGGCGCAAGTCCGGCTCGCGCAAGGGCGTTTGCCTGAGGCCGTCGAAGCGATCAAGCGGGCTGTTCAAATCGGTGGCCCGCGGGCTGAGCGCTACAGCAGCTTGCAGGAAAAAATCCTAGCGCAGTTGCCAGCGCCAAGTAATTAACTGACGACGACCGCCGCGCCTTCACCGCGTGCCGCGATCACGCCGATCTCAAAGACTTTTTCGCCGGCTTCGCGCAGCATCTGCGCGGTGGCTGCGGCGTTGGCGCCGTCAACCACCACCACCATGCCAATGCCGTTGTTGAAGGTGCGGTTCATTTCAAAGTCGGAGATGGCTGCGGTGTTTTGCAGCCAAGCAAACAGCTCGGTTTGTGGCCAGCTGCCTTTTCGCAGGTGGGCCGCCATGCCATCGGGCAACACGCGTGGAATGTTCTCCAGCAAGCCGCCGCCGGTGATGTGGGCCAGCGCCTTGATCGGATGCGCTGCCAGCGCCGCCAGCACGTTTTTAACGTACAGCCGCGTCGGCTCCATCACCGCTTCTTTGAAGGGTTTTCCGTCCAGCGAGGCGGGCAGTTTGTCTCCAGCGCGCTCGATGCACTTGCGCACCAAGCTGAAGCCGTTCGAATGCACGCCACTGGAGGCCAAACCGAGCACCACATCGCCTGCGGCAATGGTCTGACCGGTCAAGATTTTGGACTTTTCGACCGCGCCGACTGCAAAGCCGGCCAAGTCATATTCACCGTCCGGGTACATGCCAGGCATTTCAGCGGTCTCGCCGCCAATCAACGCGCAGCCCGACAACTCGCAACCCCGTGCAATACCGCCGACAACGGCTGCGGCAGTGTCAATGTGGAGCTTGCCGCAGGCGAAGTAGTCCAGAAAAAACAGCGGTTCGGCTCCTTGCACCAGCACGTCATTGACGCTCATGGCGACCAGGTCAATACCGACGGTGTCATGCATCTGCCATTCAAAGGCCAGCCTAAGCTTGGTGCCCACGCCGTCTGTGCCGCTGACCAGTACCGGCTCTTTGTAGCGCTTGGGCACCTCAAAGAGTGCGCCAAAGCCGCCTATACCTGCCAAAACGCCTTCGCGCATGGTCTTTTTGGCCAAGGGTTTGATGCGCTCGACAAGGGCATCGCCTGCGTCGATGTCAACGCCAGCGTCTTTGTAGGAGAGGGGGGATTGGCTCATGCTGATGAAATTGGTTTTGGCCGGCCTAGGTGGCGGCGTGGCGGTTGGCAGAGGTCTGGCCCGTTAAATACAGTAACAAGCCCGATAGAATCGAAGACAAGATTCTAAGGGCTTACCCTTTTCCGACTTTATGCAGCTCATACCCTCTTCAAAACGCGCCGCTGCCGCCCGGGTGGCATGAAGCAGATCGCCCTGGATATTGGCCTGGCTTCGGCGCCATCGTTTGCAAACTTCTTCGCGGGTCCTAACGAGGCGGCTCTCAAGCACCTGAAGCTCTGGGCGAGCAACACCCTGCGCTCACCCGTGCCCACCTATCTGTGGGGCGAAGCAGGGAGTGGCAAAAGCCATCTATTGAAAGCCTTCGCCGAGGTGCTTTGCGAGCAGGGCGCGACGGTCGGCTGGCTCGATGCGTCTGTGCTTGATCCACCAGAGTTTGACGAGCGCTGGGTCGCTGTCCTGATGGACGATTGCCACCTCTACACCGCTGTGCAGCAGCAGGCGGCCTTCAACTGGTTTGTCAACGCCATGAGCGCTGCCGACGGCCAACCACGCTGCGTGCTGGCGGCGGGCGCCTTGCCGCCGGCCGATTTGGCCTTGCGGGAAGACCTGCGCACCCGCCTCGGCTGGGGCCATGTGTTTGCGCTGCACGCGCTGACCGATGCCGAGCGCCGTGCTGTGCTGCGACAAGAAGCCGATGCCCGCGGCATTTTTCTGGGCGATGAGGCGATGGACTTCATCCTCCACCGCTTCTCGCGTGACCTCGGCAACCTGATGCAACTGCTCGACCAACTTGACGGCTACTCCTTGCAAACCCAGCGTGCCATCACCATTCCGTTGATCAAATCGATGCTAGAAAACCAATGAAAAAAGTAGCGCTGTTTGACCTCGATCACACGCTGATCCCGATGGACTCAGACTTCCAGTGGGGTGAATTCACGCTGGACTTGGGTTGGTGCGACAGCACGGAATTCAAGCTGCGCAACTCTGAGTTCTACGAACACTACAAAGCCGGCACCCTGGACATTCATGCCTATGTGCGCTTTGCCACACTGGCCATGCGCAAGCAGGGTGCCGCCAAGTCTGCCGAGGCGCACGCCACCTTCATGCAGACGGTGGTGCAAGCCGCCATTCGGCCGCAAGCGCTGGCACTGGTGCGGGCGCATCAGGCGGCCGGTGACGCCGTCGTCATCGTCACTGCCACCAACGAATTTGTCACTCGGCCGATTGCCGATGCCTTTGGTGTGCCCGACTTGATCGCGGTGCAATTGGCTCGTGATGCGGCGGGCGAATTGACCGGTGAGATAGCTGGCACGCCGTCTTTTCGCGAAGGCAAAGTCACGCGGGTCGAGGCTTGGCTGGCTGAGCGCCAACTCGATTGGCAAAGTACTGAGACGGTTTTTTATTCGGACTCGATCAACGATCTGGCCCTGCTTGAAAAGGTCACCCATCCGGTGGCCACCAACCCTGACGCGGCCTTGCGGGCCGTCGCCACTGAGCGCCAATGGCGCATACTTGAGCTGTTCACTTAGCATTTCATGATCAAAAAATTCATCGACAAGCTGTTCGGCAAGACTGCCAACACCCCCCCAGGTGCCTCGCGCACCAAAAAATCGCCTTACGGCAAACGCCTTGAAGTCGGCCCCAAAGAGCACGGCATTGACCCTGCGTTGGTCGACGAACGCGCCATGGACGTGGTGCGCACCCTGAAGGACGCCGGTTACGAGGCCTATATCGTCGGTGGCGCCGTGCGGGACTTGCTGGTCGGGCTGCGTCCAAAAGACTTTGACGTCGCCACGGACGCCACACCCGAACAGGTCAAGCCGCTGTTTCGCCGGGCCTTCATCATTGGTCGGCGTTTCAGAATTGTTCACGTCATTTATGGCCGTGGCCGCGAGCATGAAGTGATTGAGGTCTCGACCTTTCGTGCCAACCTTGACAGTAGTCAGGCCGAACAGGTGGGCGGCAATGAGCGCACCAGCAAGAGCCAACTCGCCGGCATGAAGCACGCCGTTGATTCGTCAGGACGGGTGCTGCGCGACAACGTCTGGGGCTCGATGGAGCATGACGCAGCGCGGCGCGACTTCACCATCAACGCCATGTATTACGACCCCGAAACACACATCGTGGTCGACTATCACAACGGCATCCGCGACTCTAAAAAACGTGTTCTCCGCATGATTGGCGACCCAGCCACGCGCTACCGCGAAGACCCGGTCCGGATCATCCGTGCCGTGCGCTTTGCGGCCAAGCTGAGCGCGCTGGGCTTCAAGTTTGAAGATAAAACCGTGGCGCCCCTGCGCGAGATGCGCGGTCTGCTGGCTGACGTACCGCAGTCTCGTTTGTTCGACGAAATGCTCAAACTCTTGCAGACCGGCCATTCGCTGGCCAGTATTGAGCAGCTCAAACTGCTCGGACTTGGCACTGGCATTTACCCGCTGCTCGACGTGGTGGTTGAGAGCGCACACGAGCCATTTTTACAACTGGCACTGCAAGACACCGACCGCCGCGTCGGCGAAGGCAAGCCGGTGGCGCCTAGCTTTTTACTGGCCTGCGTGCTGTGGACTGACGTGCGCGAGGGCTGGGCCCGCCGTTGCAAGCGGGGTGAGCATGTGATGCCGGCGCTGCAAGACGCGATCGACGACGCCTTCAATGCCAAGATCGGCGATGTCTCTGGACGTGGCAAGCTCGGCATCGACATGCGTGAGATCTGGAGCATGCAGCCGCGCTTTGAAAAACGCAGCGGCAGCTCCCCCTATTCGATGCTCGAACAGCCGCGCTTTCGAGCGGGCTTCGACTTTTTGCGACTGCGGGCGCAGACCGGGGAGATCGACACCGAGCTGTCCGAGTGGTGGGAAAAGTTCAGCACCGCCTACGACGACGAGCGCCACGAGATGGTCGAGCAGGTGCGTCTGGCCCAGCTCCAAAAGCCGCAGACACCGCGCAGCCGCGTCAGGCGGGTTGACGCCGATGTGGCCCGTCAAGCACCGGGCCCCACACGTGATGGTGACCCTTCTTCTGATCTTGAGTCAGCTGAGGACCATGAACCTAACGAGTTGGGTGATGCGGCACCGGCTAAAAAACGCCGCCGCCGTCGCAAACCGGTGAATCGCGAAGCTGGTGCGGCAGTGGCCAGCCCAGCTCCCGACAGTTCGGTTGAACACTGAACCTGCGATGACGGAGGTCACGGCGTACATCGCCATCGGCGCGAACTTGGGTCAGGCTCAGCGTAGCGTGCAGAAGGCCATGCTGGCCTTGGGTCAATTGCCAATGACCCGGCTGATTCGTTGCTCCAGTCTGTACCGCACTGCACCGATCGCCAGCGATCCGTCGGGTCAAGCAGGCGTTCCCGGCCCGGACTACATCAACGCTGTTGCAGCGATCGCCACCGGTTTGACCGCTCTCGAACTGTTGCTGCATTTGCAGGCGCTTGAACTTGCCGCTGGTCGAGAACGGCCTTTTCCCGATGCCCCGCGCACACTCGACCTCGACATCTTGCTGTACGGCAACGCTCGCATCGACTCAGCCCGGTTGGTGATTCCACATCCACGCATGGATCAGCGCGCTTTTGTGTTGGTGCCGCTGGCGGAAATTGCCCCGGCGCTGGTGTCCGCCGCGCAGTTGGCTGCAGTCGCTCAGCAAGCGATTGAAAAGCTGCCGCCAGCACCCTGATGGCGTATCTGCACCCCTAGTTCCGAACTGCGGTCTTTTAAGGTGCGAGTCGCTCGCGTGACCAGCCACTGTCTTGCTGCGTGTACAGCAGACGGTCGTGTAGCCGACTTGGCCGGCCTTGCCAAAACTCCCATCGCTCGGGCACCAGCCGATAGCCGCCCCAATGCGGTGGCCTCGGGGGTTGCAGCAAAAATTTCGCAGCGTACTTGGCCGCATTCGCCACCAACACAGCACGCCCTGAAATCACCTGGCTTTGTGGGCTGGCCCACGCGCCGATGCGCGAGTCCAGCGGCCGGCTGTTGAAGTAATCATCACTCTCTTCCTCCGATATTTTTTCAACCCGGCCTTCGATGCGCACCACCCGCTCCAGCTCGACCCAATGAAACTGCAAAGCTGCGTGCGGGTTGACCGCCAGCTCTTGGCCTTTGCGGCTGTCGTAATTGCTGAACCAGACAATGCCGCGCGGATCAAAACCCTTGATCAGCACAATCCGCGTTGACGGTCGCTGCTGGCTGTCGACCGTGGCCAAGGTCATGGCATTCGGTTCCGGCACTTGCGCGCTGATGGCTTGGTCCAGCCATTGACCGAACTGTTGAAGCGGGTCTGCGTGCGATGCGGTTTCATGCAGCTCAGCGCGTTCGTAGCTTTTGCGCAGGTCTGCCAGAGGAAGGGTAGGGCGGGTCATAAACACAATTGTGACCGCTTCATCCAAGGGGGTTGTAAAGGCCAGTCAACGCACGGGTCTGTTGCTTGGGACAAAGGCAGATCACGCGGCCAGCGTCTATGCTCATTTCGTTCCTCTCACTCACTCTGGATTCTTTCAATGGCCATCCTCACTGTCAATATCAATGGCAAAGACACCCCCGTCAACGCTGATCCTTCGACCCCAATTTTGTGGGCCCTGCGTGACACGCTCGGCATGACCGGTACCAAGTTCGGCTGCGGCGTTGCCATGTGCGGCGCCTGCACCGTGCACCTGAATGGCTCGGCCATTCGCTCTTGTGTGACGCCGCTGTCAGCCGCGGTGGGTCAAAAGATCACCACCATCGAAGCGCTGGCCGGCGACCGCACCGGCAAGGCCGTGCAAGACGCTTGGGTCAAGCACGACGTTGCGCAGTGCGGCTATTGCCAAAGCGGTCAAGTCATGAGCGCCACCGCCTTGCTCAAGACCAACACCAAACCCACTGACGCTGACATCGACGCGGCCATGGCCGGCAACATTTGCCGCTGCGGCACTTACGTACGGATTCGCGCAGCCATCAAAGACGCCGCAGTGGCACTGGCTTGAAAGAAATCAATATGTACATTCCTCAAAATCAAGCCAGCCTGACCGATCAATTGCAAAAACAATTGCCACAGGGTCTTCAGTCCATGTTGCAAAAAGCAAAGGGCACAACTGAAGCTGACGCCAGCTCCAGCGTACCGCGTCGTAGCTTTTTGAAGCTGGCCAGTGCCAGCGGTTTTTCACTCGGTATTTTCCCGGTGCTGGCGCAAGCGCACAGCACAGCTTCACCGGCCGCAGTCTCTAGCAGCTTGAAGCCGACACAACAGCCCTCGGCTTTCGTCAGCATTGCCCGTGACGGCGCTGTCATGGTCACCATCAACAGGCTTGATTTTGGGCAGGGCGTGCAAACTGGTTTGCCGATGATCCTGGCCGAAGAGTTGGACGCCGACTGGGCCATGGTGCAGAGCCAGCACGGCAATGCCGACGCGGCGTATGTCGACCCGGCCATGGGCATCCACATCACCGGCGGTTCTGGTTCTATCAAAAATTCATACACCCAGTACCGAGAACTCGGTGCCCGCACACGCGCCATGCTGGTCTCTGCAGCTGCCGCCCAATGGGGTGTTCCGGCCAGCGACGTGCGCACGCAAAAGGGCGTCGTTATTGGGCCTGGTGGCAAGCGGCTGAGCTACGGTGAGCTGGCCCAAGCCGCCATGGCACTGCCCGTGCCTGAAAAAGTCGCGCTGAAAGATCCAAGTCAATTTCGCATCATTGGCCAGCCCACCGGCCGGCTCGACGCCCGGGCTAAAGCCACCGGTACGCAGGACTACGGCATCGACGTGCGCCTGCCCGGCATGCTGACGGCTGTGATCGCACGTCCGCCGGTGTTTGGCGGCAAGGTGGCTTCAGTCGACGACGCTGCGGCGCTAGCCATTGCGGGTGTCAAGGCAGTGCTGCGCGTGCCCCTAGACCGCGGCGGTGAGGGCGTTGCCGTGGTGGCCGAAGGTTACTGGGCGGCCAAGCAAGGTCGTGATGCGCTGAAGGTCACTTGGAACACCGACAAGGTCGGCAAAATTGACAGCGTTAAGCAGTTGGGCAGCTATCGTGCGCTAGCACAAAAAACCGGGGCCATTCACATTGATGCAGACGTCGGTCCGTTGGCCACGGCGCCTAAAAAGATCAGCGCTGAGTTTGTTTTTCCTTACCTTGCGCATGCGCCCATGGAACCGCTGAATTGCACCGTGCAAGTCAGCGGGCAGGGCGCCAACGCCAAGGCTGAGCTCTGGGTTGGCACGCAGATGCCGGGCTTCGACGCCTTGGCTGCGGCCAAAGTTTTGGGCTTGCCGCCGCAAAACGTCACCATGCATGTGCAAATGGCCGGCGGTGGTTTTGGTCGTCGTGCTATTCCAAGCAGCGAATACGTGTTTGAAGCCTGCGGCGTCGCTAAAGCGGCGCGCGCTGCCGGCCTGAACGCCGCGGTGCGAACCCTGTGGAGCCGCGAGGACGACATCAAAGGGGGCTACTACCGCCCGATGCACGTGCACAACGCCGAGCTCGGCTTCGATGCGCAAGGGAAGATATTAGCTTGGGACCACGTCATCGTTGGCCAGTCGATCGCCGCCGGGACACCCTTCGAGGGCTTCATGGTCAAGAACGGTGTCGACAGCACGATGGTCGAAGGCATGAAAGAACCATACGATATTCCGATGCGTTTGTCGGCCCATCACCCGGTCGACAACGTGCCGGTCTTGTGGTGGCGCAGTGTTGGTTCAACTCATAACGCTTACGTGATGGAAACCTTGGTTGACGAAGTCGCCCGCAGCACTGGTCAAGACCCGGTGGCTTACCGCCTGAAGCAGTTCGGCACCAAGCATCCGCGCCACGCCAGCGCGCTGCAGTTGGCCGTCAGCAAATCCGGTTATGGTCAGCGCAAGCTGGCCGAAGGTCGCGCTTGGGGCGTGGCTGTGCACGAGTCTTTCAACACCGTGGTGGCTTACGTGGTCGAGGCCTCGGTCAAAGACAAGACACCCGTGCTGCACCGCGTCACGGCTGGCGTGCATTGCAATCTGGCCATCAACCCCACCAGCATCGAGGCGCAGATTCAAGGCGCCGCGTTGATGGGCTTGTCGATGTGCCTACCCGGTGCTGCCATCACCTTGAAAGAAGGCGTGGTTGAGCAAAGCAACTTCGGTGACTTCCCTGTGCCGCGCATCACCGACATGCCATTGATGGCTGTCTACATCGTGCCAAGTGCCGATGCGCCCACCGGCTTGGGCGAGCCTGGCTTGCCACCGTTGGCGCCGGCCTTTGCCAATGCTATTGCCTTGTTGACCGGCAAGACGCCGCGTGAGTTGCCTTTCAAATTGACTTGAGCAGTTGGGTCAGTGCTGTGTCACTGATGCCGATGCGCTGCAGGCTCTCCAGAGTTTGCAGCGCATAGTCACGTGTGCTGCCGTAACGGCCCATCGCATCGGCAAAAATTTGTTGGTAATGCGCTGGGCTGAGTTCTCCCGTGTAGTTAGGGCTGCGCCTTGAGAGCGTGAAGGCCAGCGCCTGAACGGGCCCCTGGTCTGTTTGGCAGCGTAGTGTGCGTGGGTCATACACGCCGGTCATCATTTCCCGCTGCCAGAGGCGATTCACTACTTCCTTGACCTTCTGCCGGGGTACGCGGTAGGCCACGCCTTGGCAGCTGCCGCCCGACAGTAGCGCAAACACAAGACCGGGCGTTGCGGGGGTGCCGCGATTGATGCGGCTCCACATTTTGAGCGCCCGATGCCAACCGTGCAGCTTGGCTGGACGCTGCTCGGAAAATTCAAAATCCGGTCGCCAGATCAGCGAGGCATAGGCAAATATCCATAAGTCCCCATGGCCACCCCACTGATGCAAAAAGTTCGCCAGCATCGGAGCCGGGTCGCGCGTAGCTTCGAGTTGAGCATTTGGATGATTTTTCACAGCTGAACTTTACAGCGAATGGCGGCATTTTTTGCATTTTTTAAGACCTGCTTTGGTAACCACTTTGTTCCTGCTGGCTGTCCAGCGGCAGCTTAAACAAGTAGGATGTGCAGAGTCATAAAGTGACTAAACCATATTCCCAATCTTTGGAATCTATGACTCTTCATTCGATCGTCGCCGACGTTACCGAGCACATCCGCGAACGCAGCCGCGTTTCCCGCAGCGCCTACCTAAAGCGGCTCGACAGCGCAGCCACCCGCGCGGTCAATGCTGAGCGCATGGGTTGCAGCAATGTGGCGCACGCCGTGGCCGGCATGCCGCTGGACGACCGTTTCAAAGTCGTGACTGAGCGCGCGCCCAACATCGGCATCGTCACCGCTTATAACGACATGTTGTCGGCCCACACACCGATGCAAACCTACCCGGACCTGATCAAGCGTGAGGCGCGTTTACATGGTGCAACCGCCCAAGTTGCAGGTGGCGTGCCGGCCATGTGCGACGGCGTGACTCAAGGCACGACCGGCATGGAGCTGAGTCTGTTCAGCCGGGACGTCATCGCGATGGCTACTGCTGTCGCCTTGAGCCACGACATGTTTGACGGCGCGCTGATGCTCGGCGTGTGCGACAAAATCGTGCCGGGCCTGTTGATCGGGGCACTGCACTTTGGTCATTTGCCGACGGTGTTTGTGCCTGCCGGTCCGATGCCATCGGGCTTGCCGAATAAAGAAAAAGCCCGCGTCCGCGAACTGGTGGCACAAGGGTTGGGTGGTCGCGATGTGCTGATGGATGCCGAGCTCAAGTCGTACCACAGCCCCGGCACCTGCACGTTTTATGGCACCGCCAACAGCAACCAGATGTTGTTAGAGGCGATGGGTTTGCAGGTGCCCGGCACGTCGTTCGTGGCACCCGGCGGCGACTTGCGTGACGAACTGACACGCGAAGCTGCGCGCACGGTGCTGGGCATCGTTAAATCGTCCAAACGATTTGCTCCCATCGGCCGGGTCGTTGATGAGCGCGCCATCGTCAACGCCATGGTTGCGCTGCTGGCCACCGGCGGCTCGACCAACCACCTGATCCACTGGGTTGCTGTGGCGCATTCGGCCGGCATCCACATCAACTGGGACGATTTTTCAAAGCTGTCAGAGGTCGTGCCTTTGCTGACGCATGTGTACCCCAACGGCAGCGCCGATGTGAACCAGTTTCAAGCCGCTGGCGGCACGGGTTTTGTGATCCGTGAACTGCTCAACGGCGGCTTCATGCACGAGGACGTGTTGACCGTGCGCTCCGGTGGGATCCGTGAATTCACGGGTGAGCCAACGCTGGTTGACGGCGCGCTGGCTTGGCAGCATGTCGCCGAGTCCAAAGACGACACGATTGTTCGGCCAGCCAGTCAACCCTTCAGCGCGACCGGCGGTCTCAAGCTGCTGCAAGGCAATCTCGGCCGCAGCGTCATCAAGGTCTCGGCGGTTCCCGAAGACCGCCATGTGATCGAAGCGCCAGCCCGTGTCTTTGATTCGCAGGAAGACCTGCACACGGCTTTCAACGCCGGTGAGCTTGACCGCGATGTGATTTGTGTGGTGCGCTGGCAAGGGCCGCAAGCCAACGGCATGCCTGAGCTGCACAAGCTCACGCCGCCCTTGTCGGTGCTTCAGGGAAAGGGTTTCAAAGTGGCGCTGGTCACCGATGGCCGTATGAGCGGTGCGTCAGGGAAAGTTCCTGCTGCCATTCATGTCTCGCCTGAGGCCGCCTCCGGTGGTCCGTTGGCGAAAGTGCGCGACGGTGACGTGATTTTTCTCAACAGCCTGACCGGCGAGCTGCGCGTGTTGTTGAGTGATGCCGATTGGGCCGCACGGCCTGCCGCCGAGATGCCGGAGGCGCTGCGTGACAGCAATGCGTTCGGCATGGGACGTGAACTGTTTTCCGGTATGCGCAGGCAGGCGGTCAGCGCTGAAGAAGGAGCCATGTCATGGTTGTGAACAAGACTGACCTCAGCCGCTTGACGGCTCTGCAGGTGATGCAAGACGCTGCCGTCATTCCGGTCATCGTGTTGAACGATATCGCCCACGCGGTGCCGCTGGCGCGTGCGCTGGTTGCCGGTGGAATTCGCATGCTGGAGGTCACCTTGCGGACACCGCAAGGTTTGGCTTGCATTGAAGCCATTGCCCGGGAAGTGCCCGACGCGGTGATCGGTGCTGGCACCGCCCGCAGTGCCGCCGATGTGATGGCCTGCTCGATGGCCGGTGCGCGCTTCATCGTCAGCCCGGGCTACACGCACTCGCTGGGGCAAGCCTGCCGAGACACGGATTTGCCCTTGTTGCCCGGTGTTGCGACCGGCAGCGAGATCATGGCTGCACAAGAAGATGGCCTCACCGAGTTGAAATTTTTCCCAGCCATGCAAGCAGGCGGTCCGGCGATGCTGAAAGCTTGGGGAGGCCCCTTCGGCGACGTCAAATTCTGCCCGACCGGCGGCGTTAGCTTAGCCAATGCCACCGAGTTCTTATCCCTCCCCAACGTGGTCTGCGTAGGCGGTTCTTGGCTCACGCCGGCTGATGCTGTGGCCCAAGGTGATTGGCCACGCATCACAGCGCTGGCGCGTCAAGCCAGTCAGCTGAAGCGCTGCTGAGCCAACCCCCACCGCCGTCATTGCGAGCGCAGCGCGGCAATCCATTACCGCGCACCTCGAAGATGGATTGCCGCGCTGCGCTCGCAATGACGGCATTAGAAATTTCCGAGTAACTATCTATCGATCAGCGCAAGCCAGCGCCGTCGGCGTATTCCTGACGTTCGATGAGTTCAATCTTGTAACCGTCCGGATCCGTCACAAATGCAATGACCGTCTTGCCCCCTTTGACCGGGCCGGCTTCGCGCGTCACGTTGCCGCCTGAGGCTTTGATCTTGTCGCAGGCCGCGTAAGCGTCTGGCACACCGAGCGCGATGTGGCCATAGGCCGTGCCCATCTCGTATTGATCAACACCGTGGTTGTAAGTCAGTTCCAGTTCGGCATGTTCCGGGTTGCTGCCGTAGCCAAGAAAAGCCAAGCTGTATTTGTAGTCTGGGTTCTCGGAGGTCCGCAGCAGTTTCATGCTCAAGATCTGAGTGTAAAAATCAATTGAGCGTTGCAGGTTGCCGACACGCAGCATGGTGTGAAGAAATCGCATGGGGAGTTCCTGTGGAAGATAAAAAATGAGATTGTGCGGCAATCCGCTTTAACTTGACTGCTGCATGGATGCTGTCACGTCACTTCGCCGAAGTGTTTGACCACCAATTCGCGGAGCAACTCGCTGGCGTAGCGACTCAAGCGCGTGGCGGGTCTGGCGGCGGGTACGGCCAGCACCAGTTTGTTGCGCATCACCGGGGCGTGAATGGCCGCAACATGCAGCGGTTCGGTGTAAGTCCAGGCCTTCACGGCGCTGACCGGAAGGATGGTGTCCACCAGTCCGCGCGCCACCAGCGACAAGACCGTCTGGACAGATTCAACCTCAGCCCACAGATTCAACGGTAAGCCGCGGGGTGCGGTGTGCTCTTCCAGCAGTTGCCTGAGGGCATGCGGCCCGCTCGGCATCACCAAGCTGCGCTGGACCACGTCGGCCAAGCGTATCTTGGCTGGCAAAGGCTTGGCGCTGACCAACACCATGGGCTCACGCACCAAGGTTTCCAGTTGAAGCTGAGGTGAATGCGCTGGATCGAAAATAATCGCGAGATCGGCCCGACCGGCCAGCAACATTTCACGCAGGCGAATGCTCAAGCCCTCGACCACAGTGATTGCCGCATCGGGAAACTCCACATGAAAGCGCTCGACCAAATCAGCCGTCAAGGTATGCGCCACGCGTGGCGGCAGACCCACAGTGAGTCGGCCACGCGGACTGAGTTGGCGCTCGCGCATGTCGGCCTGTGCGCGTTCGGCTAAATCAAAAATACCCCGCGCATGGGCCAGCAGCGCCGACCCAGCTTCGGTGGTTCGGGCGCCGCGACCATGGCGTTCTAGAAGCCGCTGGCCGATGTCTTCTTCCAGTAGCAAGACCTGCCGACTCAGCGCTGGCTGCGACAGGTTCAGCGCGGCGGCTGCGCGGCTGAAGCTTCCAGCCTCCGCCACCGCCGCAAAGTATTGAAGTCGTGTCAGGTCCATAAGTCCCCGTTTGGCTTATAGCAGCTATTAGATAAAAGCATCATTTGAAGGCGAGATTATGCCGACAATTCTTTCATCAATGTCACCGAAAATTCAACGCACGCCCAACCCATGACCACACACTCCGAACAAGCCGTGCTGACGTTCAATCCGAATCCATCGACCCCCAGCCTGAAGCTGCCTGCGGGGGCTTGCGACAGCCATGTGCACGTATTCGGTCCAGCGGCTCAATTCCCGTTTGCGGCCAGCCGCAACTTCACCCCTGTGGATGCGCCCAAGGAGCGGCTCTTTGCGTTGCATCGCCATCTTGGTATCGAGCGCTGTGTGATCGTCCAGTCGGCCGTGCATGGCTTTGACAACCGCGCTGTTGAAGATGCGATTCAGGCTGGCGGCGGACATTACCTTGGCGTGGCGCTGGTGCCTGTCAACGTGGCCGATGCAGAACTCCAACGACTAGCGGCTGCAGGTTTTCGGGGTGTGCGCTTTAATTTCATGAATCACTTGGCTGCGGCCGCCACCCCCGACGAAGTGGCTGCACTGACACGTCGGCTCAAACCGCTGGGTCTGCACCTGCAAGTGCATTTCGAAAGCAGCCTGATTCATGGCCTTGCCGCACCACTGTCGCGGAGCGTCGTGCCGGTGGTGATCGACCACATGGGTCGTGTCGATGCCGCGCTGGGCGCAGACGGTGCTGACTTTGCTGCGCTCATGGCCCTGTTGCACAACCCGCTGTTTCACGTCAAGGTCAGCGGCATTGACCGAATCGATCCGACACCGCCTTATGTCAACGGCGTGCGCCTCGCCAACACGCTGGTGCAAGCCTTTCCTGACCAATGTGTCTGGGGTACTGACTGGCCGCATCCGAACCACACGCACGTCCCTGACGACGGCGTGCTGGTGAGTCGATTGACCGCTATCGCCCCAACCCCGGAACTGCTCGACAAGCTGCTGGTGCGCAACCCGCAAGCACTTTATCAATTCACCGCTTAACACCCACCAAGGGAAATCAACACATGACCATCCATGCAACAGACTCAACAACTCGCAGCCTAGGTCGGCTCGCCGGTAAAGTGGCTCTCATCACGGGTGCCGGTTCGGTCGGTCCTGGCTGGGGCAATGGGCGCGCCATGGCGGTTCGGTTTGCCGAGGAGGGTGCCCGCATTTTTGCGGTCGACCGGGAAGCGTCAGCCCTGACAGAGACCGCGCAACGTGTGGCCGATGCCGGCGGGGTGCTGGCCACTGGTTTGTGTGACGTGACGCAAGCCGCGTCTATCGAGGCGATGGTCAAAGCCTGCATCGCCGAGTACGGGCGCATCGACATTCTGGTCAACAACGTGGGCGGTTCGGCTAAAGGCGGCCCCATTGAAATGAGCGAAGAAATTTGGGATGCACAGGTCGATCACAACCTGAAAAGCGTTTTCCTCACTTGCAAATATGTGTTGCCACACATGTTGGCTCAAGGCGGTGGCACCATCGTCAACATGTCGTCGACTTCGGCTTTGCGTTGGACGGGTGCTGCGCAAATTGCCTACGCCGCCACCAAGGCCGCAGTGATTCAATTCTCTCGCGTGTTGGCCGTGCAATATGCCAAGCAGGGCATTCGTGTGAACACCGTGGTGCCGGGCCAGTTGCACACGCCGATGGTGGAGGTCCGGCTGGCTGGGCAGCGCGCTGGAGGCAATGCTGAAGCCTTGCTTCAACAGCGCCAAGCGCGCATTCCGTTACCCTTCATGGGCGACGGCCGTGACACTGCCAACGCAGCCCTCTTTTTGGCCAGTGACGAATCACGATTTGTGACGGGTACTGAGATCGTGGTTGACGGCGGTATGTCCGTGCGTTGCGACTGATTTTATTTTGGTAGAAATGAGGACATGTCATGACAATTTTTAATTTCACTCTTAACCGTCCCGCTGCCTTCAAGCGTCGTGCGATTAGCACTGCTTTGGCCTTGCTGTTAACGGCAATGGCTTTCAGTTTTCCAGTGGCTGCGCAGTCGAACATCACACGACTGGTCGTCGCTTTTCCACCAGGTGGGCCAGTTGATTTTGTGGCGCGCACGATCGCGGAGACCTTGGGCAAAGAGCTCGGTCACCAAGTGATTGTCGAAAACAAAGCGGGTGGCAATGGTGCTATTGCGGCTGAATTTGTGATGCGGGCCACGCCGGATGCCAGTACCTTGTGGCTGACCAGCGTCGGTGCGGTCGCCATCAACCCTGCGCTGTATGAAAAATTGGCTTACGACCCGCAGCGCGACCTGGCCCCAGTCTCGCTGGTGGTCAACAACGTCGAGGTGCTGGTCGTCGGCACCAGCGTTCCGTTCGCCAACGGCGCTGAACTGGTGGCTGCGAGCCGTGTACCGGGCAGTAAGCCGCTGTCGATGGCTTCTTCGGGCACTGGTAGCGTGCCACACCTGGCCATGGAACTGTTGAACGATGCTGCCAAAATCAATCTGCTGCATGTACCTTACAAGGGCGCCGCACCGGCTATCAACGACGTATTGGCTGGCCACGTCACCGGATTTTTTGGCGATATTCCGGGTCTTATTTCATTCATCAAGGCGGGCAAGCTAAAGGCCTTGGGTATTGCCGCACCGAAGCGCCATCCGCTGTTGCCGAATGTCAAAACTTTCAATGAAATGGGTATTGCAGGCGTCGACTCCGACAACTGGTACGCACTCTTCACAGGCAAAGGCACACCGTCGGCTGACTTGGAGCGGGTCAACCAAGCGGTCCGGCGCGCGCTGTCAAATGAGCAGGTTCGGGCCAAGCTGCTGGCTTCGGGTGCAGAGCCATCACCGTCCACTCAAGCCGAGCTCGCTGCTCTGCTGAAAAGCGATTCCGTCAAATGGTCTCGCGTCGTCAAAGCCAAAAATATCAAACCAGATTGAGTCACCATGCGTATTGAACCCATCACCCCAGGCTCGAAGCCAGAACTCGCTGCGCAAGAAGCGCAAATCATGGCCGAGCGCGGCCGCATTTCGCCCCTCTATGGCGTCTTGCTCAACAGTCCGCCGATCGCGCACGGTTGGGAGCAAATGCTGTCTGCTGTACGCAACCGCAATAGCCTGCCAGCGGGCCTGCGTGAGTTGGTCATCTTGCGTGTGGCCGTTCTAAATCGCGCGCCCTACGAATTTGAAGCGCATGTGCCGCATGCACTCGCTGCGGGTGTGTCTGCCGAAGCGGTTGAAGCCAGCCGCAGTATGCCGTTGGCAGCCGGTGCGCCTTTCACGGACGCTCAGCGCGTGGCGCTGCGTTTGACCGATGCCATGACGCGCGACATCGACGTGCCTGACGCTTTGTACGCTGAAGTTCGCCAGCATTTCAACGCGCAAGGTCAGATCGATCTGGTCGCTACCGTGGCGGCTTACAACATGGTGTCGCGCTTTTTGGTGGCACTGCAAATTGGTCACTGACATGGCGGGACATCCCAAGTTATCTGACTTCATTTTGGTGCAGTTGACGATGGCAGCTAGCGATGCCGGTGCGATGGCGCTCGCTTCACTGCCCAGCCGCTTTGCGCAGTTTTGCGAGCAAAGCTCCTTAGCGCTGAGTTTGCACCGTGTCGCTTGGTCGGCCTCGACGCAGACCGCTTACTGTTACGCCCGACTCGTCACCCCAACCCCGCTCTCCGCCGCTGCCTTGATACCGATGACAGACTGGTGGGGCACTGAGGGCGCAGGTTTCAACACCGTTCGCGTCTCCAGATTGGAGCAGGTTTTTTCTGCCCCAGGCCGTTCTTCCGGCGCAGTCCCTGCCTTTCATTACATCGTCGAAATGGATCCAGATGAAGGCTGGATGCCCGAGATTTCACGGTGGTACGACGAAGAACACATGCCCGGTCTGGCGGCGGTGGAGGGTTGCATTTTGGCTCTGCGTTTGTTGAACCACGATCATGGCCCCTACTCGCTGGCTTGCTATGACCTGGTGACCGATCAGGCTTTAACGTCGCCACCCTGGCTGGCGGTGCGCGGTTCTGCTTGGAGTGATATCACGCGGCCTCACTTTAAAAATACGATCCGCACCATGTTTGACACGAAGGCTTGAGGCGCTTGTGCAAAGGAATGCTCCCTGTTTTCAAGAGAAAGAAAAAATGAACGAAGCGTTTTCAACCAGCCGCCGCCAGTGCCTAGCCTTGGCTGCTGGCCTGAGTGCCTTGCCTTGGACGGCGAACGCTCAGGTGACTTGGCCATCTAGACCGGTGCGCTTCATCGTGCCATTTGTGCCTGGTGGCACCTCCGACATCGTCGCCCGCACCGTAGCCAACGAACTCACCAAGCAACTCGGCAGCCCGGTGCTGATCGAAAACAAGGGTGGTGGCGGCGGCGTACCGGCGATGCAGGAAGTCGCGCGGGCACCGGCCGACGGCCACACCATCATCCTTGGCCACGTCGGTTCAATGGCGGTCAACCCCTACATATTTCAGAACACCGGCTACGACGTGAACCGTGACTTCGTGCCCGTCACAATGCTGGCCAAAGTGCCGAGCCTGTTCGTCATTCACCCCGACGTGCCGGCACGCAACCTGAAAGAATTTGTCGCCTACGTCAAAGAGCGTCCCGGTCAGCTGAACTACGGATCGGCCGGCAATGCCAGCGCCGGCCATTTGGCGATGGAGTACCTGAAGCTGGCCACCGGGATGTTCATGACGCATATTCCCTACCGTGGCACCGGTCCGGCTTTGACGGATTTACTGGCTGGTCGAACGCAGGCTTTTTCCGCTGGAACGCCCGCCTTGTTGCCCTTCATCAAGAGCGGAAAGTTGCGCGCGATTGCCACCGGCACGCCGAATCGTCTGGCGTCTTTGCCTGACTTGCCAACGGTGGCTGAGCAGGGCTACAAAGGCTTTGAGTCGGTGCAGTGGTATGGCGTGATGGCCCCCGGCGCAACGCCCCCCGAGATCGTCAAGCGCATTCAGGAGGAATGCTACAAGGCCTTGCGTTCCCCCACCATTGCGGAACGCTTTGCCAGCGAAGACGCCATCATCGGCGGCGGGCCCTCGGCTGAGTTTGGTGCTTTCATCGGGCAGCAACAGCGCTTATGGAAAGACATTGTCTTGAAGGCCCGCATTCGCTCGGACTGATTAACGCGTGTAGCGCATGGCCGCAGCGCGAGCCTCAAGCGGAATTCCCTTAACCTTAAAAAATACTGCCCATGTCGAATTTCACCAAAACAGTCCTCTTCACCGACAACGATGGCCGCGCTAAATTCCGCGAGGAGAGCGTCGCGTTGACCGAAGGTTCTCCCGCGTCCATGCTGTCCCTGGTGTTCCCCTCGGCGGGTTATCAGTTGCGCCAAAGCCCGGTTGGGTTTCGCAGCCAGTTTCATTGCACCGGACAGCCACAGTGGGTGTTCATCTTGCAGGGCCAGATGGAAATCGGTCTGCAAGGCGGCGTCTCCCGCATCTTCAAAGCCGGCGAGCATTTTTATTCAGCTGATGTGTTGCCCGCTGGCGCTGTGTTTGACCCTGCGGTGCACGGTCACTGGAGCCAACAAGTCGGCCATGAAGCGCTGGTGACCTTGTTCGTCAAGGGCTGAGCGGCTGACAAACATCCAGTTCAAAACAAAGTGGCCTGCTGTTCCCTTGACGGGAGCAGCAGGCCACTTTTTTAACGGGTGTGATTAACGACCGTTGAACGAGCCGAAGTTGCCGGAGCGACCTTGACCACCACCCGAACGTCCGCCACCGCCGCCACCACCAGAGCGGCCACCACCGCCACCGCCACCGCCGCGGTAGTTACCGCGATTGCCGCCGGTAGGCTGGCCAGAAGATGGGAAGCCCGACGAGACATGGCTTGCCGGTTGTGCATCTTCGTCAAACGTCTGTGGGCGCTGACGCGGAGCCTGAGCTTGCTGCATGCGTGGCTGGGCTGGCTGACCGCCGCCTTGTGAGTAGCCGGTGTTCTGGCGTGGGCCGCGTCCACCGCCGCCTCCACCATTACCTCCGTTACCTCCGTTACCGCCACCATTGCCACCGAAGTTACCGCCACCGCCGTTGCCACCGCTGCGACCACGGCCACCATTGCCACCGGCGTTTCCACCATTACCGCCACCACCATGGGCGCTGCGGCCAGGTTGTTGCGGTTTATTTTCGCGGATGCGCGTCATCATTTCAGAGCGCGCTGCTTTGGCTGCCGCTTGCATCACGTCTCGGCTTGGTGGCTTGCCGAGGCCGCCCCAAATTGTTTGGCGACCCATGGCCAGCGGTTCGGCGCGTTCGCCTGGATCGGCTTCAAAACCAGGCACCATCACCACTTCAATGTTTTGCTTGGTGAAGCGCTCGATGTCTTGCATGAAGCCTTCTTCGTCCAGGCACACCAGGCTGACGGCTTCGCCGCTGTTGCCGGCGCGGCCGGTGCGGCCAATGCGGTGAACGTAGTCTTCGCTGACGTTCGGGATTTCGTAGTTCACCACGTGTGGCAGCTCATCAATGTCGATACCGCGGGCAGCGATGTCGGTGGCGACCAGCGCACGAATATCGCCGCTCTTGAAGCCAGCCAGCGCTTGTGTGCGGGCGGTCTGGCTTTTGTTACCGTGTAGCGCCATGGCTGGGATACCGTTTTTAGTCAGGTGCTCCGCAACGTTGTTGGCGCCAAACTTGGTGCGTGTAAACACCAGCACCTGGCTCCAATTTTGCTCAGTGATGATGTGCGTGAGCAGGGCTTTTTTCTTGGCGCGACCAACCGGGTGAATGGTCTGCGTGATGCGCTGGACCGTGGTGTTGCGCGGTGTGACCTGAATCGACACGGGGTCACGCAGCAGGCCGTTGGCCAACTCGCGAATCTCGTCGCTGAAGGTGGCGCTGAACAGCAGGGTTTGCTTTTGCTTGGGAACGAGCGCCAACACCTTTTTGATGTCATGGATGAAACCCATGTCCAACATGCGGTCGGCTTCGTCCAGAATCAAGATTTGCACTTGGCTCAGGTCCAGCGTGCCTTGGCTGGCGTGGTCCAGCAGGCGGCCTGGAGTGGCCACCAGAATGTCAACGCCGCGGCGGAGTTTTTCAATTTGCGCGCCCATGCCGACGCCGCCGAACATCACCATCGAGGTGAGGTCCAGGTACTTGCCGTAAGTGCGAACGCTTTCTTCGACCTGCGCCGCGAGTTCGCGGGTCGGCGTCATGATCAGCGCGCGCACGGCATTGGCGCCGCGTCGGTTGGTCAGGCGTGGCTCTGTTGACAGGCGTTGCAGCAA
>CANCLK010000043.1 GCA_947378785.1 Comamonadaceae bacterium
GCGAACTGGATGATCCCCGGCAAGATGGTCAAAGGCATGGGCGGTGCCATGGATTTGGTGGCCGGCGTCAAACGCGTGATCGTGTTGATGGAACACGTTGCCAAAAAGAAAGACGGCACCGAAGACATGAAAATTTTGACCCAATGCACGCTGCCACTGACAGGGCTCGGCGTGGTCGACCGCATCATCACCGATCTGGCTGTCATGGATGTGACACCGCAAGGCTTGAAAGTGATGGAGATGGCACCCGGCGTGACGCTGGAGCTGTTGCAGTCGAAGACGGGTGTGACGCTGATTTGAGTTGACGTTTCAGTCACCCGCGAAAAAGGCCTTTTGATGGGCCTTTTTCGTTTGGCGCAGCGCCTTCTGGGCTCACTAAGAATGAGACATCGATAGCGTACATGTCTCGGTCCCCTTCATGCATTGAGTCAATGCAAACGGCCAAGCCATCCGGGCGCCATCTTGGATGAAGGTCACAGCGATTTTCTTTGGATAGCGATGGGTCTGCATAGAAACTACCGAGGTCATGCCGTTTCCCCGTATCCATGTCGTAAAGGAACAAAATCCGCTCATTCGTGGTGCTGTCCGGGTAAGTGTCGCTGAGTAGCCAACGGGGGTTGACTGGCGAAAAAGTCATGTGGCCGTTTTCCGTTAGTACGCCGTCACCAATAACGCTCACCTTGCCGTTGTCAATATCCTCATAAAGGTGGTAATGGATGCGGCCTGCATGCGGACCCCAGACGATGATTTCACCGTCTTGGCGCCAAAGCGGATGCGAAATTTGCCATTCGGATTTTTCGTAGTCGAAGGTTCCAACGGCCGATGAGTCGAAATCAGCTGCAAGCTGCGGCAAGGGATGGTCGGAGCACTCTAGAAGACGCATATTCGAGCCATCTGGAGCCATCGTTATGAGGCGGTGCAAGAAGCACGTCTCGTCTAGGACTCGCTCAGTCCAGCGGTGCAAGAACAAGACACGGTTGGACGAAGGGTTGACCTCGATATGACTCACCCAGTGGATGGCCTTTTTCATGGACTCGCGAGGATGGAAGGCCGCAAGTTGCTGATAGCTCGCCGCCAGCGTCGCTTCGCCTGTTTCTAGGTCCATGTTCCAGATGCCGTCCTGTGCTGGACAAAGTGACGGCGCAGGAGGAATCTGGCTGCACGGGTACCCAATGGTTTGGTGTGTCTTATAAAGACGCCGGTAGTCCACCGACAGTGCCCACTTTCCATTGGGCGCTGCGACATAAACTGGCATCGGTAGCACCTTGCTTTCTCCGGTGTGCACATCCCGAATTTCCGATCCGAAATACGGGTAGATCGTCGTATCGATATCAGTTCTGATGTTGTACAGAATTTTGTTTCCGTCTGAACCACCAAGCCATTGCAGCTG
Organism: Comamonadaceae bacterium; assembly: GCA_947378785.1. Taxonomy (GTDB): domain Bacteria; phylum Pseudomonadota; class Gammaproteobacteria; order Burkholderiales; family Burkholderiaceae_C; genus Polaromonas. Next base: position 1,391 of record CANCLK010000043.1, read on the forward strand.
GGAACCCATCTGCCAGTTCCATGTGCGCGTTTCTCCCACCTCATGGAAAGCACCGTCATTCTTTTCCATGTCAAAGTACCCGACCTTCACAGCAAGGTCGGGCGTCAGAAACTTGTCTCGCCAGGGCGCTTCCTGTGCAAGCAGTTTCCGACCCGAATAGTCCCAGTTCGACTTGTTGTAGTAACCAAAGAAGTGGTGCGCACCGTTCCTACCCACGCGCACGCACTGGTAATCGTATGTCATCGATGTCATTCCAACTCCACGATCAGGTTGCCAGATGAATCACAGTATGCGGTTGAGTTCGGCGGGATGAGCAGCGTGGAAGACGAGTCTTCAATAATCGCTGGGCCTAGCAGCCGTTCTCCTTCCTTGAGTGCTTCGCGAGCAATGGTTCTAACGTTACGGAATACTTCAGACGTGCTATGCCAGACGTCGCGGCTCTGCGAGTTTGGCTTCCACGACTCACGGCCGCTGGCCGTCAGATTCAGTGGGCGGTCTACGCCTGTTTCGATGGCTGCTACGCGCAGGTTCATCAGCTCGATATCGTTGACGGGTGGAACCTGACCGAACACTCGACTGTAGGTCGTCGCAAAAGCGTCTCGAATTTTTTTGGATGTGTTCTCGTTGAAAGGACCCTGGGGTAGTTTTGTGTTGAGTTCGAAGCCCTGACCAACGAAGCGGATATCGGCGCTGCGCTCGAAGCGGTAGGTGGCGCCATCAATCAGCGTGTCTTTCATGACCTCGACGGCATCCGCCTCCAGTTTCTCAAACTGAGTTTCTAACGACTCGGCCGTGACGGTCGACAGTCTACGTGCGAGCGTGGTTGAGCGGTCAATGCGCGCAGGCGCAATGAGCAGCCCAAGGGCCGAAGCGACTCCCGCCCCAGGAGGGCAGATGACGCGCTTGATGCCAAGTCGACGAGCAACGTCGCAACCGTGCAGCGGGCCGCCACCGCCGGTGACCAGCAGGGAGAACCGGGGTGCGTCGAAACCGCGCTCTGCCACGTGTACCCGTGCTGCTGCTGCCATGTTCTCGTTGACGATTGCCAACACGCCATCGGCGGTCTTTTCTGCACTGGTCTCCAGCGCACCGCTTATAGGATTCAGGGCATGTCGTGCAGCCTTGACCGACAACTTCATGGTGCCGCCTGCAAATGTGTCGGAGTCTAGGTGGCCGAGCAAAAGGTTGGCGTCCGTGACCGTCGGCAATGTGCCGCCACGCTCATAACATGCTGGCCCCGGGCTCGAGCTGGCGCTCTTGGGGCCCACTTTCAACAGGTTCATGCTGTCTAGGCGAGCAATGCTGCCCCCGCCGGCACCGATTTCTATCAATTCGACGGTGGCGATGTTGATGGGAATGCCGCTGCCCGTGGCGAACCGCTTTTCGCGTGCCGCTTCGAAGGTGTGCGCGAGCAAAGGTTTGTTGTCCTCGACGATGGCAAGCTTAGCCGTGGTGCCGCCCATGTCGAAGGCTAGGACGTTACCGATTTCGGAGCGCTTGCTGAACCAAGCTGCTGCAATAGCGCCAGCAGCGGGGCCCGACTCAAGCAACTGCACTGGGAAGCGTCGAGCTTCGGACACGTTTGTCAGGCCACCATTCGACAGCATCATCAAAAGAGGGCAGCCAACACCAATGATCTTCAGCCGCTCAGCCAGGCTTTCTAGATAACGATCAGCAATTGGCAAAACGTAAGCGTTGGCCGCTGTGGTCGACGTGCGCTCATACTCACGGATTTGCGGCGACACCTCGCTAGAAATGGACACGTACAGCGCTGGGAAATCCTTCTTCAGTATTTCTCGGGCACGCTTCTCGTGCGAGGGGTTGGCGTACGAGTGAAGGAAGGTGATGGCGACCGACTCGACGCCTTGGGCGACCAACTTAGCCCCGGCCGTTCTCACGCTGGCTTCGTCAAGTGGCGTGTCTACGCTGCCATCTGCCAGAACGCGCTCACGGGCTTCCATGCGAACTTCGCGGGGCACCAGAGTTTCGGGCATCTCGATGAACAAGTCGTACAGGTCGTACTTGAACTCGCGGCGCATTTCGAGCGTGTCGCGAAAGCCCTCGGTCGCAATTAGACCGGTCTTAACGCCGCGGCGCTCAATGAGAGCATTGGCAAAGAGTGTTGTGGCGTGCACCACCCGTGACACCTGTTCGCCCCGCACTTGCTCGCGCGCCAGCAGGGTTTGAATTCCACGGATGGCTCCCGTGGTGGGTTCATCAGGTGTGGTCAGCTCCTTGTGACTGAATACGCGCGCGTCTTTGTGGCTATACAGGACGATGTCGGTGAAGGTGCCGCCGATATCGATTCCAAGGGAGTAGGTCATTTCACATAGCCGCGTTCGCGGTCCTGTTCCAGTAGTTCAATCGGGCGCGCGTTTTTGTCGCCGTATCCACCGCCGCCTGGCGTGCGCAGTAGCACTTTCGCTCCGCGCTTGATGATTTGCTGTGCTTTCGGATTTACTTTCACGCCGTCGATGAGAATCTCGCCAGGTGCACCCGAAGCTCCTCCGGCTAAGCCTCGCGTGGCGGACTCCGGACGAGTGCGCTCGGCCATGAACGAGATAGTTGCGGGGTTGACGGAGAGACTCTCCAGCAGCATTTCCTGGCCTGTACCGCCGCGGTATTGCCCGTTGGGTTCTTCCACGTCGCGGAAACGGCGGTAGTGCACCTTCAAGGGCGCGACTTGCTCAATGATTTCTACTGGCGTTGAAGAGATGTTGCTGGGCCAAGAAAGCACGTTCACGCCATCACTGTGTGCACTCGCGCCATAGCCACCGTTCATGAAGAACAGATTGGCGAAACCGCGGCCATCTGGGTGGGTGCCTGCCATGTTGACGCACCACAGAGGCGAACCGACGCCTGCAATGACTTTGTCAGGGACTACCTGGGCTAAGGCGCTCACTACCATTGCAGGCAGGAAGTGGCCTATAAGGGCGCGGGCACCACCGGCGGCAGGGGGCAGCGAGTTCAAGATGCAGCCGGGAGGTGCGGTCACGGTCAGTGGTGCCAGCGCGCCGTCATTGTTCGGCACATCTGGGCAAAGCACTGCCTTCACGCCGTAGGATGTGTAGGCGGTGGTGTAGGCAAGGCAGACATTGATCGATTTTTGAACTTGTGCGTCTGAGCCTGCGTAGTCAATCGCAATCTCATCGCCTTTGATTGTTAGGGCCATCTTCAGGCGAATGGGCGCGTCGATGCCATCGCTCACTGCTTCCGCGTGGTACGTGCCATCAGGCACCGCACGAATAGCGCTGCGCATGGCCTTTTCACTGCGGCTGCGCAATTCTTCGGACAGACCCTCAAGCGTTTCTAGACCATATTCGCGCATTAAAGCCAAGCTTTGGCGCTCCATGAGTGCCAGCCCAGTGAACTGCGCATAAAGGTCGCCCATGACCTGATCTGGCACGCGTACGTTTTTGCGTAGGAGACGTTCAAGGGTGACGTCCATTTTTCCCGCGCTGAGCACCTTCATGGGTGGAATTTGCAGACCTTCCTCAAATACCGAGGTCGCGTCGGCAGAACGCACGCGTCCACCGATATCCGGCGCATGGGCAACAGAGCCGGCCCACGCCACCAATTTGCCCTCGCGAAAGATGGGCTTTGCCACTGTGATGTCGGGCAGGTGACCGGTACCCAGCCAGATGTCATTTGTGATGAGAATGTCGCCTTCTTGCAGCTCGTGCTCAGGAAACTCCTCTACAAAGCCACGGATGGTACGCGGAGCGGTGCCGATGAAGGATGGGATGCTGTTGGATGCTTGGGCGATGGAGTTGCCACGCGCATCTGTGATGACGCAAGCGAAGTCGTTCGACTCGCGCACGATGGAGGAGAAGGACGTGCGCACTAGGGAGGCAGCCGCTTCGTCGACCATCGAAATGAGCCTGCGCCAAATCAGCTCGAGGGTAATGCCGTTCAACAACATGTGTTTATTCCGCTTTTATGTTTGCAGCCTTAATGACCGCACTCCACTTGACCGTCTCGGACGCAACGAATCGGCTGCCTTCCTCGGGCGTGCCTCCCATGATGTGCAGGGCTAGCGACTTCCAAGTCTCTTGGAGGTCGGGCGCTGCCAAGATTGCGTTGATGTCCTGGTTGAATTGCGCCACGGTCGCTTTGGGAACGCCAGCGCTCGTAGCCACGGTGAACCAGCCTGTGCCATCGAATCCAGATACAGCGAGTTCAGACACGGTGGGCGTGTCTGGCATGACAGAGCTGCGCGCCTTGCTGGTCACTGCCAAGCCACGAATTCGGCCGGACTTGACAATAGGAGCTGCGGTGGTGATCAGCTCAAACATCATGTCGAGCTGTCCGCCCATCAGGTCATTCATGGCAGCAGCGCTGCCGCGGTACGGCACATGTGTCAACTTGATGCCGGTTGCTTGCTGGAACAGTTCGCCCACCATGTGGGTGGATGAGCCCGTACCTGCAGAGCCGTAGTTGAGGGCACCGGGGTTCTTCTTGGCGTAGGCAATGAGTTCAGCCAGCGTGTTAATAGGTCTGCTAGGGTGAACCGCAACGACACAGGGCACGCCGCCCAAGATGACAACAGGCTGAAGGTCTTTCTCAGGACTGTAAGGCAGCTTGTTATAGACCGAGTAGGCCGAATGGATACCGATGGTGCCGAGCAGAAGAGTGGTGCCATCTGGTTTTGCCGTGGCAACTGTAGCCGCTCCTAAATTACCGCCCATACCAGGCTTGTTCTCGACGATAACTGTTTGCTTGTACTTGGTAGACAGGCGCAGTGCGATTTGTCGGGCGAGCACGTCAGCAGTACCGCCAGGGACAAACGGGGCCACTATTTTGATGGTGCCGGTGGGGATGTCATTCGAGGCGCTAGCAAAGGGTGTCTGCAGTGCGGTACCGGTAAAAAGCAGGGAAGCGCAGGCGCTTCGGCGGGTCATGGACATGGCAGCTCCTTAAAACAGCTTGTTGGGGTGGCCTCAGTTTAGGAATGACGATGTATTTACTCCAATGCTATTTATTTCATACACTATCCATTCTGGATATACCCTGAACACCATGACACGCCCGCTAACATTCCAGCAAATTGAAGCATTCAGGGCCGTGGTGCTCTCTGGTACCACGGTGGCGGCGGCTAACATGCTTCACACAACTCAGCCCACCGTGAGTCGCCTGATCGGTCAAGCTCAAAGCGGCACGGGCCTGAAGCTGTTTGTCAACGACAGAGGTCGTCTCAAGCTGACGCGTGAAGGGCGTCAGCTTTTCGAAACCGTTCAACTTAGCTTTCAAGGGTTCGAACGCATCGAGCAAGCGGTTGCCGCTTTGCGGGAGTCCGGTGCCGGAGTATTTCGCATCGCGTGCACACCATCCCTGGGCCAAAGCGTGTTGCCAGTTGTCCTAGACCGCTTCGCCCGCGAGCGCCCGCATGTGCGATTCAACGTCCAAACACTCGGTAGTCGCCAGATTGAGGAAGGTCTGCGTCTGGGCTACTACGACGTGGCAATGACGAACAAGGAATATGAAGGAGCGGAGTTTGAAGTGAATGCGGTTCACTATGCCGATGCGGTATGCGTGTCAGCGTTGAACCACCCATTTTCTAAGCTGCGTGTGGTCAAGGTCGCAGACTTGGAGGACCAGGTACTCATCAGTTTGCCCCGCGGCGATGCCTTGGAGCTCGCTCTGCAAAAGGCCTTCGCGGCCAAGAAGCGGCAACCACCCACGGCCATTGAGACGATTTACTCTTCGACCATCTGCAGTCTTGCTGCGCAAGGTCTAGGGGTTGGAGTCATCAACCCTTACATGGCTTCTGTGTTCAAGGACCGGTTGTGTATTCGCCCCTTCAGTCCCCAACTCTGCATCACGACCTATGCCGTTTTCTCCCGCTTTTCACCCGCCTCTGAGCTGGCAGCTGACTTCTTTGAAGAGCTGAAGCAAGCGTGCAAGAAGGCCGAATGGGAGTGAGTCACAAACTAGGCCTGCCGAAAAACTGATGAGGGCGCCTTTGACATGAGCCGCCCCCCCAGGCTTGCTCGACCCTAGAACAAGCCTGCGTAGGCGCTAAAACTTCACTCGGAGCACTCGCGCCTCCCTCAAGCTTCCATCGGGCATCGGCCCTTTGATCCCACCATCGGTGAGAAAAAATGCCACCTTGCCGGCTTGCATTGGGAGACGCCCCCAGCGACCGCTTGTTGGTCCGAGAAGCTCCTCGCTAAATGGAACGCCAGCGATGCTGTTTCGCTGACTCCCTTGCTTCCCCGGTTGCAGAGGAACACGGTCAATGGAGTTTTGTCTATGAGTGGCGACGTAGGCTACTTCAGAGTCTTCGTCGATGCAAAGGTCATCCCCCATCATTCCATCGGCAATGAATTCGGGCTCGCCTAGAGCTTCCAGTGTGTGGGGTTCCACTCGCACACGCATGAGCAACTGCTGTGCTGTCGACGTGAAATACAGAAAGTGTGTTTTCGGGGCAAATGCCAGCCCGTTGATTCCGGGCTGATCCGGCATGGGGCCATCTGGAATAGAGGCCATACTGACATGCTTCAACCAGACTCGAGCCTTGGCGCTGGAGGCACCCGGCGCAAGGTCAACACGCCAGATGAGCCCTGCAAACGAATCTGCGATCAGTATCACACCCGGCCCCACAAGACTTGCGCCATTCAGTCCTCGCACAGGTTCCTGCAATTGCAGAATCTTGGTGACCTTGGCGGGCATGCCAGGCGACCAGCCACGCATGTCCAAGCGGTGCAGGTATGACGCGTGGTTGCCCCACAGATCGGAAGTGCAGATGACAAAGACGTCCGGTTCGACCTCCACAATACCCATGGCGGCTTGATCGAACGAGCAAAGGCGAATCGGTTGGGGAGTCTCTTGCTCGAAGGCCGGTATGAACCACAACTCCTTGTGGTTCAGCACGGTCACCAGCAACGAGTTGTCCGAACGGACGGCGAGGTTTTCGAGGAAATAGTTGACAGGGAATTTAACGACCGTCGTCAGTTCCGCAGTTGAGGGGACACTCATGCACATTCTCCTTCGTATGTACTCTGGCTTGGTTGGGACCGCATGGCTACTTAGAAACGATTTTCCGCATGACCTCATAAAGAATGTTTTGCCCTTCAAAGCCAATACCCGGCCTCTCTGACAGGCTCAGTTGTCCGTTCTCCACATTCGAATCGTCTGCGAAGCCGGCAAAGATGCCAAAAGTGCCTGGGTATGCTTCGCAACCGCCGAGCCCGAATCCCGCCACAATCGCCAGCGTCATGAGATTGCCGCCATGGGGGAAGATCGAATGTCGTCCCCAACCCCGGCTCTCGAGCATCTTGACCGTACGCCCGAACTGAACGATGCCGTAGGACTGGGGTACATCGATTTGAATGATGTCTCGATCCTTCCGCATGCCACCGAAGTGCACCAAATTATGAATGTCTTGCGTGGAAAAAAGATTTTCACCGGTGCCAATGGGCGATGGGTACACACTCGCAATTTCCGAAAGCAATGCAAAATCCAATGGGTCGGTTGGCTCCTCGAACCAGCGCAGCTGGTAAGGCTTTAGAGCTTTGGCGTACGCCAGTGCACGCTCTGAATTGAGGCCGGCATTGGCATCGACGGCCAGATGGTCACTGCTCCCAACCACTTTGAGTGAAGCCTCGACGCGGGCAATATCTTCCGCCACAGAAGCGCCTCCCACCTTGATCTTCATCGTGGTGTAGCCCTGCTGCAGTCGGTTGCGAATCTCATCCTGCAATTCAGGAATCCCTTTGTTTGGCGCGTACCAACCACCACCGACATAGCAGGGGATCACTTGACGTACCTGCCCACCGTTATAGATGTCGGCCAACACGGCATGCAATGGACGCTCATGAATTTTTGCGACAGCATCCCAGACCGCAACTTCGATGGTGCCGACAGCGACAGACCGTTCTGTGTGGCCGCCTGGCTTTTCGCGCTGCATCATGCAGCTCAGTATTTTTTCAGGGTCAAAGTTATCGCCGGCCTCGTTTAAAAGTGACTCTGGTGCGGCCTTCATGATCCGCGGGATCAGGCGGTCACGCATCTGTGCACCGCAGGCATAACGGCCCGTAGAGTTAAACGCAAACCCAACCACCGGCCGACCATCGCGAATAACGTCGGTGACAACGGCGACAACAGATGTTGTCATTTCACTGAAGTCAAATACAGCATTACGGATCGTTGAGTTCAGAGGTATTGCAACCTCACGGATGTCAGTGATTCTCACGAAGATTCCTTTTCTTGGGTTCAGTCAATTTTGATGTTGGCGCGCTTGATGACAGCGGCCCATTTGGGGATTTCAGTGCGCAGGATCTTTTCGTAGCCCGACGAAGTGCCGCCGGTTGGCTCCACCCCCTGATCAGCTAGGCGCTGGTAAATATCGGGGCGTTTAACGGTGTCGTTAACGGCCTTATTGAGCTTGTCCATTATTTCGCGCGGCGTACCTGCCGGAGCCATCATGCCCCAGTAGCCAACAACTGTGGCCGGCGCAAGACCCAGCTCCGCCAAAGTTGGAACATCAGGCAGTGCAGGGGACCGACTCTCGCCGGTAACAGCAACGGCAATAACTTTGCCCGATTTGATATGTTGTGCGACCGGGCCGATGCTGCTGAACATCATGGGCACCTGCCCACCCAGTAAATCCACGACGCCGGGACCGGTGCCTTTGTACGGCACATGCATGATGTCAACGCCGGCCACCTGCTTGAACAGTTCACCGGCCAAATGTGTCAATGTGCCATTCCCGCCCGAGGCATAGTTAAGAACGCCGGGCTTGCTCTTTGCCAGCGCGATAAGCTCTTTCAGGTCGCGCACTGATATAGATGGATGCACGACTATCACCGACGTGGCGACGCCCACTAAAGCGACGGGCTGTAAGTCTTTGAGGGTGTCGTAAGGCAGCTTCTGAAACAAGCTGGCGTTGCTGATCAGCGCTTGGTCAGATATGAGAAGTGTGTAGCCATCAGCCTGGGCCTTGGCGACCACGTCTGTGCCGATAGTGCTACCGCCACCGCCTCGATTTTCAATCACCACTTGTTGACCCAAGATCTCGGAAAGTCGTGGTGCCAACGTACGGGCCACGCCATCGGTCAAGCCACCGGGCGCATAACCAACCATGAGGCGGACGGGCTTGTTGGGATAGCTTTGGGCATTAGCAGACGTTGCCGAAGCCATAAAGCCGATGAAAGCCACACAGAGAAAACTCTGAAAGGCGCGGCCATAAGACGGTTTAAATTTCATTTTTGTCACCCATATTTTTTTATGAATTTAAATGTTACATCGATTTCATATTTTTATATTTACCACTGGCCGATAGATTTGTCACAACGCTCTCGGTTTGGTATTTGGTGCAGCAGGCCGTCGGAAAAGACTTAAGACATTAGGTTAGAACCATGAGCGATCGGTGTGCATGCCGCACAAGTCCAGACCGCAGTCAAAGTCTTTCCCGGCAAGAGTATGCCAAGGCCATTCGGTTCCAGATTTTGTCCAATCGTGCCAGGTAATAACGTGACTGGCTCGACACAGATGTACTCTCCGCTGACCGGTCGATGAACCACAAGATTGTCCCAGCCTCGGCCACCGATTTTTATGTCTAGGTTGAGGTTCGTTTTCAGACTCGCAGCATGCTTCCAGTCCGAAAAAGCCGTTGTTGCCAAAAAAGTTTTCAGTGGCGGAAAAGATGAAAAGGGTGCCCATTCGTGTCGGGGAAAACTTCTCCCCGCGTTGTCTAGTGGGACTGTCTGGTTAGCCTCAAATACTAGTTCTGAGGCGTCAGCCGGCAGACTTTCTAGTGGGTGATAAGGGTGCCATCCCATGGCGGCCGGCATAGCTTGCGCCGCATGGTTGGTGAGGCGTAGCTCTACGGTCATTCCATGGTCGTTTAGGCCCACCTCCATTTCTGCGCTAAATCGCCAAGGCCAGTCCACACTCACCAAGTCATGCGTGAGGCTCAAGTGAACATGCGATTGATTTGCAGATTTAACCGCCCAAGCGCGTCGGTGAGCCAGTCCATGCTGACGCCCAGACGCTGAACTCGATACTATTTCCGACCATTCGAGTTTTGTAAAAATACCCGCATCAGGCAGTTGGTTGGCAAACGGAATCATCGGAAATGCGCCAGCTTTGGGCCACTGGTGAGAGTCAAAGCTGGTGTCACTCAGTGGTACTAAAAGTTGAACAGGGTTGTCCCCGTCGTCCAGCCATGAGAGGCGTGTGACGCGTCCTCCTGCGTTCGGTGCAATGCGAGCTTCGTACCGGCCAGAGCGCATGAATAGTTCAGGGTACGTTTGAAGCATGGTGAGTGCTTGAGGATTAGTCGACTTTCGCCCCAGAAATTGCAACCGCTTGAGACCAGCGCTCGATTTGTTGATTTACAAAAGTCCCAAACTCTTGGGGTGTTCCGCGACGAACATCAAAACCGAGACTCACTAACTGGTCGCGAACTGATGGCACAACTAGGATCTCGTTGATCTCACGATTCAGGATTTTTATAATTTCGGGAGGTGTTCCTGCAGGTACGTGAAATCCACTCCACCCAGCAGATCCAGAATCGGCCAGACCTAGTTCAAGCAATGACGGCACATCGGGTAGAAAACTCGAGCGCGTGGCAGTCGTCACCGCGAGTGCTCGCAGTTTGGATGTTTTGAGGTAGGTCGCTACTTCTGGAAAGCCCGAAATGAGAGCGGGAACTTGACCTCCCAGTAGATCGCTCAGCGCTGGCGCGCCCCCTTTGTAGGGTACATGCGTGAGCGAGAGATCAGCTTTTTGCCGCAGTAATTCCATTGCAAGATGCTGGGCTGTGCCGTTTCCTGGCGAGGCGTAAGCCATTGGCGCTGACTTGTTCTTAGCCAAGGCAATGAACTCAGTCATGCTGCTTGCAGAAAAAGAAGGTAGCACCACCAGCACGCTGGGGATAAGGGAGACTTGCGCAACGGGCGTGAAGTCGCGCAAGGTGTTGAATGGCAAAGATCGATAAAGACTTGGGTTCACGGAAAAAGGCCCAGAAGACAAAAGTAGCGTGTAGCCGTCTGGTGCTGCTTTTGCAACGGCTAGCGTGCCAATATTTCCTGAAGCACCAGGCTTGTTATCAACCAACACCGTCTGCTTGAGTCGATCTTGCAGATGCTTGGCTATTAAGCGTGCGGCGGTATCCGAGGAACCGCCAGCTGGCCAGGGAACTATCAATTTGATCGGCTTTTCTGGATAAGCTTGTTGAGCGTGTGCAGTGAAAGTGACAAGCGATGCGATCAACATCAAGCTGGTTTTTAAGAAACGATAGCAATTCATTTGGACTCCTTGTTTGAGATGAGCTGTGTCAAGCCTAGTCGGACGAAATACTCTTCAGGCGCTCCGTTTTCCTGCATGAGCTGAACGATGGATGCACGCAGACGATGCTCAATGGTTTTATCCCGAATCGGATGCAGCTGGCCAGGATCAGATTGAAGGTCATATAAAACGGTCTGAATGTCGTGCTGTGCGGCTGGGCCATGCAGTGCGTAATTGGGTGACTTTGGCGTGGCGGGAACTTTCAATAAAGGGACACCCTTGGAGTAACTTTGGGGCGGAGAAAGCGTGGCGTCGGCCAACTCACCGACAGAAAACATCTCCTTCATGTGCATGGGCATGAGGGTGTACTGGAACAGCCCCTCTTTGTGGATTTCAGGTGGGTAAAGAAAGTACGTGTATCGACCATCCGTCACATTCACTGCGCTTCCAAAAACGCCAAAGATGAGTGCGTCTCTTGGCGAGTCCTCGCCCTTCAACAGTGGAAGTAGAGAGTGTCCTGTCACTTCTGCCGGGATGGGCAACGATGCGGTTTCCAGCAAGGTTGGCATCAGATCAATAGTCTGTGTCAGGGCGGCGCAGCGCGTGCCGGCTTGTGACCTGAAATCAGGGTGATGCATAAACAAGGGGATGTGGGCAACCTCTTCATAGCAGGGCATGATATTTTTACCCCACCAGTCATGCTCACCCAGCAAAAACCCGTGGTCTGTCGTCACGATGAGAGCGGTATCTTTCCACATCTCCTTTGCATCCATCACGTCTAGCAACCTGCCAAGTTCGTGGTCGCACAAGGCGACTATGGCCGAGTAATTAGCGCGCAGTTCATCGCATTCCTCGGGTAACTCAGAAACACGCCGATAGGGCGGAAAGTCCAGAATTGGACCTTCATAACTACTGGGGTACTCCCTTCGAAATTCGCTGGGGGCATGAAACGGCTCGTGGGGGTCAAAAGTCTCCAGATGAAGCAACCAGTCGTCCGCTGCACTATTGGCTTCTAGAAATGCAAGACCGGCGTCGAAGCAACGTACTGAAGGGAAGTCACCATATTCCCGGATGGACTGGCGGTTCACGATGTATTGAGCGTACTTGTTTCGTCTTTCAGAGCTGAACTGCGTGGGGTGGTACATCTCGCGAAGCCGCTCCCAGGGCGGTTGCACCATTGCTTTCCATGGATCGCGTTCCTGCCCACGGATGAATTCGTAGGTGTCATAACGGTTGTGATAAGTTGCGCCGCCGTCGCCCCAGTAATGGTAGTGATCCGACACCAAGTGTGAATAGATCCCATGCTTAAACATGTGCGCCGCAAACGAATTGTCAAAGGGTTCAAGAGGGCCCCACCCTCGATGCAAAAAGTTGAGGCGGCCGGTGTGCATGTCTCTGCGTGCGGGCATACACGGCAGACTTCCAACATAGTGCGAATCGAAGGTCACGCTTGATCGTGCCAAACGTTCGAAATTGGGCGTCTTTATGGCGGTGGCGCCATAGGGTTGAAGGCTTCTTAAATTTAGTGAGTCAAAAAGCAGGAAAATTGTTTTCATAAATCGAGTTGCCTAGGTAATCCTCGGCCAAATATAGTGGCAAACTACTCATGCCACAAATCGAATCTTTTAGAACATTGATGCAATTAAATGATTTATCCAAATCCACGCCACTTACGCGCATTTGTGACGATTGCTGAAACGGGTTCATTCGGCGCCGCAGCACGTAAGTTACATATAGGCCAGCCGGCCTTGAGTCAGGCACTGGCAAATCTCGAGCAGTTGGTTGGTGTCAGATTGGTTGAGCGGACGACAAGAACCTTGGCCCTGAGTGCGGCGGGTAAGGAGTTTTTAATTGATGCCCAAAGGGTTCTTCAAGAAAACGAACGCTTGATACAGCATGGTGAGCAATGGGCCCAAGCTCAAAGGGGCCATATCTCCTTGCTATCAATCCCATCTGTGGCGCACAGGTTGCTCCCAAGCATCATGCGTGTCTTTAGCGTCACGCATCCTCATGTGGGTGTCGATGTTCATGATCACGCCGATCCGATATTGCGGCAACAGATTGAACGGGGCGAAGGAGATCTTGCAATTTTCACCCAAACACATCGAGAGCCCAAAGAACGAACTTTGCCATTTCTCAATGACCAGTTTCGTTTTGTATGCCATGCCGGCCATCATTTGGCGGGGGCAGAATTTGTCGATCACACTCAGTTGACCGACGAGCGTTTAATTTTGTTGCGCACCGGTGCTTTGTTCCGAGAATTCGCTGATGCCGCTCTCAGGAAGGTGAGGTTGAAATATTCACCCATCGAAGTGGATCAACCGGCCACCTTGATTGGCATGGTGGAGGCTGGACTTGGCGTTTCGCTGTTGCCAGGTCTAAGCTGTCCACCTGCGGCGCTGCGCACTGTGGTGTCACTGCCCTTTGTCAAACCTGGGGTGTCGCGTGAGATTGTTTTTTTTCACGCTGGCGATCGTGAACCAATGCCTGCGGTTGAGGCCTTTGTCAAAACCGCGTTAGATTTACTTCATAAAAACTCTAAAGTATTGCCGTTGGGTGTGAGCGTGCGAACACCAGGGTCGATGGCCATCAAGCGATTTTTTACTTGAATGACAGTTTCTACAATCCTCGGTGTACTTATAGAGAAATTGTCGCCATTGAAACAGATGGTCGCAATAGCTGGTATCCCCTCGAAAGGGCTGATTTAGTTCGACCTGTTTTCTTTAGGAAAAATGATGGCCCCAAGAACAGTCAATAAGCTCAAACCAGCGATGGCCTTTAGCATCAAATCAAAACCGCCTTGGTCATAAAGAAGCGAGACCAACCCGACTGAAAGTCCTGCGGCAGTAAAGCCTAAAAAATAGCGAGCCGCAAAGGCCCGCCCCCGCCACTCGTCAGAAGTGTATTTCCCAAGCATCGTATCGTTAACGGTCACTTGCCCAAATATCGCCGCAACAATAATAATTGCTAAAGCAATCAGCCAATAATCACTGAAGGTTGAAGCCAAATAGAGTGTGGGAACAATGACGATGGCTAAGGGTAAGAAGACATTTTTTAGAGAAAACTTATCCAACAAGTTCCCAATAATGTATTGAGCCAAAGCGCCGAACAAGTAAACACAAAAGGTAATAGCACCTAAGGTGGCTGTATTGGTCGTTAAATTTGACAGTCTTTCCTGAAAAATCTTAGGAAGTGCCACCGTAATCGCATTAAAGGTAGTTGAGCTGGCGATGACTGTGATGACCAGAGACACAACGACCCAGAGCATGGCGGATTTTGAAACGCGAGTCGTTCCTGCTGCTGATTTTTTTACAATCTGATCCACAGACCGTGGAACAGATCGGACATAAATTAGCCCTACAACAAGGCAAAGAGCGGCAGGTATTAAAAAAGAAACCCGCCATCCCATGTATTCGTTCAGAACACCGGTGACCAACGCGGATGAGGCAACACCGACATTGCCCCACATGCCGTTGATGCCCATTTCTCTCCCTAATTTCTCGGAGTTGGAGACCAACATTGCCGTTCCAACGGGGTGGTAGATGGAAGCCATCAACCCGATCAACAGAAGCATAGCCCCCAGCTGTAGAGGGGTTTGAATCATGGATACGCCGGCCAGAGATAGGCCCATTCCAAAAAAGAAAATAGCCATCATATTTCTTCTGCTCCATTTGTCTCCCAGCCAACCGGTCAGCAAAGAGCCAGCCCCGAAAGCAATGAAACCAGGCGTGGCATAGGGCAGTAATTGCCCGTAATTCATATTGAAGGTTGGGGCAATCACGATGACTGCAGCCGCAAAGATGAGCATCGCATAGTGATCAATAAAATGAGCAATATTGATAAAAGCAATTATTTTCTTGTCTTGGTTCAATGAAATCACCTGTAATTTTTCTATGGCGTATTCAAGCCCGACGTGCAAGTTTGAATAACCATCGACGAAAACGATTGGGATTCAGAGCACCTGCAGAAGTGTTTCAGCAATCATCGTCCCTCTTAACAATATCTTACGATGTGCCATGCCAGAGAGCGTGCGCGCGAAGATATGTCAATGTCGGACATCAAGTTTCTTGTCGTAAACTGCGTTTGATTATTGCTGGGTGGTGGGTTGCTGCCAGTCATTCCCTTGAATCTTTAAAAGGATTTTGAAAATGAAAAATCTCGCATTTCGTTGCCTTGCCCTCGCACTGATGGCGTTACCCCTGGCAGCCCAGGCCCAGTCCTATCCGAACAAACCCATCAGGATGCTGGTTCCTTTCCCGGCAGGGGGCACGGTAGATTTTTTTTGCACGTGCTGTGGCGCCCAAGCTGAGTGACGCACTCGGTCAGCAGGTGGTGATTGAAAACCGGGCCGGCGCAGGCGGCAACATCGCGGCCGAAGCCGTCGCGAAAGCGCCGGCCGACGGCTACACCCTGCTGATGGGCTCGGAAATCGTCTCCATCAATATCTCCCTGTACAGCAAGCTTGGCTACGACCCGGTCAAGGACCTCGAGCCCGTCGTGTTGATCGGCACCGTGCCCAATATCTTGCTGGTCAGCCCGTCGTATCCGGCCAACTCGCTCAAGGAATTCATTGCGCAGGCCAAGGCCGAGCCGGGCAAGCTGTCTTACGCGTCCACCGGCCACGGCACGTCCAGTCAGCTGTCGTCCGAGCTGATGAAATCCATGGCAGGCATTGATGTGCTGCATGTGCCCTACAAGGGCGGCGCGCCAGCCATTGCTGATCTGATCGGGCGCCAGGTCAGCATGATGTTTGTCAACATGCCGACAGGCATGCCGCAGGTCAAAGGGGGGCGGGTCAAGGTGCTGGGCATCACCAGCAAGCAGCGCGTTCCGCAATTGCCGGATGTCCCCACGATGGATGAAGCAGGCCTCAAGGGCTTTGAGACCTACGCCTGGTCCGGCGTTTACGCGCCCATGGGTACGCCGCGTGAGATTGTTCTCCGACTGAACACCGAGATCAACAAGATCCTTAAAATGCCCAGCGTGCGCGAGCAACTGGCCGGCCAAGGCGCAGATCCTGCCGGCGGTTCACCGGAGGAGTTCAAGCGCTTCACGGGCACGGAGATCGTGAAATGGGCCAATGTCATCAAAATATCAGGAGCGAAAATTGAGTGAAGCAACTGGCCACGTCATGGGTGAGGCGCTTGGCATCGCAGTAGGCGACTACGACCGGACAAGACAACTCCTGAACGGCGCTGTACCGGTCGCCGGTTTCAGGGCCAATTTTGCCGCGGGCGACCTGGAGGAAATCTTCGCCCAAGCCTTCAGCACCGCACCGTTTGCGGTCACTGAACTTTCATTCAGCAATTTTTTGATCGCCAGTGTGCGCGGCAACTGTCCGTATGTTGGCCTGCCTATCTTTCCGTCTCGCTCTTTCAGGCATTCGGCCATTTATGTCCGGGCTGGCGCCGGGATCACCTCGCCCGCTGACCTGAAAGGCAAACGGATCGGCACCCGCGAGTACTCCAATACGCTGTCACTGGTGGCGCGCGGAATCCTGGCGGACGAGTATGACTATGCGCCTGGCAGCAGCGAATGGCTGATCGGCGATTTGGACCACATCGAGCGTGAAAACATCGACAGCAAGAACTGGCCGGCAAACGGTGTTCCCATCCGCGCGGTGGCTGGTGTACCGCTGACATCGCTGCTGGCAACGGGCGAGATCGATGCGCTCGTGTCTTACACGCCGCCCGTCGATTTCGGCAAGGACAGCTGTCCGCTGGTGCGACTGTTCCCGGACTGGCGATCCGCCGAGCAGGACTACTTCAGGCGCACCCGCAGGTTCCCGATCATGCACATCATGGGCATTCGCCGCGACGTGCTGCAAGCTCATCCCACGCTACCTGCGGCCTTGCTTCAGGCCTTCAATGCATCGAAGGCGCACGCCCAGGCCCTGTTGGCCGTGCATCAGGCCCTGCCGGTCATGCTCCCTTGGATGACATCGGAAGCCGAGGCCACCCAGGCCCTGATGGGTCAGGATTTCTGGCCTTATGGCATGGAGGCCAATCGGGACATGCTCGAGACCCAGATTCGCTGGTCCTTCGAGCAGGGCCTCATACCGCGGCCTCCCGGCCTCGCAGAGCTCTTCGTGCCAACGTGAGATGCAACCCAATGACAGGTCGCATTTATTAGTGGGCCATGTCAGTACGTGTCAGCCTCTTCACGCGCCACAGTAAAAACAAAGCAATGCCTAAATTCAAAGCATTCCACAACATGCCATTGACAAACGCAGAGTGATAAGACCCTGTCAGGTCAAACACTTTGCCAGACATCCACCCACCCAGCGCCATGCCAATCATCGTGGCCATGATGACGGCACCCACCAACACACCTGCTTTTTGCGCAGGAAAATACTCTCGCACAATGATGGCGTAAGAAGGCACGATGCCGCCTTGAAATAAGCCAAACATGGCCGAGATCACATAGAGCGACACCATGCTGTCAAAAGGCAAAAACATCAGCAACGCCAAGCCCTGCAGCACTGAGCCCAAAACCAGGGTTCTGAGACCGCCAATGCGATCACAGATGGCACCAGAAATAAGCCGACTCACAATGCCGCTGGCCAGCATGAGCGACAACATTTCAGAACCGCGCGCCGCACCAAAGCCAAGGTCAGAGCAATAGGCCACGATGTGCACCTGAGGCATCGCCATGGCCACGCAGCAGGCCAACCCAGCCACGCAAAGCAATGCATGTGCAGTCCGAACAGGCATGCCAAACGGTTTTTCCGAAGCCAATGACTGCACGCTACCCGCTGCCGCTATGGTCAACAGGGGTGGCCTTTGACGCATGAGAAAAGCCAAGCCCATCATGCCCAAGCCGCACACAATGCCTATCCCAATATAGGTGTTGCGCCAACCCAAAGTTTCAACGCCATGCTGCGCCAATGCAGGCCAAATACTGCCCGCCAAATAGTTGCCGCTGGCACATACCGCCACGGCAATGCCTCTGCGCTTGTTCCACCAGAGCGAGGTGTCTGCCAGCAACGGTGCGAATGTTGATGAGCTGCCAAAGAACCCCATGAGCACACCATGCGACAGCGCAAACAGCCAAATGTTTGTGGACATGCCTGCCAATACAAAGCCACTGCCCACACCCAAAGCGCCAATCCATAGTGGCACATGCACGCCCCACTTATCAGCCAACTTGCCCATGACCAAGCCACCAGCGCCAAAGCCCAACATCAACAAGGTATAGGGGAGCGAGGCATCAGCACGGGTGACGCCAAATTCTTTTTGTACTTCGGGCAAAACGACAGACACCACATACATGCTGCTGCCACCTAGGGTCATGAGCATGAGTGTGATGAAAAGACGCCTTGCGGCGTAGGCTGAATCAATCAGCGATGCTTCAGCGTGTTGAGAGTTAGGGAGATTCACAGATTGACCTTATCACCCAACTTGCTCTTGCATGCCCCCTAATTTCCCCTAAGAAAAGCCTTTTTTCAAGCACAAAAAAACCCGCTACGCCTTTTGGCGTGCGGGTTGTGAGGTGTTTTGAGATGCGCTGAAGTGGACGAGTGGACGAGTGGAGCGGGTAGAGGGAATCGAACCCTCGTGGCTTGCTTGGGAAGCAAGAACTCTACCATTGAGCTATACCCGCGTTGGCCGTTATTTTAACGGGCTTCCTACAGCGTCAAAACAATATTGCCAATGTCTTTTCCGGCCTCAACCGCTTCATGTGCTTGTGCAATGTCAGCCAGCGCAAAAGACCGGCTGATGGTGTGCTGCAGACGATTGAGCTGAAGCAGGTCGCCGAGTTGTTTCAGTGCTGCGGCGCGGTCGGCAGCTTGCAGGTCGTAGACCAAGAAGAACTTCAGCTCCAGCGAGTTAGACAACATGGTCCTAAAGTGGATCGGCAGCTCCGTCCCCACGTTGGAGCCGTAGCACACCACCCGCCCATGCGGGGCGAGTCCACCGGCAGTCAGCAGGGCCGACGTGGTGGAGAAATCCATGTCGATGATGACGTCGACACCTTTGCCATTTGTCAGCGCCTTGAGGCGCTCGGCCACCGGTTCGGTCTTGTAAAAAATCACATCGCGCACGCCGGCGGCTTGTGCGTGCTTGGCTTTTTCGGGGGAGCCGACGGTGCCAATCACATGCGCGCCAGCCAGCGACAACAACTGGGCAACGAAGTGACCCACAGCCGATGAGGCTGCAATCACCAGCACTTTTTTGCCCGCCACGTCACCGCTCAGGCGAACCGCCTGAATGGCTGTCAACGCTGGAATGCCGAGGCAAGCGCCTGCTGCGAAATCAATAGCATCTGGCAAATGTGATGCTTGGGCTGTGGGCAATACGATGAATTCGCTGGCCGTGCCCATGGGGCGTTGCCATTGCGCGTTCCAGGTCCACACGCGCTCGCCGATTCGACTGGCGGGAACCCCTTCACCGACTTGGTCGATGACGCCAGCACCATCGCTGTGCGGCACGATTCGCTCGTCGGTCAAAGGCTTGGCGCGGCGAGATTTGACGTCTGACGGATTCACGCCAGACGTTGCCATGCGAATGCGCACCTCGCCCGGACCGGGTGTCGGGTCAGGCATGTCACCCACGATCAGTACGTCTCGGGCTTCTCCATTTTTGCAATACCAAGCAGCGCGCATGAAAATCCTCTTCGGTTGTTAGTGGGCTCTCAAAGAAGGCTCAAAGAGCAGCCCGGCATGAATGTCGGCGACTGAGCAGGCGCCGCAGAGCTGCATGGTACGCGTGAATTCGTCGCGGAGTATGGCCAGCGCCCGGTGCGCGCCTTCTTCACCAGCGGCTACCGCGCCATAAAGAGTGGAGCGACCCACCAGCACGCCAGCGGCGCCTAGAGCGATGGCTTTGAAAACATCGGAGCCGCGCCGTACACCGCCGTCGAGTAGCACCGGCATGCGGCCTTTGACGGCCTGCACAACTGCGGGAAGGGCGTCCAGCGTGGCGACCGCACCGTCAAGCTGGCGGCCCCCGTGGTTGGACACCACCAGCGCATCGCAACCCATGTCGGCTAAACGACTCGCATCGTCGGGCCGCAAGATGCCTTTGACGATGAGCTTGCGTGGCCATTGATCGCGAATTTTTTGCAGGCTCGCCCAGTCGAAGGCCGGGTCGTAGCTGCGGCCAACCGACGACGCAATGGCTGTGGCGTTCTTGGCGTGCATGTCGAGTCCGATCATGTTTTCCATGACCGGCATGCCATAGCGCACGATGTCCGACAGCCATCTTGGGTGGCACGAAAAATCCAGCAGGTTCTTGGCGGTGAAGCGAAACGGCACCGAGAAGTGATTGCGAAAATCGCGTTCGCGTTTGCCGCCCACGGGCAAGTCGACCGTGATCATCAGCGCTTCATAGTCAGCCGCCAGCGCGCGTGCGATCAAACCATCTAAGAAAGGTTTGTTGCGCAGAATGTAGGCCTGAAACCAGAGCCGTCCGGGCGCTGCCTTGGCGACTTGCTCGATCGACGCGGTGGCCGCACTCGACAGCGTGTACGGGATGTTGGCTGCGACTGCGGCGCGGGCGATGGCGATGTCACCGCCGCGCCAGCCAAAGCCCACCGCACCCGTCGGCGCAATGGCCAAGGGCAGGGCAGCAGCTTGGCCTAGCAACTGCACGCCGGTCTGGATTTGAGACACGTCGGTCAGCACTTTGGGCAACAGACGAACACGCCGGAAAGCAGCTTGGTTGTCGTCGAGGGTTACTTCGTCTTCAGCGCCACCGTCAAAAAAATCGAAGATCGCTTGCGGCAGTCTGTGACGTGCTGCGGTGCGCAGGTCTTCAATTGAAAAGGCTTTAGATGCAGTTGACAAAGTGACTCCGGCTGCAACGACTTAGTTGGCTTCTGGCTTGATGTCGGCAGCCTTGATGACCGCTTCCCAGCGGTCGTGGTCGCGCTTGAGGAAGGCGGCGAATTCTGTGGGCGTGTCGCCAACGATCACGGCACCCAGCTTTTCAAGCTGCGCTCTGACGTCAGGCTTGGCCAAGGCTTTGGTCATGGCGTCATGCAACTTCGCGATGATGGCCGGCGATGTTTTAGCCGGCGCCAGCATGCCGACCCAAGGTGCCGTTTCTTCAAAGCCGGGGAAGCCGACTTCCGACATGGTCGGCACGTTGGGGAACTGCGGCAACCGTTTAGCGGTACCGACAGCGAGGATTTGCAGGCGCTTGGATGCGACGTTTTCAGCAATGCCGATCACCGGGTAGAACATGTAATCGACACGGCCGGCCATGACCTCAAGCAACGCTGGACCATTGCCTTTGTAGGGCACGTGCAACATTTTGGCCTTGGCCTGTGTGGCCAGAAGTTCTGAAGCCAAGTGGCCTGAACCGCCCGCGCCAGAAGACCCGAAAGTCACTGCTTCAGATTTGGTGCGGGCCTTTTTGAGCAAGTCCGCCATGCTTTTGATCGGAGAGTCGTACGCATTGACGGCGACCAGCGGCAAGTTGGCCGCATTGGAGATCGGTGCGAAATCTGTCTTCGGGTTGTAGCCGGCTTGTTCGCCGAGCAAGATTGGATTGACGTTCATGCCGAGCGACGAAAACAGCAGGGTGTAGCCATCCGCTGGTGCGTTGCGCACTTCGCGGGTGCCGATCATCGAACTGGCTCCGGCCTTGTTTTCGACGATGACCGTCTGACCTAAAGTCACCGACATGTCCCGGGCCAGCACACGGGCGATGACGTCGGTGGGCCCGCCTGCGGCAAAACCAACCACCAGCCGAATCGGTTTTGTTGGGTAGGCGTTCTGGGCCAGCGCGAAGCCAGAAGCGACTGTCAGCGTGGTCGCCGCGACAAGCGTGAGCAGGGATTTTTTCATGGGTGTCTCTTAATAGTGTTGTCGAAAAAGCCAGATGGTAAAGCGAACTGGCAGCTTCAGGCAATCAGGTGTGTCATCACGCCGACATGGCTGACTTCCAAACGGAGTTCATCGCCGGGCTGTAAATAAACCGGTGGTTGCCGGAAGGCACCGATGCCGGCAGGTGTGCCGGTGCCGATGATGTCGCCGGGTTCGAGCGTCATGAAGCGGGACACATAGGCAATCAGCGTGGCCACCGGAAACAGCATATCGGCGGTGCGGCCGTGCTGCATTGGTGAGCCGTTCAGCCAGCAAAAGACTTCCAGTTTTTGGGGGTCTGGGATCTCGTCGCGTGTCACCAACCAGGGCCCCATGGGCGCAAAACCGTCCATGCTTTTGGCGAACGTGGTCTGCGCCTGTGCGATGTCGAACTGAAACTCGCGTGCACTGAGGTCATTCAAAATGGTGTAACCCGCGACCAGCGACAAGGCCTCAGATTCAGGCACGTCTTTGCCGTAGCCGCCGATCACGACAGCCAGTTCAACTTCGAAATCCATCTTGGCGACTGAGGCGGGGCGGGTAACGGGTGTGCCCGGCGCAGCGATAGACGACGAGACCTTGAAAATGATGCGTGGATTCTCAAACGGTGCTACGCCGGTTTCCTTCGCGTGGTCGGCGTAATTGCGACCGACCCCGATGATTTTTCCCGGCCTGGGTACAGGCGCATACAGCTGCAGGCTGTCGAGTGGCTCAAAGTGGGCGTCAGGTTGGGCTGATGCTTTGTGGACATGCTCGGTCAGTGCCGCAACGGCGCCACTACCCGACTGCAGCCAGCGCAGAATGCCACCCGCCGGGGCATCCACACCTGCCGCAGCATGGCGGTTCACGGCCTCGCTTGACGGCGCCAGTTGAGCCACCCATGCGCTGATGTCCAACACGCCTTGCTGGACGACAACACCTGTTAGCACCGGGCTGTTGCCCTTGCGGTAGCTGATGACTTTCATGCGCCTGCACTTTCAAAATAGCGGTTGGCCATGACCTGGCAGCGCTTGATGTAACGGTGCTCGTCTGGCCGGTAGTCCGGTACAGCGTTGTGCAGGGTGCCCATGTTGTCCCACATCAGTACATCGCCGACGCTCCAGCGGTGACGGTACTGGTATTTGGCCTGCAGCTGGTGCTTGAACAAAAATTCAAGAATTTCGTTGCTTTCAGCTTCAGGCAATTCGTTGATGCGCATCGAATAACCCGGGTTGGCGTAGAGCACTTTTTTGCCGGTGATCGGGTGTGTCATGAAGATCGGATGCGACACCGGCGGCTTGGCCGCGCGCTGGGCGTCCGTCAGCGGCGGGCGCTGGCCTTTTTCAAGCCGCATTTTTTCCCAAAATTTTTCGAAGTTGTGCGTGATGGTCATGCCGGCCAATTGGGTCTTGAGTGACTCTGGCAGGTCGTCATAAGCCGCATGCATGTTGCAGAACTCGGTGTTGCCCAGCGGCTCGCCATCACGGTGCGGAATCTCAATGCCGTACAACACATTGGTGAAGGCAATCATCTTGCTGTAAGACATGTCGGTGTGCCAATCTTGTCCGGCATCGCTCAGGCCCAGCGGTTTCCCGTTCTCGACTTTGTTGGAGAGGATCATCACTTCAGGCAAGCCGGCCTCTTGGTACATGTTGGCGACGTTGACTTCTAGCTTGCCAAAGCGCTCTGAAAATTGCTTCAACTGAATGCTGGTGAGCTTTTGTTGGGGGTAGCTCAAGACGCCGTATTGGCCAAGGGCTTGTTCCAGTTGCACAAACTGAGCGTCGGTCAGTGGGACCGATAAGTCGAGTCCCTCGACGCGTGCGCCCAACGTTTTTCCGCTTTCAATGATGTTCATGTGAGTTTTCCAATCAAGGGTGTGGATGGGTAAAGAATTACCAGGCGGCGAGCAAGATGGCTTCAAGCTCGCTGGCGTTGCTGACGTTGCGAGGGTTGTAGGCCAGCCCGCGTTCGTGCATTGTTTTTTGGGCGATGCCCGCGAGCTGGTCGCGCGCTATGCCGAGGTCGCGCAAGCGGCTCGGAACACCGATGGCGTGTTGAAGTTCGTGCAGCCAGTTGACCAATTGGTCGGCGGCTTCTGCAGGCTGTCCGGGCAAGCCGAGCCGGGCCGCGGCAGGCGCCAGTTCGCGCCCAGCAGCACCCGCATTGAAGCGCAGTGCATGTGGCAACACAACCGAGTTGACATCGCCATGGGCCACACCAAAGGTGGCGCCCATCACATGGCACAGCGCATGATGCACACAGCTGCGTGCGCTCGCCAGCACCATGCCGGACAGGTGCGCTGCGAGCAGCAAGTTGGCTCGCGCGTTAACGTCTTGCGGCATGGCGGCGACCTGCCTCAACGCCTGGTTGAATTTGACAAGGCCATCCAGCGCGAGGATGGACGTGATGGGCGAGCCCGCCTTGGAGTACAGACCTTCAATGCAGTGGGCCAATCCATTCATACCGGTTGACAGCATGACGGACGCAGGTGTCGCGAGGTTGGCGACTGGATCCAGAAAAATAACGCGGCTGGCCAGTTGTGCATCCCAAAAAAGTAACTTCGTCCCTTCGGGTGTGCGGATGCCCATGGACGGCGTGGCTTCGGCTCCAGATGCGGTCATGGCGATCGACAAAATGGGCAGCTTGGGCTGGACCAAGTCAGGCGTCAGCACGGTGGACGGCGGAACGAAGCGGGAAGCATGTTGGGCCAGTGGTGCGCCTTCCGCCAGCACCAATGCCACCGCCTTGGCGGTGTCTGAGACGCTGCCGCCACCGACGGCCACCAGGGCATCGGCACCGTGTTCGCGTGCCAACTGGGCGACACGCTCAACAGTTGTCAGCGAGGAGTGCGCCTCAATGTCTTGCACAGCCAAAAAAGGCAGGTCGCCCAAGGCGCCTCGGACCTCCGCCCAGACCGGACCCGCCGCTGTGCGCTGGCCCGACAGCAGCAGTGGCCGTTTGCAGCCAAGGCGTGCCAGTTCGCGGCCAAGTTCAGCCACCGCGCCCGGCTTGGCAATCACCCGGGTACGCAGCGCTTGGTGCACAAAAGGGGTGGTGCTGGCCGTGTTCATGGTGGGCTCGTTCCGACGGGCGCACTGTCTGCAGCAAACTCAAACTCGGGAACCAAGTCGAGGTCTGCCACACGCCAGCGGCCGTCTGAGACTTCCAACTTGGCGTGCACCACCGACAGTCTGAAAGGCCGACTGATGGTGACGGGGCCAGTTTGATGGTTGCCGTTGTCAAAGCGGTAGGCCGTCATGTAAGCCGTGAGCGTGGCCGATGCTGGCTCAGAGGCCGCTAAAAATGCATTGCTGATGACGTGCCGAATGCGCTGCGTGGTGGGTCGCTTGGCCAAGGCTTGCAAGATCTGCGCATGCCCTGTTAGCAGTTCGCCCTGACGCTTCCATGTGCCTTGTGGCATGAACAGCCCAACCAACTGGGGGTAATTCGCTTCATCCAAAAAGTAGAACAGTTGGTGAATCAGTTGGGTACTGGCGCTCAGTGTTGATGCTTGTGAAATGCTCAAGAGGTGTCGCAGTCGGCTTTGTAGGATGAACCAGCCCAAAAAAAAGAAAACAGGCCAGAGATGCCGTGATGTTATAGACAAGCCAAGCGTCACCATAGCCCCAAATTGGAATAGTATTGTTCTCGAATTCGAAACAGTAGCAGGCGCAATGCGCAGGAAATGAGGACACATGGACCGACTCAGGGCAATCGAAATCTTTGCTGAAGTGGCTCGCGGGCGTAGTTTCACTGCAGCGGCGGTGCGACTCGGCATGGCCAAAGGCAATGTCACCAAGCACGTGAAATGGCTGGAGGAAAGCTTGGGTGCGCAATTACTGACGCGCACCACCAAGAGCGTCAGCCTGACTGAGGCTGGCCTTTTTTTACTGGAAGATGGGCAAGAACTGTTGCACCGCTTTGAAGAAGTTGAAACCCGGGTTCGCGGCGCCGTGAGTGCACCCAAAGGATTGATTCGCATCGGCACGCCCCCATCGTTTGGCGCTGCGCACCTGGTGCCGCTGATCAC
>CANCLK010000044.1 GCA_947378785.1 Comamonadaceae bacterium
GTTCGCCTTCTTGCCTCGCAAGTTCAAAATCGCCGTGAGTGGCGCCCGTGAAGACCGCGCTGCCACAGCATGGCATGACGTCGGCCTGCATTTGATCCGCAACACCGAAGGCGAACTCGGCTTCAAAGTGTTGGTCGGCGGCGGCATGGGCCGCACGCCCATCATTGGGACCGTGATCCGTGAGTTTCTGCCGTGGCATCAGGTGATGAACTTCATCGAAGCCATCGTTCGCGTTTACAACCGCTACGGCCGTCGCGACAACATTTACAAAGCCCGTATCAAGATTTTGGTCAAGGCCGAAGGTCAGCGCTACATCGACGACGTCGAGGCCGAATACCTGCAAATCATGGAACACGATGGCGGCCCACACACGATCACACAAGAAGAACTCGACCGCGTCACGGCCTGCTTCGTGCCACCGTCGCTGAGCTGTGATCGTAAAACAGCCGATGCCAAAATTGCCAACATCCTGCGCGCTGCAGCTGAAGACGACATTGAATTTGGCCGTTGGCTCAAGCAAAACGTTGCTTCACACAAGAACCCAGATTTGCGCGCCGTGACCCTTTCTTTCAAACGCTTAGGCCAAGCGCCCGGCGATGCGACGGCAGACCAACTCGACAAGGCCGCCGAATTGGCTGACGCCTTCAGCGCTGGGGAACTGCGCGTCACACACGACCAAAACTTGCTGCTGCCATGGGTCGCCTGTGACCAGTTGCCGGAGCTCTGGCGCGCCGCCCGCAAGGCCGGCTTTGCACGTCCGAACATCCGCCTGTTGACCGACATGATTGCCTGCCCCGGTGGCGACTTTTGTTCATTGGCGAATGCCCGCTCGATCCCGATTGCCGAGGCCATCACTGAGCGCTACCAAGACATGGACGAGTTGCACGACCTCGGTGAGATTGACCTGCACATCAGCGGCTGCATCAACTCCTGCGGCCATCACCACAGCGGCCACATCGGCATTTTGGGCGTCGACAAAGACGGCCTAGAGTGGTATCAAGTGTCGCTGGGCGGCTCTGACGGTTCAACCCTGAGCGGTGACCCTGTGCCAGGCAAAGTTGTCGGCCCATCGTTCACAGCGTCTGAAGTGCCCGAAGTCATTGAAGCGGTACTCGAGACTTATCGCCAGCACCGCACGACAGGCGAAACCTTCATTACCACGCTGCGACGTGTCGGCATGGAGCCGTACAAGGCGGCTGCTAAGAGCGCACGCATCGCTGTGGTCGAACAGGCTTGAAAGAACCCATCATGAAATTACTCACCCCCCACGAGAACGCTAAAGACAACGCCACTGAACAGCCAGGCACCGTGGTTTTCGCCAACGATGCCGACCCGATGGACCTGCCGCTGGATGGCGTCAAACGCATCGACCTGCACTTTCCGAAGTTCACTGACGGTCGCGCCTATAGCCAAGCTTTTTTGCTGCGCCGCAGGCGTGAATTCACCGGCGAGATTCGCGCCACCGGCGACGTGTTGGTTGACCAGCTCGCCCAAATGGAACGCAGCGGCTTTAACGTGGCCGTGTTGCGCGCCGACCAACCACTTGACGTCGCACAGCGCGTGTTGGCCAGCTACCCGGGCTACGGCGTGGGCCGTTATCAGGGCGACGCCGTGCAGATCGAACCGCACTTTGCGCACACTGAAAAAGAAAGCGTCAGCTTATGAGCGCGGTCTCCCTTTACGCGAAAGCATCGACGGACTTCGATGCTAAGCTGGCCGAAACCATCGCGCTCTTGAAGCGTGCGTCCCAAGAGTTTTCGCCCTTGACGCAAGCCTCCAGCTTGGGTGCAGAAGACATGGTCATCACCCACTTGCTGGCTGAGCACCGCATCGATTGCAGTATTTTTGTGCTCGAAACCGGCATGCTGCACCCACAGACCGTAGCGATGATTGGCCGCATTGAGGCGCGCTACGCCCGCCCGGTTGAAGCTTATCGTCCGGTTGTAGAAGTCGCCGCTGAATTCGTCAGCACACATGGCGACAAAGCCATGTACCAGAGCGTTGACCTGCGCAAAGCCTGCTGTGGCATCCGCAAGATGGAGCCACTGGGCCGCGCGCTGGCTGGTAAAAAAGGTTGGTTGACGGGCCTGCGCCGCGAGCAGTCAAACGCCAGGGCGGAAGTCGAGTTCATTGAGCACGAGTTGGTCGGGCAACCGGGCGAGCGTGCCAAGGTCAACCCGCTCGCGCGTTGGACCGCCGGCGATGTTTGGCATTTCATCGGCATCAACAACATCCTCTACAACCCGCTGCACGACGAGTTTTTCCCGAGCATCGGTTGCGCGCCTTGCACCCGCGCCGTCACGCTGGGTGAAGACATCCGCTCCGGCCGCTGGTGGTGGGAGCAGGAAAGCGCCAAAGAGTGCGGCCTGCATGTGTCTGACAGCGCCGACGGTCAGACATCCGCCATTTCATCCATCATTCCCATCAAAGAGGTCTCCGCGTGAACGCTGTAGCCGAAGCCACCGTGCTGACTCAAGCCCAAAACCACCCCCAGCTGAGCAATGCCCACTTGGACGCTTTAGAAGAAGAAGCAATTTTCATCTTACGTGAAGTCGCGGCTGCTTTCGAGCGCCCGACCCTGCTTTTTTCTGGCGGGAAAGACTCGCTGGTGCTGCTCAAATGCGCTGAAAAAGCTTTTGTCGACAGTACCCGTGGCGGCCACATTCCCTACCCGTTGCTGATGATCGACACCGGCCACAACTTCCCTGAAGTGACGGCTTTTCGCGACTACCGGGCCAAGCAACTCGGTGCCAATCTGATTGTCCGCAACGTCGAAGATTCGATGAAGCGCGGCACTGTTCGACTGGCGCACCCAGACGAGCCGCGTAACGTACACCAGTCGGTCACATTGCTAGAGGCGATTGAAGAGTTTCGCTTTGACGCCCTGATTGGCGGCGCCCGCCGTGACGAAGAAAAAGCCCGTGCCAAAGAGCGAATTTTTTCGCACCGTGACGCCTTCGGTCAATGGCAGCCCAAAGCCCAACGCCCAGAGTTGTGGAACCTGTTCAACACGCGCTTGCAGCCGGGTGAGCACTTTCGCGTGTTCCCGATTTCCAACTGGACCGAACTCGACGTCTGGCAATACATCGAGCGCGAGAAGATCGAACTGCCGTCGCTGTATTACGCGCACCAACGCACGGTGGTTGAGCGCAAAGGTCTGCTGGTGCCGGTGACCGACCTCACACCTTTGAAAGCGGGTGAAAACGCGGTGGATAAAACCGTGCGCTTTCGCACCTTGGGCGACATCACCTGCACCTGCCCGGTTGAGAGCCCAGCAGCCAACCCCGCCGAAGTGGTGCTGGAAACGCTGACGGCAGACGTCAGCGAGCGCGGTGCCACCCGCATGGACGACAAGACTTCCGACGCCTCGATGGAGAAGCGCAAAAAAGAGGGTTATTTCTGATGAGCACGATTCTTCAAACCAGCAGCCCAGATGTTGCTGACAACGCATCTTTCAACGTCGAGCAAGACACCCGCGCAGCCCTGCGCTTTGTCACCTGCGGCAGCGTCGACGACGGCAAGAGCACGCTGATCGGTCGCCTGTTGGTCGACTCCCGCGCCGTGCTGCAAGACCAACTGGCCAGCGTGCAACGCAGCGGCAAGGTCGACCTAGCCCTACTGACCGACGGCTTGCAAGCTGAGCGCGAACAAGGCATCACGATTGATGTGGCCTACCGCTACTTCAACACGGTCGCCCGCAAATTCATCATTGCCGATGCGCCCGGTCATGAGCAGTACACCCGCAACATGGTTACGGCAGCGTCCAGCGCCGACGCGGCCGTGGTGCTGGTCGACGCCACCAAACTAGATTGGCAGTCAGCACTGCCCAAACTGTTGCCGCAAACACGCCGTCATTCGCTGCTGGTGAAATTGCTGCGTGTGCCGTCCATCGTCTTCGCTGTCAACAAACTCGACGCTGTGGAAGACCCTGCGCTGGCGTTTGAACACATCAGCGCCGCGCTTCGGCAGTTCACCCAAGAGGCTGGCATCAGCGCACAAGCCATCGTGCCGGTGTCGGCCCTGATTGGCTACAACGTGGTTGACGCCCATCCCGGCTGGTGCAACTACCAAGGCCCGGCCTTGCTGGCCATTTTGGAGCAACTGTCGGCCACACCCGCTGACACCGCCCAGCCCTTCAGCTTTCCAGTGCAATGGGTTGAGAAGTTTTCTTCCAGCGCCGACACCTCACAAGGACGGCGCATTTTCTGGGGCCGCATTGCCAGCGGCGCGGTGCAAGTCGGCCAGAGCGTCAGCGTCTTGCCTGGCGGCAAAAGCGCTGTGGTAGCCGAGGTACTGGACCATGCGCGTTCGCCGAAATCGGTGCGTGCAGGCCACAGCGCCGGCATCATCTTGGACCGCGAACTCGACGTGTCACGCGGCGACGTGCTGTTGGCCGCCGAAGGCTTTGGCGCATCACCCGGCAAGCGTGAGCTGACCGCAACCATCGCCTGGATGGACGAAGAACCTTTGCTACCCGGCCGCGTGTATTGGGCCTTGCAAGGTCACCGCTGGGTCAAGGCCAAGGTCAAGCGCATCGTGCACCAAGTGAACATCAACACGCTGGAAGAGCAAGCGGCGACGCAACTTGACGCCAACGCCATCGGCGTGGTCGAGCTGACCCTGCAAGAGCCGATCGCCGCGGAGCCCTTTGCTGAATCGCGCATTCTGGGCTCGCTGGTGCTGGTCGATA
Organism: Comamonadaceae bacterium; assembly: GCA_947378785.1. Classification (GTDB taxonomy): domain Bacteria; phylum Pseudomonadota; class Gammaproteobacteria; order Burkholderiales; family Burkholderiaceae_C; genus Polaromonas. The sequence continues at coordinate 4,691 of CANCLK010000044.1, forward strand.
CCGCCTCGCACAAGACCTCCGGTGCCGCATTGATTCTGTCGGCTCAATAGATTTAAACCAGCCTTTCAACCCTCCCCTTAGCCCTCCCCTGGAAAGATCTTAAAATCTAGGGTTTTACCGACCGAGCCAAAAAAGCATGACCCACGTCGTTTCTGAATCCTGTATCCGTTGCAAGTACACCGACTGTGTGGATGTGTGCCCCGTCGACTGTTTCCGCGAAGGTCCCAACATGTTGGTGATCGAGCCTGACGAGTGCATTGACTGCGCCGTCTGCATTCCTGAATGCCCGGTCAACGCGATTTATGCAGAAGAAGACTTGCCCGCAGACCAGCTCAACTTCATCAAGATCAACCTTGAGTTGTCAACCCAGCCAGGCTGGAAAAGCATCACCAAGCGCAAGCCGGCTTTGCCAGATGCAGAAGAATGGAAAGACAAGACCGGTAAGCTCAGCGAACTCATTCGCTGATTTTTTGACGGCCGATCCAGTGACACCCACAGTGATCGATACCGATGCCGTCATCATCGGCGCGGGGCCGGTCGGCTTGTTTCAGGTCTTCCAGCTCGGCCTGCTGGAGATCAAGGCCCATGTGATAGATTCGCTGGCCTACGCGGGCGGCCAATGCATTGAGCTGTACCCCGACAAGCCCATCTATGACATTCCGGCCATGCCGGCGACCACCGGTCGCGAACTCACAGTGTCACTGCTGCGGCAGATTGGGCCCTTTGGCGCGACCTTTCATTTCGGGCAAGAAGTCAGCACACTTGACAAGCAAACCGATGGTCGGTTTTTGCTGGTGACGAACAAAGGTACGAGCTTTTTAACCAAGACGATTTTTATCGCTGCCGGTGTCGGTGCATTTCAGCCGCGTCTGCTTCGCGTCGAGGGCTTAGACAAATTTGACGAGACGCAACTTTTTTACCGCGTGAACAAGCCAGCAGACTTTGCGGGGCAAGACTTGGTGATCGTCGGCGGTGGCGATTCAGCCATCGACGCGGCCATCGACTTCGCCACAGCAGGCCCCAACCAAGCCAAGAGCGTGACCCTGGTGCATCGCCGTGACAGCTTCCAAGCACTGCCGGCCAAAGTCGCTGAAATGAAAGCCTTGTGCGCGGCCTCCGCCATGCACTTCATGGCCGGCCAAGTCACCAGTTACGACGAAAAAAAAGGCCGACTGAGTACCGCCAACGTCACTGACCCCGAGGGTGTCACGCACGCGCTGCCTGTTGAAAAGCTGCTGGTGTTTTTTGGCTTGTCCCCCAAGCTCGGGGCCATTGCCGACTGGGGTCTGGCCATTGAACGCAAGCAACTCACGGTCGACACCGAAAAGTTTTCGACCAGCGAGCCAGGCATTTTTGCGGTCGGCGACATCAACACCTACCCCGGCAAGAAAAAGCTGATTGTGTGCGGCTTCCATGAATGTGTGCTGGCCGCTTTTGGCGCTGCACCGATCATCTTTCCAGACAAAACCATCCCACTGCAATACACCACCACCAGCACCAAGTTGCACAAGGTGCTGGGCGTTGAGAAGCCTATCTCAAGCGACTAAAACTCAACTTGTGCAACAGCCCTTGACGGCGCATTACAATTCACAGCGTTCGCAAGAACCATTCGCTAGGGGTGCTGTCGTCACGAAAGTGGCAACGGCTGAGAAAGTCCCTTTGAACCTGATTGAGGTAATCCTCGCGCAGGGAAGCCAGTTTGACAACGACCGTCTCTGCATCAGAGTACGTCCTCGTTAGCCACCAGCCTCCCTGCCAAAAATGGGACAGGACATGCCAAACGGCAGCATAACTTCTGAAGACATCGCCAGTGAATTGCTGGCGTTCATCTCGCGCCCAACCGTCAGCGATGTTGACTTCAATGATCTGGCGTTGCGCCTATTTGCCCGTCAGTTCGCTCTCAACCTGCCCTTTCAGCGCTTTTGCCAACTGCGCGGCAATACCCCGCGGCTGGTGAAAAGTTGGCGCGACATTCCGGCCGTGCCGATCGATGCCTTCAAAGAGTTCACGCTGAGTTGCGTCCCTGCAGAGGAATGCGAACGCGTCTTCATGACCAGCGGCACGACTCGTGGCGAGGTCAAAGGCCGACACCACCACCCGAACTTGGCGGTGTATGACGCCTCCATGCGGCGCCACTTCAGCGAACACTTCATGCAAGGCGATGCACGCCTGCCGATGGGCATTTTGTTCCCAACAGAAAACGTGATGCATAACTCTTCGCTCGCCCACTACTTGAGCTTAGCAATGCAGCATTTTGGGACTGCCGACAGCGCTTATTACTTGGACCAGAACGGCCTGCACACCGACGCGCTATGTGCCGCCCTGCAAAAGGCCGCGCAGTCGGGCCAAGCCTTTGCCATGTTGGGGGCGAGCTACAGCTTTGTTCATCTGCTGGATGAACTGCAGACCCGCGGGCAGTCATTTGTCCTGCCCAAGGGGAGCCGCATCCTCGACACCGGTGGCTTCAAGGGCCAGTCGCGGGATATTCCGATGGAAGATTTTTACGCCCAGTTGTCAGCCACCTTTGGCGTCGACCGGCGTCAGTGCATCAACATGTACGGCATGACGGAGCTGAGCACGCAGTTTTATGACGCCGGCAACCGCAGCGTTCCTTCAGTCAAGCGCGGGCCGCACTGGATGCGGTCACGCTTGCTCGACCCGATGACGGGCCAAGAAGTCGCCCGAGGCGAACGCGGTGTGTTGGCGCACACTGATCTGGCCAACGTCAATTCAGTCACGACCATCCTGACGGAGGACGTAGGCGTCGCCACCGACGATGGATTTGTCTTGCTCGGTCGGGCTCAAGGTGCAGAGGCTAAAGGCTGTTCCCTGGCCGTTGAAGATTTTTTGAAAGCTGCACGCGGATGATGACCACCGCCAACAAAGAAGACTTCAAAAATGAAGTCTTCAAAGCGGGTTACCTGCCCGGCTTGAGGGACGACGAAGTTCGCTGGAAGCCTATTCAACTGGGCACCCCCAATCATGCGCTGACGGTGGAGGTCCCAGAGCTCAGCAAAGACCAACTCAAAACCCTCGCCAGTCGCATTCGTCACGCCAGCCGGGCGCATTTGAAGTCATGGCCCGTCTCGGACATCATCCGCACCATTGACACCGCCATCGCGCGCTTGCTGAACGCACACGACCCTTACCGCCAAGCCTTCGAGCGTCTGTTGCCACGTGCTACAGGCTTTGACGCCACCATGGTGCGGCTAGGTTTGAACAGCTACTTGCAGACTTTTCGAGCGCTGCAGCTACAGCGCTTTGTCACCGAAGACTTTGCCAATCCCAAACTGCTCGACGAATTCCAAGCCCGACCCAAAGGCGGCTGGAGCAAGGCCATCGGCCCCGAACTGCTGGTCCATGTCTGGGCTGGCAATGTGCCTGCCCTGCCCTTGTGGAGTTTTGTGTCTGGCCTGCTGGTGAAAGCCGGTGCCATCGGCAAAATCTCCAGCTCAGAACCGATTTTTGCCAGCCTCTTTGCACGGCTGCTGGTCGAGGTCGAGCCACGCTGGACTGACTGCTTCGCCGTGGTCTGGTGGCAAGGCGGTAACCCAGACCTTGAGCGCTGCGTCTTTGCCGAGGCCGACGTGGTGATGGCCTACGGCGGCAACACAGCGCTACGCGGCATGCAAGACCGGATGCCGGTGACCACACGTTTCTTGCCGCACGGCCACAAGCTCAGTTTTGGTATGGTCTCGAACGCTGCTTTATCAGTCCTGCGGGGGCAAGCCACTGCGCGTGCCTCGGCGCTGGATGTTGCGCGTTATGACCAGCAAGGTTGCTACTCCCCGCATGTGTTTTTTGTGCAGCGTGGTGGGCAAGTGCAGCCCGCTGAATTTGCGCAGCGCTTAGCCAGCGAGCTGGCGGCACTAGCGACTAAATTTACACGCCGCGCGTTAACACTCGAGGAAGCGGCCAGCGTAGCAAGTTGGCGCGAGCTTCAAGAATTTGAAAGCATCAGACAAACAGCTCACCGCGTGCTGGGCGACGCCTCGCAGCCCTTCACTGTCGTCTACGCCGACACACCGCAGCCTCTGCTGCCTGGTCCGCTGAACCGCTGCGTGCTAGTCGTCGCCGTGAACTCGCTGCAAGACGTGATCCCGTTGATTGAGCCCCAACGTGCCTACTTGCAAACAGTTGGCTTGGCCGCCGCGCCCGAAGAACTGCTGGCGCTGGGTGACGCTCTGGGACAGGCCGGCGTCACTCGCATTTGCGCCTTGGGTGCGATGACATCACCCGAAGCCGGCTGGCATCACGACGGCCGTTTCAGCTTGCTGGACTTGGTGCGCATGGTCGACATCGACCAATCCGCTGAACTGACGGCTGAACGTTTCACTCGCTACGAGCTTTGACATGATGCGCTTTCTAGACATTGACAGCGTTCACTACGCCTACCCCGGCCGGGGCGAGGTCGTGCGCGGCGCCAGTCTGCACATCGCGCCCGGCGCTTTTCATTGCCTGATTGGCCGCAGTGGTTGCGGCAAGACAACCTTGCTCAAACTCGCCGCAGGTTTGCTGCAACCGCAGCATGGTGCGATAGCGTTGCAAGGAATGCCGGTTACAGAGCCTAACCCAGATATGGGTTTTGTCTTCCAGACGCCGACCTTGCTGGACTGGCTCACGGTGTTGGACAACGTGTTGTTGCCGATCGCTCTGCATGCGCAAGTTCAAGCTGGCCAGCGTCAAAAGGCCATGGCGTTGCTTGATCAACTCGGTTTGAACAGGCAGAGCGGTCTGCAGTCGCGCTATCCGCAACAGCTCTCAGGCGGGCAACAAAGCCGTGTCGCGATCGCTCGAGCCCTGATCACCACGCCGCCGATGTTGTTCATGGACGAGCCGTTTGCATCGCTAGACGCCATCACGCGCAGTGAGTTGCAACAAGACTTGCTGGCGCTCTGCCAAAGTCAAGGCACCTCGGTCTTGTTCATCACGCATGACATCGCTGAAGCGGTCTATCTGGCGGACCATGTCAGCGTCATGCACGCTGGCAAGATATGCCATCAACTGGCCATTGACTTGCCACATCCGCGCCAGCACGCTATTCGCTACACGGCCGACTTCAACACCCTTTGCGCCGAACTGCGTCAAGCCATGGATGAGACTGCGTGATGCGCCGCGAACACTGGATTTCAGTTGTCATAGCCGTCGGGTTCATCTTTCTGTGGGAGGCGTGGGTGAGCATGGCCCAGACCTCAGCCTTGGTGCTGCCCGCCCCCAGTGTGGTGGCGCAATCACTTTGGCAGGGTTTGACAAGCGGCTATCTGTGGCCGCACATTGCTAGCACCACCCGAGCCGTGGTGCTGGGACTTTTGCTAGGCGGCACGGTAGGCTTTGTAGGCGGCATGGTGTTAGGGGAGTCAGCTCGATTGCGAGGCATCTTAATGCCTTACGTGGTGATCAGCCAGGTCGTGCCCAAGCTGGCGCTGGCACCACTTTTCATCGTCTGGTTTGGCTTTGGCACCTTGCCCATCGTGGTCATGACCGCCTTGATTTGTTTTTTCCCCTTGCTAGAAAACACCGCCACCAGCTTGCAACAAGTGGACCCACAGCGGCTGGAGTTGTTTCGCATGTTGCGGGCTAGCCGATGGCAAACCCTTTGGCAGCTCAAAATTCGGACTGGCCTGGCCAGCATCATGGCCGGTGTGCGCGTTGCCGTGGTGTTGGCTTGGGTGGGTGCGGTGGTGGCGGAGTTCATTGGTGCTAGCAAAGGCTTGGGCGCGCTGATCATTGCCGCGCAAGGCTCCATGGACACGCCCCTGATGTTTGCTGTGCTGGTGCTGATCACCGTGTTGGGACTGGTGTTTTACAAGTTTGCCGAATGGCTGGAGCGACGCCTGCTCCAGCCGCCTCTTGATTCTCAAAAGAAAGTTGAAAAATGAAGAACTGGACAGCCAAATTTAAAAAACAAACCGCCCTTATCGCTGTGACGTTGAGCGTGCTGGCGATCAGCGCGCCCACCACCAGCCAGGCACAAACACCCGCGCAGCTCGACAAAATGGTGGTGGCCGGCTGGAGCAAACCCATCACTGAAATCACCAACTTGCTGGTCGAAGAAGACAAGGGCTTTTTCAAAGCGCGCGGCATTGAACTTGGCTACGTACCGGGCGCGGGTGGCGGCGACGCTTTGCGCAACATCCTCAGCGGCCAAGCCGACATAGCATTCACCGACCCAGGTTCATTTTTTGCAGCCTTGGACAAAGGTGAAAAACTGCGTGCCATCTACGACATCTATCCGCAAAACGTCTTCAACGTCGTGTCCCTCAAATCAGCCAACATCAACAAACCGGCCGACCTCAAAGGCAAACGCATTGGGGTTTACAGCCTGTCCAGCGGCACCCGACAAAACCTGCAGGTGCTTTTGCATGAGGCCGGTTTGAGCGAGTCCGACGTGACCGTGGTGGTGACGGGCTTGTTGAACTTCGCTCCCCTGATGCAAGGCCAAGTGGACGCCACAGCCGCCACGGACACCGGCTTGCTGGTCGGCAAACAACGCGGCTTGGGCGACGTCAACGTGATGGAAGTGAAAAATCACCTGAACATTTCCAGTGATTTCTTCGTCGTTCGTGAAGAAACCTTTCAACAGAAAAAAGAAATCCTCAAGCGTTTTTTGCTGGCCTATCGGGACAGCGCAGACTGGATGATTCGGTCACCAGAAGAAGCCGCCAAACTGGCCGTCAAATACGCCATCGACGGGCAAAACCCTGCCATCAATATCGAGGTCATCAAGCTGCGCAATCTGTCCAGTGTGTCGGTCAACACGCAAAAAAATGGGCTTGGTTCGTTTGACATGCTGGCGCTGCAAAAAGGGGCTCAATCCTACAAAGCCTTCGGCGTGATTCAGCGCGACATCAAAATTTCTGACGTCGTGAGTCAAGACTTGCTGCCGGGTAAAAAATGAGCGCGAACAGCAAAGCCTTTCAGGGCAAGGTGATCTTGGTCACCGGCGCCAGCCGCGGCATTGGCGCGGCCATTGCCAAGGCCTTTGCGCGTGAAGGCGCCATGGTCTTGGTCAACTACCTGCAAAACAAGACAGCGGCAGACGAGGTGGTCCAAGCCTGCCAGCAGTTGGGTGGCGACGCCATGGCCTTGCAGGCCGATGTGCGCGTGCCGCAGGCTGTGACAGCGATGGTGTCGCAGGCGCTGCTGGAGACCGGGCGCATTGATGTGGTGGTCAACAACGCCTTCAGTCCCTATGCCTTTGACCCCGAGCATCGGCAGCGTTTTTGGGAACTGCCGTGGGATGCCTTTCAGACGCAATTCGACGGCTCGGTGCAAGCCGCCTACAACGTCTGCCAAGCGGTTCTGCCGCACTTCAGGCAACGCACGCAAGGCAGCATCATCAACATGGTGAGCGACTTGGTGGAGCGCCCCACCGTGGCCTACAACGACTACGCCACGGCCAAGTCAGCGTTGGTGGGTTTCAGCCGACATTTGGCGACTGATCTGGGGCCGCTGGGGATTCGCGTGAATTGTGTCGCGCCTGGACTGGTGATGCCCACAGAGTCCAGCCGCCTGACGCGGGAGTCCGTGAAAGACGCGATCGTGGCTCAAACGCCGCTGCGGCGAATTGGAACGCCTGACGACGTCACCGGACCGGTGCTGTTTTTAGCCTCCGACTGGAGCCGCTTCATGACCGGTCAGGTCTTGGTGGTGGACGGTGGCTTGGTGATGAAGTGAAGTGGCACAGGCGCAAAGCCATGGTTCAACGGCCCATGGCCTGAGCCGGTTTCAACCGCCGCACCGGCAGAGATAGCGGCCAAAATATAAACCCGCGCCTGTTGAACGGCTTGGCGCAGCGGCAGACCCAGCGCGAGGTAAGCGGCAATGGCAGACGATAAAGTGCAGCCCGTGCCGTGCACATTCTTGCTGGCGATGCGCTCAGAGCGCAGATGCAGCCAAGGCTGGCCGGCCTCGGCCAAGACGTCCACCACCGCTTGCCCCTGCAAGTGGCCCCCCTTGAGCAACACAGCGTGCGCCCCCATCGCCAGTAAATCGGTGGCGGCTTGTTCCAACTGGTCAGCATTCTCTAGCGGGCGGCCCAACAGCAAGGCCGCCTCGTCAAGATTCGGCGTGATGACGGACACCAGCGGAAAAAGCTCTTGCTGCAACACCTGAACGGTTTCCTGCTCAATCAATCGGTCGCCACTGGTGGCCACCATCACCGGGTCCAGCACCACGTTCTGCAGCTGATAGTGGCGAATCGCCCAAGCCACGACTTTCACAATCTCGGGCGAATGCAGCATGCCAATTTTCACGGCATCGACGCCGATGTCTTCAATCACCGCCTGTAATTGCGCCTTCAAAAATTCGGGCGGCACGGCGTGAATCCCGCGCACGCCCATGGTGTTTTGGGCCGTCAAGGCCGTGATAGCGGTCATGCCGTAGCAGCCCAGCGCGCTGAAAGTTTTCAGGTCGGCCTGAATGCCAGCGCCACCACCACTGTCGGAACCGGCGATCGACAACACGCGGGCATAACGGTGGTGAGGGATGGGGAAGGCGTAGGTGCTCATGGGTAAATTATCGGGCCAGTTGAGCCGCATCAAAGCAGGACGAGCGAGTTGTGATGTAATTCTGGTTACGGATGAAACAGGGGTGTCTGGCTCAAAGGCTGGTCTGAGAAAAACCCTAAGACCCGATCCAGATCATGCTGGCGTGGGAAGTTTTCAGACAGCGTCGTTTTTACCCAGCACGCTCTTGTTTTAACCACCAGCTTTACTTCAGATGGATTCAATGACAACCGTTCCCCGCGCTTCTGGCGTCCCCAGTGCTTCCATGCTTGTTCTCGGTGCTGGCCTCATGGGCCGGCTGCTGGCGGTGACGCTCGCCCAAGCCGGCCACCGCGTTGAGGTGCATGAAGCCGGCGCCTCCGATGCCACAGGGTCTGCCGCCCGCGCAGCGGCTGCCATGCTGGCACCACTGGCGGAATCTGCCGTGACCGAAAATGCCGTCGTGCGCATGGGCAGTCACGGCCTCAAGCGTTGGCCAGAACTCATCGGGCAATTGGCACAACCCACCTTCTTTCAGCACAACGGCACCTTGATCGTCTGGCACCGCCAAGACGCGGCCGAGGCCTCACGCTTTCAACGGCAGCTGGACACCACCGCCCGCGCCATGCCCGAATTGCAAGCGGCCCAAACGCTGGACGCCAAAGCCATCAGCGTGCTCGAACCCGCGCTCGGTCAACGCTTTGCGCAAGGCCTTTATTTGCCCGGCGAAGGCCAACTCGACAACCGGCAACTCTTGGATGCCTTGCTGTATCAACTGGAGCAACTCCAGGTCAACCTGCACTGGAACAGCCCGCGCTCTCCGGAAGAGTTCTCGCCCGGTACCGCCGGCCAGCCTGACTGGGTGTTTGATTGCCGCGGCCTGGGTGCCAAACCGCAATGGCAAGGCCTGCGCGGTGTGCGCGGTGAAGTGGTGCGTGTGCATGCGCCTGAGGTCAGCCTGCTGCGGCCCGTGCGTTTGGTGCACCCGCGTTACCCGCTGTACATCGCCCCCAAAGAAGACCATGTGTTTGTGATCGGCGCGACCGAGATTGAATCCGAAGACATGTCGCCGGCCAGCGTACGCTCGGCACTCGAACTGCTCAGCGCCGCGTACTCGGTGCACTCGGGCTTTGCTGAAGCGCGATTGCTTGAAATCTCAACACAGTGCCGCCCGACCTTGATCGACAACTTGCCCGCCGTGCGCTTCACAGGCGCACGCTCACTGCAAATCAACGGCTTGTACCGTCACGGATTTTTGATTGCACCGGCCATGCTGGACGTCGTGATGGAACTGCTGGCCACCGGCGACAGCCAGCTGGCAAGCACTTTTGAGTTGCGGGTTGACCACTTGCCAAGCACCCAAGCCACCCAAGCGCAACACGCCTAAAGCCTGACCACGACACCTATGCAAATTTTTGTGAATCGCATCCCGCATGACATACACGCTGTCGCCACGCTTGCCGATGCGCTGGCCTTGGCTGACGCTCGACCGCCTTTTGCTGCGGCGGTAAACCTGCAGTTCGTGCCCAGAACTCAATACGCCGCGACACCACTGCAAGCCGGCGACCAGATTGAAATCATTGCCCCCATCACCGGTGGCTAAACCGGCCGCTGCGCCAGGAACCGACTCATGAACAACGCATCAACTTTAACGCCCACAGATCAGTTGGTCCTTTACGGCGAAACATTTCAGAGCCGCTTGCTGCTCGGCACCGCACGCTACCCCTCGCCCAGCGTCATGGAGGCAGCCCTGCGCCGCGCCAAGCCAGCCATGATCACGGCGTCACTGCGTCGGCAGGGCGTGGTCTCGGCGGACACCAGCAACGGCTTTTGGGAACTGCTTAAAAAGCTAGGTATTCCGGTACTGCCCAACACCGCCGGCTGCCACAGCATCCAAGAAGTCATCACCACCGCGCAAATGGCGCGCGAGGTTTTTTCGACCGACTGGATCAAACTCGAACTCATCGGCGACGACTACACGCTGCAACCCGACACGCTCAATCTCGTAGAGGTCGCCAGTCACCTGATCAAAGACGGCTTCAAGGTCTTGCCCTACTGCACTGAAGACTTGGTGCTGTGCCGCAAATTGGTCGATGTCGGTTGCCAAGCCGTGATGCCGTGGGCCGCACCGATTGGCACCGGCAAAGGCCCGATCAACCCCTACGCCATGCGCTTGTTGCGCGAGCGACTCGACGTGCCGATGATTGTGGACGCCGGGCTCGGCCTACCCTCACATGCCTGCCAAGTGATGGAGTGGGGTTACGACGGCGTGTTGCTCAACACTGCCGTGGCACTGGCGCAAGACCCGTTGATGATGGCCGGCGCTTTTGCCGATGCGGTGCAAGCCGGACGCGGCGCACACCGCGGCGGCGTGATGGCAGAGCAAGAAGCCGCACAGCCCAGCACGCCGGTATTGGGCACGCCTTTTTGGCACCATGCTGGCCACTGAAAACCCGCGCAAAGGAACCGCCATGACAAACACGCAAAATCCTCAGCAGACTTTAGAATGCATCGATCACGACAGCGCCGTGCAGGCCATCATCAGCGCCCATCAACGTGCTTTTGGTCTTGAAACCGCATCGACTGCTGTCTACAAACCCGCCCACAACGCCATCTACAACGCCGCGAATGATGCCTGCCTGCGCATGGGTTTCATCGAAATCGATGCAGACTGCGTGGCCAAGGCGTGGCAGTCCCAAGCAGAGCGTACCGGCCGCTTTGACGCGGCCCAATGGCCCACAGAACCCAGCGACTTCGGCATTCAGCCTTTACCTCGCAAAAATAGTTTTGCGCCCTGCCCGCAGCAGCTTGGTCTTTATGCCGTGTTACCGGATGCGGCATGGGTCGCTCGCATGGCAAGAGCCGGTGTGCCCACGGTGCAGCTGCGCTTCAAGTCAGAGGACCCTGCCGCCGTGGCGCGCGAAGTGCAGGCCGCCGTCAAAGCGGTACAAGGCACGGACGCCCTGCTGTTCATCAACGACCACTGGCAAGCGGCAATTGACGCTGGCGCCTACGGCGTTCACCTCGGCCAAGAAGACCTGGACATCGCCGACCTCAGCGCCATCCGCCAAGCCGGACTGCGGCTGGGACTCAGCACCCACGGCTATGCTGAAATGATGCGTGCCGACACCCATGCACCCAGCTACATCGCCATGGGCGCCGTGTTCCCGACCACCCTCAAACGCATGGTCACCGCAGCCCAAGGCACTGGCCGACTGGGTGCCTACGCCAGCGTGCTGCGTGACTATCCGTTGGTGGCGATCGGTGGCATTGACGCGGCGCGTTTGCCGGACGTCATGGCCAGTGGCGTTGGTTCAGCAGCCGTCGTCCGCGCCCTGGTAGCAGCCGCTGATCCGGAAGCCGAAGCGAGTCGTCTACAGTCTGAAATTTTGAAACTCAGCGCTCAGAACCTCTAAAAAAGCACGCTATAATCTGAGGCTTCATTCCTCGATAGCTCAGTTGGTAGAGCGCCGGACTGTTAATCCGTAGGTCCCTGGTTCGAGCCCAGGTCGAGGAGCCAGAACAAGCCGATCAGGCTCTAAGCCCCCTGCTATTTTTCAAGATAGCTTGGGGCTTTTTTTATGCCCACACTGAAAGACAACATGAACGATAAAAATACCCAACGGGTTCACCTTGAAACGTTTGAAGATTTCGACAACGGTCTGTCAGATCTGATCGACCTCTGGTCCAGTGCGGACAAAAAGGTCACCCAAAAAATCAAAGAAACAGCACTCGCCAATTACAAAGAGGACTTGGAAGAAGCCGCCCTTCAGTGGGCCGACAACAAAGCCAAGTCCAAGAAATATGCGGCTATTGCTGAAGAACTGGCTGAATTTGAAGAAGCCCTGAAATAGATCAAAAGACACGCGATTTTTGCGGCGGCATCTCGCCAACTCAGATCTTAATTTCCACGGCCTTCAAGCGCCACGAAGGGTCCGTCAGCGTAAACGATGCGCCCGCCCACCATGGTCAACAGCGAGACGATGCCTCCAACCTGATCGATGGGCACGTGAAGGTAGTCGCGGCTGAGCACCGCGAGATCGGCCAATTGGCCGATGGCAAGTGCCCCGCGCGTTCGCTCTTCAAAGCTGAACCACGCGCTGCCTTGGGTGTAGAGACGCAACGCGTCGATCCGTGCCGGTAGTTCTTCCGGCGCGCGCATGGCGACGCCGGAGATGGTTTTACCGTCGAGCATCCATTGCAGTGAGACAAAGGGGTTGGGCACCATCACGCGGTGCGCGTCGGTGCCGCCACCGAGCGGCAGTTGAAGCCGCAAGGCACTCACCAGCGGCGGCACGAGACGCGCGGCTTCTGGGCCGCGCTGGCCTAGAAAGGCCTCGCCGCGAAAATAGAAAGCGTTCTGCACCAGCCAGCCCAGCCCAAGGGACTTCATGCGCTGGAGCGTTTCCAGCGATGCGTCATTGAGATGCGCAATGGACCAACGCAGTTTGGCGATGGAGGTTTCAGCGTTGACACGCGCCAGAGCGTCAAGCAGATGATGCACGGGGCGGTCGTTGTGCCAGTGGAACGTCGCTGTCATGCCGCGCGAGACCGCCCAGCGCAGCACGTCATGGAGTTGCTCTTTTTGCGCGTCGCTGGGGTTGTCGTTGTTGTAAAAGCCCCAGGTGACGTTCTCGCCGATGCCATTGAAACGCAGCCAATCGTCACCAGAGGCCATTGGTCGCGTCTGCGTGAGCGCCTTGAAGTCTTCAAGTTCGTGGTCACGGCGTGGCGCGCTCAGGCTATAGCGCACGCGTACGGTGAGCGCACTGCCGCGCCATAGTTCAAACAGTGGCTGGTAGTCCGCAATCTCAATGTTGTAGCCGCCAGGATCACTGACGCCGGTGATGCCCATGGCGTTCAGGGCGCGAAAGAACGCTCGCGTGCCGTCGAGACGCTGCGCGAAGGACGGGGCCGGCAGCAGGTTAAAGAGGTCGCTGACAGTGCGGTTGTCGCCAGCGAGCCAGCCAGTCGGCTTGCCCTCCTGATCGCGCTCAGGGGTCAGGCGCGCAGCCCAATCGGCGCTGTCAGCCAAGCCCAGCGCGGCAGCGCCGCCAGGGTCGAGCAGCACATGGGTGTAGAGCAACTGGATGTAGACGCGGTGATTCGGCGCGGCGGCGGCAATTTCGGCCTGCGTCGGCAGGCGATCTTCACGGAACTGCCGGGGAGTCCAGCCGCCCGCCACCACCAGCCATGAGCCGCGCGGTGCTGTCTTGGCTGCAACGCGTAGGCGCTCGATCGCTTCTTTCAACGTGCGTACGCCCAGCCACTGGACCTCGGTGCTGTAGCCCAGGCCTGCGCGAATAGCGTGGATGTGTGAATCGATCAGTCCGGGAATGACCGTGCGACCACCGAGATCGATGACGCGAGTCGAGGGACCGGCTAACGCGCGGATGCTTGACGCATCCCCGAGCGCCACAATTTTTCCGTCACGCACCGCCAAGGCCTGCGCAGGATCGCGGTCATAGACGACCAGCCTGCCATTGATGAGGATGGTGTCGGGTGCCGGTGCTACTGTTTGTGCGTGAGCGCTGTCGATAGCGATCAGCGCAAAAAGAAAAACTGCGACAACGCAGATACGCGATACGGGCCCGCGCTTTACAAACGCCGCATCGTGCATTCAGTCTCGATGAACATGGCGGTGGCGCCTGGCGGAGTGCGGCGATTGGTCTTGGTCTGCTGGTAGCCAGGTTTGACGCAGGAGACCTGCACATCGTCGGGCAGCACATCCTTGCTGATATGACCGCGGTAAAGACCCAGCACATTAGATTTCAGCAATACCGGCTTGCCTTTTTTGGGCTGCAGCAGCACCTGCGCATCGACCACTGCCGAGCCGCGCGTATCGCGCACGAAGCCGAAGTAAGCCGGCCCCGCGCCTTGGACGTCTCTGGCCGCGTCGTAGTCGTCGCCGCCGGCCAAGACGGGCATTGCCGCAGCAGCGGCCAGGGTAAGCAAAATTGCACGAATCAGCATAGTGACATCTGCCCGCATAAAAGGATCCAAGATGGACCGGCCTCTGCCGTTACCACCGCCAATAAAACATCAAAGAATATATCAATACCGGCAACAACATCACGGGCACCACCCACGCCAGCGCGAGGGAAATTTTGCCGCGGATTTTTTCCGGTAACAACGCGGTGAGGCCACCTAAAGTAGCCGCGCCCAGCGCAGAACTGGCGAGCCAGCCATACCAGTACATCGCCGGGCCTTCGTCACGCCGCGCAGCCGCGTAGCCCAGATCGATCCGGTCAGTTCCCGGGTGATAGGTGAACAGTGGCCATGCTGCCATGTCGCAGACCACATAAAGGATCGCAAAACAGATGCCAAATACCAGCGTGAACGTGCCCCAACGAGATGGCCTCACCACGGCCGTTTCGGTAGCCGTATTCATAGCCCGAAACCTCGAACGTTATTGACGATGTGGCCGGCTAGGAACACATACCAACAAATCGCGGCGAGAACGATGGTCAGCCATTTGCGCGCACTGGCGTAAGCGGCGTTGCGAACGTTTTTCCACAGATACCAATAGAACGGCAGAAATCCGAGGCCAATGGAGCTGAGATGCTCTTTCAGCTCAAAGGCGCCGAGAGTCTTGTAGAAACCTTCCTGTTCGATCGGAATGCGCACATAAATGCGGTACTTGGCGTAAATCCAACCGCCAAGTATGAAGGCGAGAACCCACAACACGCAGACGGCGGTGGCATAGGTGGGGCCCGACACCGAACGAAAGCGCGCGACGAAGCCATCGCCACCAGCGCGCAGTGGCGTAAGCACGGCAGCCGCCTGATGCGTGAGCGCACCGAGCAGTGCGACTGCCAGCAAGGCATGTCCGGTGAACAGGATGGTCCAGAACGTGTTGACTGAGATGTAGTCGAACAGAAAATCCATCAATCACGTTTCTCCGATTGGAAGGGGCGGCGCGATGGGTTCACTCGCGCCGCCGAAATATCACTTCGCCAGCGGGTCTGGCCTCATCTGGAAATGTGCAGCCAGCGGCTTGGAGCCTTTGCCACCTTCAATCATCCAAGGCGCGCGATCGCCATTGGCGGCCCACAGACCGCGGCCTTTCCAGCCGGCATTCGGATCATCGATACGGCCGTCAAAACCCTTGGCATAAAAGCCCTGCGGATAGGGAACGCGGATCGAAACCATCTTGCCGTCCTTGCCGAGCGCGACCAGGCCGTCCATCAGATTGGCGGTTGACATCGGAATGTCGTCACCCATGCCAAAGGTGTTGTGCTGATCAACCCACGAGTAGTAGCTCGCCTCGGCGCTGTTCTCGCCAATGCCCTTGAAGCCCGGACCCGGATACTGGTGGAACGCCCAGCCCTCGGGACAGTGGTCCCCGGTGGCCTTGGGGCCGTTGAGCGGGCCTTTGCACAGGCGGCGGTCGAACACCCCCATGTGACCGCTGGCAAGCGAAACCCAGACACGGCCTTGCTTGTCGATATCACCGCCGCGTGGGCCGAAGCCGGGCAACGGAACGTTGTACTGCTCAGCCAGTGACTTGTGTGGATTCTTCGTCGGATCGATGCGCACGACCGAGCCCGGGTTGCCACGTATCGCGCCCCAGACAGAGCCATCCGTCGGACTCGGCATCACTGCGTAGAAGGTGGGGCCAATGCGCATGTCTTTGCCCGGCTCCTGCGGCTTGCCAGGTTCGGTGTATTCGTCACGTTGGCCGTTGCCGTTGGTATCCATCACCAGCGCAGTCCAGCCCTGCGACTTCTCGATGTCGCCGGTCTCGTCGAGCATTTTGGTGTTGATCCAGCCGACATTGCCGCCACCGCCGCCGGTACTCGCCCAGATCGTCTCGTTTTCGTCGTAGCCGAACTGCAAGTGATGCGAGCCGAAGCAGGTCTGATAGGCGGTGTACTTCTTGGTTTTCGGATCGTACATCGTCACACGGCGGTTGGTGCTGTCAAGGGGAAACTCGACGGCCGAGGGATGGCTTGACCCCTTTTTGCAGAAGTCGGGGTTGTCCGGCTTGTGGCCCGTCGCGGCGAGCCAGACGCGGCCTTTGCGGTCAAGCATTGAGTTGTGGTTGTTAGCCTTGCTGTTCCAGATGTTTTCTTCGCCCCAATAGGCCGATGGCTGCAGAATCTTGACCGAGCCAGCGTTCCCGGGGCCGAGTGCCAGTGGCATGTCAGGGGTCGTCGGCAAGACAAAATTTGTCGCCACATTCTTGACCGGGTCGAGGATCGGCATGTCGTTGCAGGCATGCTCGCATTGCCCATAGATCGGGCCGTAGCCGTTGACCGTTGGATAGCGCCGGTCGGTGGTGATCAAGTCATGCAGATACTGCTTGTCGTTGTGCCAGTCGCGCAGCGTGACAACGATGTTGCGTTCGACGCCCTGCGGCCGTACCGGCTTGGTATGAGGCAACTCGCCTTTGGCGACACGCTCAGTCCAGTCGGCGAGATACTTGAATGGTAGACCGCCCATCTGTCCCGCGGCTTGAAGAATCATGTTCTCGCCCGCCTGTCCGGACTGGATGCGGCGAATCCATGCGTCCCGGTGCGTCTTGCCTTCGAGGTGGAACTTTGGAATCGTGCGGGTCGACAGCTGACCCAGCTGGTGACAGCCGACGCAACCGTTGTTCTTCATCAGATTGAGATAGTCGCTGAGCTTGAAGTTCTGTGGTGCCTCATTGCTGCCGAACACGCTGGCCTCGGGGATTTTCATCATCGAGTACCAATACTGCGCCGGGTAATAGTGCGCAGCGGCCTTTTCAGTCGGAGCAGCCACCGCTTTCAGGTTGAGCTGCTTGCCGGGAACGCTCTTCACTTTGGGCGAATCGACGAGGCCGTAGCCGCGTACCCACACATCGTATTTGGCTTTCGGCAGGTCGGGGATGACGTAACGGCCCTTGTCGTCGGTGACGACGATACGGATAAAGCGCACCGGCAGATCGCGCGTTTCTGCGATAACCCAGACGCCGGCCTCAGGCCCCTTCGCCCCGCGGACCACGCCGCCGATGTCGTCGTTGTCAATGGCGACTGCGGTCACTTGCTGCGCATGCAGCAAAGCCGGTGCACACAAACTCAGAACGGCAATACCCATTGCAGCCACGCCAGCCAATAAAATCTTTCGCATTGTCATGCCCCTTGTCGTAAAGGATCTCATTTGTAAATTTATTTTTCCAAGCAGCTCTACATTGCCGCACTCATGATCAGTCCAACTGATGGCACCACATTGAAATTAATGTAGACAACAATTCATGAATCGGTCAATTTAACAAGTTCGTACTTTATCGAAATTAATGATTCATTTGGCGATATTTCATTAGGGCAAACCCCTTAAATCCTTTGTTTACATGCCCCTCCAGCGGTCGTATGAATCCCCCGCCGCACAAGCAAAATAGTTCTCGACCTCGCTCAAGTCACCGATATACTCGCGACCTTATCCAACAAGGGGAAGTCATATGCCTCGTCTCAAACGCCTGCTGGCGGTGCTTGCTGTTCTGTCGCTCGGCTTCTCGCCTATTGCGGGTGCCGCTGACAGCGAGACCGCTTACATCGTGACTTATTTTGAAACAGGTTTTGCCGACAAGGACAAGGTGCGTGGATTGGCGCGCAAACTCAGCGATGCCAGTGGCAAGGAAGACGGCAACCTGCGCTTTGAAGTATTACAGCGCATCGGCCAGCCCGACCAGTTTGCGATTCTGGAGGCATGGAAAGACAAGACGGCCGCTGCCGCGCATGTTGACGCTCAGCACACCAAGGAATTTCGAGAAAAAATAGGCGCCATTCTGCGCGGCGCTTACGATGAACGCCCGCACACTGCACTCAATGTCGTTGATGTGAAAGTGCCAGCGGCAAAAAGTCGCGGCGGCATCTTCGGTGTGACCCACGTCGATATCGTGCCGACCGAAAAGGAACGCGGCGTCAACCTCGTCAAAGAAATGGCTGGCAACAGCCGCAGTGACGGTGGCAACATCCGCTTTGAGGCACTGACGCAAAACAGCCGCCCCAATCACATGACGGTGGTCGAGATCTGGAAGGACAAGGCGGCCAGCGACGCCAACGAATCGACTCCGCACAAAATAAAATTCCGTGAAACCCTGACCCCCATGAGCGGCAGTCTTTACGACGAACGCTTTTACCGTCAGATCAATTAGTCATCGCGTATGAAGGCGATCGTTTCATCTGATTTTTTCGCAGCATCCCGCCGTCAACCCGCTTACTAAGGAGTTCATCGATGATTTCAACCATCCGCTCAATCCTGTCCACGTTCGCTCGCCTCAGCACCGCTCTCTGCACCGTCGTTGTGATGAGTTCACCGGCCAGTGCGCAACTGCTACAGCACAAAGATTTGTCCGCTTCAATGGCCCTCACCATGGCGCAGACGGCGTTGGAAACCTGCAAAACCAACGGCTTCAACATATCGGTCACCGTCGTCGGCCGCAACGGCGAGATCATCGCGCAAGTGCGTGGCGACAACACCGGGCCGCACACCTTCGAAAACAGCATGCGCAAGGCCTACTCTGCGCGCACGTTTCGCAGCCCATCTGGTGATTTAGTGGCGCGCCTGAAGGCCGATCCCACATTCGCGTTGATTCACCTGAACAACGTCATCGCCAATCAGGGCGGTCTACCGATCAAAGTGGGTGACGACACCCTCGGCGGCATCGGTGCATCGGGCGCCCCGAGCGGCGACAAGGACGAAGCCTGCGTCAAGGCGGGCATTGACAAGGTCGCTGACCAGCTTAAGTGACGTAGAAGCGCTATCCGCTGCGTCATCGATCCAACGCGCTCATTCAAAGGCGCGTCGACGACCATCCGCCATCGCCCCAAAAATTCGGAAGGAATCACCTTGACCCCACACCATGCCTGTCGTGCAGTGCAGATCGCCGGCGCGTGCCTCGCGCTGTTTGCCTGTGCCGTGTTCACCGGCCAGGGGGCCATGGCGCAATCGCGCAGCCTGCCGCAGTTCGAGGTCGACACGTCGTGGCCCAAGGTGCCGGCGCAATGGAGACTCGGCGACCCCTCGAGCGTGGCCATCGACGCCAAGGACAACGTCTGGGTGCTGCACCGGCCGCGTACCTTAAAGCCTGAGCAGGCGGCAATGGCCGCCCCGCCGGTGATCGTGTTCGACGGCGCCGGCAATTATCTCAAGGCATGGGGAGGAACCAACGCTTCCAACAGCGCTTACGACTGGCCCGAACGCGAGCACGGCATCCATATCGACTACAAAGGCTTTGTCTGGCTGGGCGGCAACAACTGCGCCACCGGCGGAATCCCCGGCCTCAAGCCGGTGTCCGACGACGCGCTGCTCAAGTTCACGCAAGAGGGCCAATTCGTGCTGCAAATCGGCCGCAGCAACCAGAGTAAAGGCGACGCCGACACCGCCAACGTGCACCGAGCCGCCGACGCCTTTGTGCACCCGGCCAGTAACGAGGTGTTTGTGGCCGATGGCTACGGCAACCATCGCGTCATCGTTTTCGACGCCGACACCGGCGCGTTCAAGCGCATGTGGGGCGCCTTCGGCAGCAAGCCAGACGGGATCGACCACTGCGCGGTCGATTCGCCCAAGACCTTCGCCGAGGGCGACGGCCCGCCCGACTACAACATCGCGCACGCGCTACGCGTCGCCCATGACGGCACGGTCTACGTCGCCGACCGCGAAAACCGCCGTGTGCAAATGTTCTCGGCCGCGGGCAAGTTCGTGAAGCAAAGTCGGCGCACTGCCAGTGGCTACGCGCGCGACCTCGCCTTCTCGGCCGACCCGGAACAACAGTTTTTATACGTTGGCGCTGGCAAGGGAATCGCCATCCTCGACCGCAAGAGCCTGGACTTTCTCGGCATGATCGACGTGCCGGGCCAAATCGGCGCCGGCCACCACATCACCACCGACTCCAAGGGCAACCTCTACATCGCCCAGACCGCATCCGGTCTGCAAAAGCTGGTGTTTAAAGGGATGTCTGCGCCGGGAAAATAGCGCTGGCGCCCAAGGGCGAAGATGGCCACCGCTCAAGACTTAGCGTACTTGCCGGTGAGCTGAGGGGTCAGCCCCGTTAAACCGCGTTGCTCGCGTTCCAATCGGGTTTCTCTGAGCCAGGTGCGCTTCAAGTCATCCTTGACACCGATGGTCAGGCGGCCCATGCCTTCCACTTCTAAATCCACCTTGTCTCCGTCCTGGAAAGAAGACAAACCTCTGTGGTTGGTTCCTGTGGCGATGATGTCGCCAGGCTCAAGTGCATGAATGCCTGACACCCACTCGATGCAACGCGGGATCTTGTGCGCCATGTCATCTGTGTTGAAGTTTTGTTTGAGCACCCCATTGACCCACAATTTGATTTGCAGTTTTTGCGGGTCCTTCACTTCATCGGCCGTGACGATATAGGGGCCGATAGGCGCAAACGTGGCGCGTGATTTCATTTGGTAAAAGGAATTGCTCTCTGGCTGAACACCTCGGGCCGAACCATCGATGAAATTCACATAGCCAAAGATATGCTCCATCGCTTTGGAGGCAGGAATAAAACTTCCGCCCTTGCCGATGATCAAAGCCAACTCGGCTTCACCTTCGAAAATACTGGACGGAATATCAGGCAGAACCATGGTGTCACCATGACCAATGATGCAGCCTGGCGACTTGTGAAATGCGTTGATCAGCGCGGGCTCTTTGCGAGTTCCATCTTCCATGAAGTTAACAGCCATGCATTCAATATTCACAGGCTTTGGAAGTGGTGGCCGAATTTTGACTCTGGAGATAGGGACAGACTTGCCACTGGCAACCGCTTTGTCGATGCGCGGCCTGACCTTTTCGAACGATCCGATCAGTCCATTCATCAAGTCCCCAATACCGTGATGAGGAATATTGCTCACAACAGATGTGATGTCTACAACGCCCTCGCCTTTGATGATTCCAATTCGGTAATCATTGAACAACATGATTTTCATGAGCGCACCTCTGAGTGTGATGGACGTTGGCTTGGGGATCGCGGTGATCATGATAGTCAAGCTTTTTTGAGGACGCAATGCAAGATCGACCCAAATGACTACGGTTTACCCTAATCGACTCAGGCCGATTCTTGTTCAAATAATGCGCATCAACCCAAGGAGACGATCATGAAGCACTTAGCTCGACGCAACAGACGATCTTTTATGATGGCAGCGGTTGGCGCAGGGTCTGTGCCATTCGCTTCTTGGGCGTCACCGCTCCCCGCTGAATTGAGCAGTGCGCCGGCATCAAGAAGTGACGGCTTTCATCGGTTACCGAAAAATGATGAGCCCATGGTGCTGTCTGGGCGCGCCATATCTTTCGATCAAAAACCACTGAGCGGTCAATGGGTTGTCTTAAAGAATGCAGCAGAAAAAACATTGACCGATGCGGATGGTCGCTTCTTTTTTAAAACCACCACATCGGCATTGATCAACTCAGAGTTTGAACTGACCATTAAGGCAAACCGCCCAGAAGTCGCCCAGCGTTCAAGCGCCAATTGTCAAATTTCATCGCAACAATTAACGCAGGACGCCGCGGGCGATTGGCGAATTTATGTGGACATCCGAATCTAAAAGTGCAACCCAGGCGGTAAAAACTTAGCCGCGACTTCCCAGCGCTCGGCCATCCAATGCCACGCCACATGGGCGATCAACGCTGACAAGACAAGGCTGATCAAGCGGCCCTGTGGGTTGGCGATGATCATGCGGGCAATAGGAACGCCGATCAACAGGACGAGCACTTGTCCCGCCTCAACGCCTAGGTTGAACGACAGCAGAGACACCATCCAGTGGGCGCCTGCAAATTGCAATGTTTCGTGCAGTGCAAATGAGAATCCAAAGCCGTGGACCAAGCCAAACAAGGCGCACAAGATCCATCGACGCCGAACTGAAGGGTTCCAAATATTCTGCAATGCCATGAAAAGAATGGACAAGGCAATCGCCCACTCCACCCATGGCGTGAACCACAATCCACTGGGTGCGAAGCCCAAGGCAGACGCTATCAATGTGACGGAGTGCGCCACAGTGAAGCTCGTGATGACACCCAGCAATTGCATCCAGCTCGGCGCCAAAAGAATGAGGCAGGCGATGAACAGCAAATGGTCTGTGCCACTCAAAATGTGTTCGAAACCTGACTTCATGAATCGCCA
>CANCLK010000045.1 GCA_947378785.1 Comamonadaceae bacterium
CCATTTCACGAAGCCCTGCTGCTTCGCATCGAAGCCAAGGATGCCAATGGCGCCGCGGCCATCGTCGAGACCATGATTTCCCGAAATGACATTTATCTGCAAAAGATGATGGCCAGCTTGCAGCCAACCCACCATTAAGAACCCAAGCCCATGAAAATCACCAGCCTCCACACTGAAGTCGTCAAGCTTCCTTTGGCCAAACCGATCCCAAGCGGTCGCATGACCATCCAGTCGATAGACTGCATCTTGGTCTTTCTAGAAACGGATGAAGGCGCCATTGGTGAAGGACTTGTCTTCACCCTCAATGGGCATCGTCTACCCGCACTCCAAGCCATGCTCCAAAGTCTGGAGCCTTTGGTTATCGGTGCGAATCCTGATGAAAGCACTGCCTTTTGGCTACGGGCTTACGCCGACCTTGGCTTCCTCGGTCACGGCGGGGCTACCATGGTGGCACTCGCTGGGCTGGACATGGCGATGTGGGATTTAAAAGGTAAAAGCGCGGGTTGCAATGTGTCGAGTCTGCTAGGGCGCTGCCAGACCTCGCTTCCCATTTACCGCAGCGGTGGCTTGCGACTGTCCTCCTCAATCGATGAACTGCAGGAAGAGGCAGCGGGTTTTCTGAAGCAAGGCTTCAAGGCCATGAAGATGTCACTCGGCAAGGTGAATCCCGTCGAAGACCGCGCAAGGGTTGCGGCTGTACGCGAAGCAATTGGCTTTGAGACCACACTCATGACCGATTGCAACCAGCAATTCACCGCACCACAGGCGATCCGACTCGGCCGCATGCTTGAAGAATTTCAGTTGGCATGGATCGAAGAGCCTGTGCCCTACCACGACCATGACGCATCAGCCAAGGTGGCACAGGCCCTCGACACGCCGATCGCCAGCGGTGAAAACGAATACATGCGCCGCGGCATTCTCGACATGATGCGTGCCGGCGCGGCCGACATCTTGATGCCAGACCTGCAGCGCATGGGCGGCCCAACGGAACTGATCAAGGTGGTTCACTGCGCAGAAATGAATGGCATCCCCGTGTCACTGCATCTGTTCAGCGAGATGAGCTTGTCTCTGGCCGCGACGATGCCAAACGTGAAGTTTCTGGAATACATGCCTTGGTTTGCGCCGCTCTACACACAGGCACTCACTCCGAACGCCAACGGCCAAGCTGCCGTACCAACCGCAGCGGGCTGGGGTTATGCATTCGATTTGGACGCGGTGGCAAGGTTCAAGGTTTAACCGCCCAGCAGGGACTTAGGGCGTAACAAGGAGACAAAAAATGATTTCACGACGACAACTTTTACAAACCGTATCGGCCGCAGGACTCTTAGCCTCCGGCGCTGCTTGGGCCAAATACCCTGAGCGTCCGATTCGTCTGATCGTGCCTCTGGCTGCTGGAGGCAACGGGGACATCATGGCGCGCCTAGTGCAAACGCTGATGGGTGCATCGCTCAACCAGAGCATCGTCGTTGACAACAAGGGCGGCGCGGGCGGCGGTCTTGGAACGGACATCGCGGCCCATTCGCCGGCCGATGGCTACACCTTGCTCTGGGGCTCGAACGGCTCCATGGTCAACAGCCCGCTGATGCTGCGTAAACCACGCTACGACCCGCTCAAAGACTTTCAGGCCGTCGGCCTGATGTCACTGGTACCGATGGCGCTGGTCGTGAGCAAGAACATACCCGTCACCAACCTCAAAGAATTCTTGGCCTATGCGGCCAAGTCTGGCAAAGGTCTGAATATCGGTACCTCGGGAATCGGCGGTGCCAATCACATTCCTCTGGAACTTTTCAAGGCTGCGACCAAGGCGAATATCGAGCACGTGCCGTACAAAGGCGGCGGATCGGCACTGCCTGATTTGATGAGTGGCCATGTCGATGGCCTGCTGACAGAAGTCTCCACCGTCATGGACATGCACAACGAAGGACGAGTTCGTATCGTTGGCCTTGCGGCAGATCAACGCTCGCCTTTACTGCCCAACGTTGAGACTTTTATTGAGTTCGGATTGAAGGACTTCACGGCCTACACGTTCAACGGACTTTGGGCACCTGCCGGCGTCCCTGCCGACGTCATCCAGTCTCTTCAGGTGGCGCTTGCAACGGCAGTGAAGGACTCGAACGTGATCGCCAACGTGACCAAACGCGCAGCGCTGATAGCGTCTGCCGAACTCCAAACACCAGCCGGCGCGCGTGCATTTTTAGCCAAGGAAATTGCCCGAGCCAGACAGGCCATGCAGATCGCCAACATCCAGCCCGAGTGACCTGATGGCGCCAACCACATCCATACAGCAACGCAAGTCCAACTACCAACTGCCCGCTGGAGCCTGCGACACACATTGCCACATATGGGGGCCGCTGGAGCTCTATCCGTTTGCAGAGCAGCGAAATTACACGCCGCCCGAATGCGACAAATATGTTCTGCGCGCAATGCATCAGCGGCTGGGAATTTCACGGGTCGTGGTTGTGCAACCTATCGTGCATGGCACAGACAACCGCGTCACGCTAGACGCTATCGCTGACGATCCGGCCAACTACCGAGGCATCGCACTGGTCGATGCAGATGTCAGCGATGCTGAACTATTGACGCTGCACGAAGGCGGCGTCCGCGGCATCAGGTTCGGTTTTGTCAAACACCTCAAGGCTCGTCCTGATCTGGGCGAGTTCCGCCGCATGGTTGATAAGATCGCGTCGCTGGGTTGGCACGTGTTGATCCACCTCGACGCTGCCGACATCGAAGAGCTGCGCGAACTCCTGTGCGAAGTGCCAGTGCCCTTTGTCATTGATCACATGGGGCGCATCGATGCGGGAAGCGGCCTAGAGCAGCCTGCGTTTAAACAACTGCTGACCCTAGCTACCCAGCCAAACTGCTGGGTCAAGCTCTCGGGCGCTGACCGGGTGTCTGCAACGGGTGGAACGTTCATGGACGCCGTGCCTTTCGCTCAAGCCTTGATGCGGGTCACACCTGACCGTGTGTTGTGGGGAACCGACTTCCCGCACCCCAATCCGCGCCATGCCATCGGTGACGATGCCGATCTTGTCGACCTGCTGCCCCACTTCGGTGACCCGCCTGCATTGCACAAGCTACTGGTGAGCAACCCAGCAAGACTCTACGATTTTTCAGACCCCAGTCAATAAAGATAAGGCCTGAGCCCTAACGGCTACGTTCACTTCCAAACACTAAGGAGACAAGAAATGATTCAAAGCAAAAAATTAATGCGGTTAGCTGTCACAACCGTCGCGGCCATGTTCATGGCAACCCTAGGTCATGCGGCTGACGATTGGCCCACAAAGCGGCCGATCCGACTCATCGTCCCTTTTGACGCGGGGGCCAGTGCCGATGCAGTGCAACGGTTTTTCGCAATCCGACTTTCGCAAGCGCTGGGACAGCAAATCATTGTTGAGAACGTAGGCGGTGCTGGAGGTGCGATTGGCGCCATGAGAGTCGTTGGTGCTGCACCCGATGGCTATACCTTGCTCGGCACCATCATCACTGCAGTTGCGGCTTTGCCCCACATGCAGAAACTACAGTACGACACACTGAAAGATGTCACGCCGATCGCCCGGCTTGGCTACCCGATCACCTTTCTCGGCACAAGCAAATCTCTTGGCGTGACAACCATGCAGCAGTTCACCGACAAGGCCAAGGCGCAGCCCAATACGCTTTCTTACGCTTCAGCTGGCGTAGGGAGTGCACCACAATTCCGATATGAAGCTTTGATGGCTGCAACCGGTATCAAACTGAACCATGTCCCCTATAAGGGTGGCTCTGCATATGTGTCGGATTTGCTAGCCGGACGCATCGACGCATTTGCGGATGGCACACTCGGGGCCAGTCTCGGTAAAGCTGGAAAAGTGAATCTGTTGGCCGTACTGGACACAAAGCGTGCAGCGGACTTCCCCGACGTGCCAGCAATAAACGAGGTGGTACCCACTTACAGCATTCCTCCGACTTGGTATCTGATCGAAGGTCCAGCTGGACTCCCGTCCGAAATTACTAACCGCATAGCCACGGAGATAGCCAACATCTCCAAGCAGCCAAAGACCATCGAATTCATGGAAGGTCTGATGCTAAGACCCAGTACTGATGCTGCCGACTTCAACCTTGGTGCAGAGATCAAATCCGCTTACGACATGTACGGCAAGCTAATCCGCGATCGCAACATCAAGGCACCTTGACAAAACGTGTGGCTATGCACATGCGATGAAATGGCCAACTACGTGTTAGCCAACACCTGAAACCGCCTCAAGCTAAGCGACGAAAAGAAGGAAAAACCGCCATGATCACACGCAGAGAGATTCTTGCCATTTCATCACTTGCCCTGTTGCCTGCATCGATCACGCATGGCCAGCAAGGGCTGCCCGTCAAGCCGATACGCCTGCTAGTTCCGTTCTCAGCCGGCGGTAGCCCAGACCTTCTGGCACGCGTAATTGCCCAACAAATCACCAAGCAATCAAACATATCCGTGGTGATTGATAACCGGCTAGGAGCTAACGGCATTATTGCCAGTGAGGCGACAGCGCAAGCAGCGCCGGACGGAACAACGCTTTTGTTCAGCACTGGCTCGCACACCATCAATCCAAGCATTTACAAAAAATTGCCCTATGACACCTTGCGCGACTTTGCGCCAGTCACGTTGATAACCATAGCGCCAGCCCTCACACTGGTTGTTAACAACTCTTTTCCAGCTAAAAACTTCAAAGAATTCCTAGCTATGGCCCGGGAGAGAGACACCAAAATCAGCTTCGGCTCACCAGGACTTGGCAACACCTTGCATCTGGCCGGTGAGTTGCTCAACAGCATGGGCGGTACACGCATGCTGCATGTGCCATACAAAGGAGCCGCACCTGCTCTCAATGCAGTCATGTCTGGTGAGGTCTCCGCCACCTTTCTGAGCACCACGGCAGCCATCATTGCCATCAAGGGGGGACAGGTGCGCCCTCTGGCCGTCACCAGCGCCTCCCGCATTGCGTCGTTGCCAGAAGTCCCGACTATCGCTGAAAGTGGTGTTCCTGGTTTTGATTACAACGGTGGATGGATGGGTGTTTTTGCCCCAGCAAAGACACCCAAAGAGCTGGTGCAACGACTGGCGGTGGAGTTCAACAAAGCAATGCAAAACCCGGACTTACGGGACAAGATGATTGCGTGGGACAGCAGGCCGATGGGCAACACACCCGAAGAATTTGCTCGATTCGTCCAAGAAGATATTGAGAAATTTGCACGTATCGTCAAGATCGCACAAGTACCTATGCAATGAGGCGTGATTGGCACTGTCAACACACATATTTAAACCATTTATGCAAAAACAAAGTACCTCCGCATCCCCATACACGCTCACCTTTGACAAGGACGTTCCAATACCCATGTCGGATGGCAACGTACTTCGCGCAAACGTGTTCCGCCCAACAGAACCTGGAAACTACCCGGTGGTCATGGCTATGGGTATTTATGGCAAGGATGCACACTTCGAGGATGCATTTGGGCCGCAGTGGAAAATCCTGCTTCAAACCTACCCCGAACTGTGCAGTAACGGCTCTACCGGCAAATACCTGCGCTGGGAAAACGTAGATCCGGAACGATGGATACCCGATGGTTATGTTGTGGTCACGGTGGACTCGAGGGGCAGCGGAAAATCACCCGGCTATCTTGATCCATTTTCAGCACTTGAGACGCGGGACTTTTACGAGGCCATCGAATGGGCCGGCACACAACCATGGTCTAACGGCAAGGTTGGCCTGCTCGGAGTGTCTTATTTTGCAATGAAGCAGTGGCAGGTTGCAGCGCTACAACCACCGCACTTGGCCGCGATCATCCCATGGGAAGGCGCCAGTAATTTCTACCGAGATGGCGGCAACCATGGCGGTATCTTCAGCAACAGTTTTACATTCGCTTGGTGGCCAAGACAAGTTTTGGTGAATCAGCACGGCAGTGGCAACAGCCCCTATCGCGATCGAGAGACCGGTGAGCGAACTACCGGTCCGGCAATCAGTGAAGAAATGCTTAGGTACAACCGTGCCAATCACCCACAAGACAGACTTGGCCGACCGCTGGATGACGCGTGGCAACAGGAACACTCCCCGCAACTGGGCCGGATACAGGTTCCGCTACTTTCTGCAGCGAATTGGGGCGGGCCTGGCATGCATTTGCGCGGTAATTTGGAAGGTTATAGCGAAGCTGGGGCAGACCAAAAATGGCTGTTTGCGCACATCGGCACGCACTACGAAAGCTTTTACTTGCCGCATTATGTGGCGCTGCAGAAGCGCTTTTTTGACCGCTTTTTGAAGAGCGAGAAAAACGGCTGGGACGATGAGCCGCCAGTACAACTGGCCATACGCAAGGCCGACGGGTCTGCGACCATCCGCAAGGAACACGAGTGGCCACTTGCGCGAACGCAGTGGACCAAATTTAATCTGGACGCCAGCAGCCGAACGCTAACGCCTGAGACTCAGACCAAATCTTCGCAGGCCAGCTACAAGGCCGGAGAAGGCGAGATTAGTTTTTCTTCAGCTCCCTTTGATCGCGATGTTGAATTCACTGGTCCGATTGCGCTACGCCTCTGCGTATCGACAACAACGACCGACATGGATATTTTCGCCGTAGTGCGGATGTTTGACCAGAATGGTCAGGAGGCCGTATTCACAGGTGCGCACGAAAAAGTGCCAGTGGCACTCGGCTGGTTACGCGCATCTCATCGGAAATTGGATGCGATGAAAAGCAAGCCCTGGCGTCCTTATCACAGCCATGACGAAATCCAGAAATTGGTGCCAGGGGAAGTGTGTGAGCTTGATGTGGAAATCTGGCCAACAAGCATGGTCTACCCGAAGGGTTACCGTTTGGTACTGACGATCAAGGGGCATGACTTCGTCGTCACACCACCAGGCCGCATGTTGCACAACCATATTGAAGACCGCAACCCTGCAGAGTTCGGTGGCAAGAACACTCTCCACACCGGAGGCGTGCACACGTCATTTCTGCTGATGCCACTCATCCCAGGCTGAAACCTAGGCCATTCAAGGAAATTTAGTACGATTCAACGCCGTTATGCCTTACTTGCTCTTGGCGCAGCTTGAGCAGCGTGCACAGCGCCACAGACTTTGTGGTCACAAATCACTGAGTGGCCGAGTAAACCCGTTAAGTTGGTAGAGGCCTTTGCACCTGGCGGACCTGCGGGCATCATTGCCCGCTTTTTGTCGCAGCGCCTGAGTGCCGAGTACCTGTTTAAGTCGCTTGCCAAGGTCAATATCCTGCAGGCGCCTTACGCCGGTGCCGGACCGGCCCTCAATGCGGTCATGGGCGACCAGATCCAGCTGGCTAGTGTTGCCCTGCCCGCAGCCGTTTCACTGGTCAAGGCAGGTAAGGTCAAACCGCTGGCGGAGCGCGTGAGTTCGATGCCTGACGTTCCAACAGTAGTAGAACTGGGGTTTCCTAGCTTCAACTTTGCTACCTGGGTAGGCGTGTTTGCGCCGTCAAAAACACCTGCCAGCATCGTCGCACGCCTCAACTCTGAATTGAACTTTACGCTGCAAACTCCGGAGGTCCAGCAACAGATGGCCCATGCTGGCTTCAGCCCAATCGGTGGCTCGTTAATCAAGTCATCTGACTACGTCAAGGCCGAGCTTTTGAAATACGACAGACTCGTAAAAGAAACAGGCATCACGGCAGAATAAGCGCAGTGAACGGGAGGACGTTACATTCAGGGCATCCTAAAACTGGCTGACAGACCGTGGCATACCTACGACCCATTTAAGCGCGGAAAGAAATAGGCGCACAGCATTCCGTTTCAGCTAAAAAATGTACGGCGTTTACTAAAAGCGCCCGCAGTTGTTCAGGGGCGTCAATGAAATTTTTGGCCAAACAAAGTTCGGTTGTTGTTGCTCACAACCGATTTGGTGATGCAGATTATTCTGCCTACACAGGTGCCTAAATAAAACTACAGACGTAAAAAAAGCACTTACCGATGACTCGTAAGTGCTTGATTACATTGAAGAATCTGGTGGGACGTGCGGGGGTCGAACCCACGACAAACGGATTAAAAGTCCGCTGCTCTACCAACTGAGCTAACGTCCCACTTATTCTTCTTGGCTCTCTTCTGACTAGGATTTTGTCTGCATCAGTTGAGCCTCAAATTATAGCGTCCTTTTGGACTTGATTTGAAGCCCTGAAGCAATTTTGTCGAGCAACCAGCCTGCGGCACACACGCCGAAGGTGGCGGTGACGCTGACCACCGACCCGTAGCCATGGCAGTTGAGGCTACCGTCATTGGCATCGTTGGCGACGTCTACTTCGCACAGCGCATCGGGCTGCACAACGGACTCGCGACTGAAGACGCAGGCAATACCGATCTTGCCCACGCGTGCAGCGCCCTGCTCTTTGCGCAGGCGGTAACGCAGCTGCGCCAGCAAGGGGTCGTGCGTGGTGAGTGAGAGGTCTTCGATGTCGACGCGGTGCGCGTGACGCTTACCGCCTGCCGCACCGACCGCGATGAAGTTAACGCCGTTTTGAAGTGCCCACGCGGCCATGGCTGTTTTGGCCCTGACTTGGTCACAGGCATCCAACACGGCCAAGGGCACGGCGTTGTCGAACACATCAAGCCCTGCGATGTGCGGCCAGTTGGCGGCATCGACGAATTCTTCGACACAGGTCACCACACAACTGGGGTTGATCAAGCGAATGCGCTCACGCATGGCTTCGACTTTGGATTGTCCTAGCGTGCTGTCCAAGGCATGGAGTTGGCGGTTGATGTTGGACTCAGAAATATGGTCCAGATCGATCAGCGTGAGTTTGGTAACGCCGCTGCGGGCAAGTGCTTCTGCGGCCCATGAGCCAACACCGCCCAAGCCCACCACTACAGCGTGAGCTTGCCGAATGCGCAGTGCTCCCGCTTGACCGTAGAGCCTTGCAAGACCACCAAAGCGTCGTTCTAGATCAGCCGGCACAGCGGCATCAAGCGGCTGCAGCGCAGACACTAAAGCGTGCGCTCGAGGCGCCAGATCTGGTATTTAAGTCCTGCAACAGCACCCAGCAAGATGGCAGCTAAGGCGACATAGCTGGTGGCACTCAAGGTTGAAATACCGGACAAGCCCTGTCCGATGGTGCACCCCATAGCAGCCACACCGCCGACACCCATGAGCACAGCACCCACAAGATGGTTGGCGGTGTCTTCTGTGCCGCCAAAGCCTTCCCAACGGAATGAGCGAGTCGTCAATGCATAGACGGCAGAACCCGCGACCACACCGACCACGGAGACAATGCCCAAGGTAAGTACCTTGCTTTTGTCGCTGAAGAACATCAACCAATCCAGCGTATAAGCCACCGGGGAGACAAAGCTCATGGCCTCAGCACGACCTGAATTAGTAGCCAAAAAAACCGCTTCTAAGGTCTCGGGATGCTCAGGCACAAAACCAAAACTGCCGCTGACCCACCACAATGCCGTGATGATGGCGCCAATGCCAAGACCGGCCAGCAAGTTGTCGACGATCAGGAAATCTCGACCGGCCATCGCCCAGACCATCAGCCCTAAGCCGAGGGCCAGGCCAAGTGCCAGAGCGGTTGCCGATGCGGGTAATCCAGTGGCCATCGCGAGCCACTGGCCCAGCGTTGCAGGCGTCGAGAAATCGATAGCCACGCTGTCTACTGTGCTGACCCGCAACACGGCAGTGATACCTTTGAGCGTGGCAAAAGCGGCCAGGCCCATGACGATAAAAACCACCAAGGACTTCAGGTTACCGGCACCCACACGGACCAAGGTTTTGCTGCCGCAGCCAGAAGACAACACCATGCCAAAACCAAACAACAAGCCGCCCACCAACGCGGACAGCCAGATGAAACGATTGGCGACGTAAAGGGTTTTGGTCGGGTCAATCAGACCCGCAGCGACGAGACCGGCAAAGCCGATCAAGGCCACCCCGGCCGCCAGACCCCACACACGCATGCGCGTCCAGTCACCCATGCTCAGGATGTCGCTGACCGCACCCATGGTGCAAAAGTGGGTACGCTGAGCAATCGCGCCAAAGAGCGCCGACAGAGCGAAGGAAGCCCAAAGGATTTGGCTGTTGAGGGTTTGAAGTGCAGTGATGTCCATACCGACTATTTCAGTTTGGCAAGACGCTCTTTGCCGACCTTGGCCGCCTCAGACTGCGGGTAGGTTTTGAGGAGATCTTCAATGGATTTACGGGCGGCCTTGGCGTCTTTCAACTCGATCTGGCAATTGGCGATAGACAGCAAGGCCTCGGGCGCACGGAGATGGGCCGGCGCTGCACTCATGAGCGCACGGAAGGTGACCACAGCGTCCTTGTAACTGCGCTGGGCATACTCGGCATTGCCTAGCCAAAACAAGGCAGAGGGGTTGTAGCCGCTGTTGGGGTAGCGCCGATTGAAGTCGGCGAATGATCCTTGGGCTTGGGCAAAGTCGCCCTTGCGCAAGGTCGCCAAAGCGGTCTCAAAATCACGCACTTCAGTCGGCTCGGCGACAAACTCCAGTCCGTCAACACGAACCTTGCTCGGTTCGAATTTTCTGAGTCGGTCTTCTGTCGACTGCAACAAGTCTTTCTGGCGGAGCTGAACCTCGGTTAACTCCCGCGCGAATTGCTCGTCCTGGCCACGCATGCGGGCCAACTCGCCGCGCGAATTTTCAATTTGCCCAGACAGTTCGAGCACGCTCCGACGAAGTTGCAGAAGCTGAGCGTTCAGCTGTGCATTTTCTTCATTGACCTTGCGCAGATCGTCAGCACTCTTTTGCTGAATAAGCTCGACCTTTTGGCGCAAATCAAGAATGGCTCTTCGGGCCTCGTCGTCGTCAAAAAGGGCTGCGTTAGCGGCACTCATTGACAGCAAGAGCGAGGCCAAAAAGGCGACCCGGCAGTGCTGTTTGAAGAATAGTGTCACAGCGACAATCCCTAGATTCATCGGTAGTTGATTTCAGCGCGGCGGTTTTTGGCGAAGGCATCTTCAGTCGCACCAATCATGGAAGGCTTTTCTTCACCAAAACTAACGGCTTCCACTTGGGTCTCGGCCACACCCAGCAACGACAGTGAACGGCGAACAGCTTCAGAGCGTTTTTGACCGAGTGCCAAGTTGTATTCGCGGCCACCACGTTCATCGGTGTGGCCTTCAATGGCGATCTTACGGTTCTTGTTGGTGGTCAGGAAACGGGCGTGCACTTCGATAGCGCCTTGGAACTCGGGCTTGATGGTGAAGCTGTCGTAGTCAAAGTAAATAACGCGAGCAGCACCCACTGGGCCGGCCGCCGTCGTGTCTGTGGTGCTGATTTCAACCGGGGCCACGCCGCGCCCGGAGGCTTGGCTGTCAGCACCCGCGGCACCACCTGCGCCAGCAGCACCCGCGCTGCGGTCTTCAACGGGAACATCGCTCAATTTCACACTGGAGCCGCAAGCGGCCAAAACGAAAGAAAGAGTGAGTACAGACAGAATAGAAAGAATACGTTTCATGGAGACCTCGTGGGGAAAAAACTTAAAAGAAAAAAGAAAAAATCAACGCTGGAACGGACCCCAGTCAGGCTCGCGGATATCACCGCTGGCGCCTGACAGTCGCGCCTTAATTTTGCCGTCGAGCGTGGTGGTCATCAAAGCCTCACGCCCTTGCTGTTGCGTCGCGTACAAGACCAATCGGCTGTTGGGCGAAAAGCTGGGGTTTTCGTCTGCGCTGGTATCGGTGATGGCCGTGCTCACGCCATTGGCCAACTCCATCAGGTGTAACTTAAAAGCACCGCCGACCCGCGAGATATAGGCCATCCAGCGACCGTCATGGCTCAGTGCAGGAGAGATATTGTAGGACCCTGTGAAGGTCACTCGCTGAGGGCTGCCGCCAGATGGCGCCATCTTGTAAATTTGCGGCGCACCGCCGCGGTCACTGACAAAATAAATGCTTTTGCCATCTGGCGAGTAGGTCGGCTCGGTGTCAATGCTGGACGACTGCGTCAGGCGGCGCGGCTCGCCACCATTGACGTCGATGGCAAAAATCTGCGAACCACCGTCGCGGCTGAGCGTGGCCACCAATTGACGACCGTCAGGTGACCAGGCGGGTGCACTGTTGGAACCCTTGAAGTTGGCCAACAGCCGGCGCTTACCGGTAGAGACATCGTGGGCGTAAATGACCGGCTTACGCGACTCAAAGGAGACGTACGCCAACTGGGCACCGGTGGGGGACCAAGACGGCGAGATGATGGGCTCAGGGCTGGTCAGCGCAGACTGGGCGTTTTCACCGTCAGAGTCTGCAACCCACAAATTGAAGCGCTGTGCGGTCTTGGTGACGTAGGCAATACGGGTGGCAAAAATGCCTTTTTCACCGGTGATTTTTTCGTAGATAAAGTCGGCCACGCGATGCGCCGCCAAACGCAAGTCGGCGGCTGAAACAACGTGGCTCTGCCCGCCCAAGTCTTGGCTGCGAACCACGTCCCACAACCGTACGCGCACATCAAATCGACCATCCGCCAGGGGGGTGATGCTGCCCGTGGCGACAGAGTCGGCACCGCGCTGGCGCCAGGCTGACGCGTCAAGCTGGGTGGTCTCGTCAGCCAATAAACCGGCTGCGTCAACAGAACGGAACATGCCGCTGCGTTCCAAGTCGGCCTTGACGATGGCGCTGATTTTTTGCGGGGCCTGGGCTTCGCCCTTGAAGGTTGGCAAACCAATCGGCAACTGCGTCATGCCGATGCCAGACACTTCCACACGGAATTGGGCCAGCGCAGGCAGAGTGCTGAGCGACGACAGCGTTGCCAACGACAGCGCCTTCAGCGCACGACGTCTTTGGATATTTGCAATACTAAATTCATTAATCAATTTGACAACCCAAACAGTTCGACACGAATACGTAGCCAATGCAGCTTAAGCCTGCATGGTACACACCGTAAAAGGCAATACACGGCGTCAAATTCTATACGAAACAAATCGCTACTAAAAATGTTGCTCAGAAAAGCTGGTCGGGTCAAACCACGTAGACTCTGGCCAGTCGTCATGGCGGTGAAGTCCACCGATAATGCCGCTCAAACAGGCAACCCGGGAAAAGTCCTTGAAAAATTCATCTTCTTCGCCTCAAGCCACACCTGTGGCAACTCCTCAGGCGAAAAAGCGAAGCATTCCAGACAGTGTCGTCAGGCTCTGGCCATACTTCAGCAGCTCAAGAAGTGGCTGGTTCCTGGCGATCGTCGCAACGTTGATGGCATCGGCCACCGAGCCGATGGTGCCGGCCCTGCTGAAGCCCTTGCTAGATCGTGGGTTTCAGACCGGCGGAGAACTCAGTCTCTGGCAAGTGCCGGTGTTTCTGATGCTTCTGTTTGGCGTGCGTGGACTGGCCGGATTTTTGGCACAGTTTGGTTTGGCCCGGGTCACCAACCTTGGGCTGCAAAAACTTCGCGAAGCGATGTTTGACAAACTCCTGAGCGCCCGCTTCAGTCTCTTCACGGAACAGACCTCCAGCACCATCGCCAACACGGTGGTTTACGAAGTCCAGAACGGCTCCAGCTTGCTGGTGAATGCGGTCATGCGGCTGGCGCGCGACGTCTTGAGTATGCTGGCCTTGGTGGGCTACCTGCTTTACCTGAACTGGAAGTTGACACTGGTTGTCGCACTTATTTTTCCAGCCGTGATCGCGGTTGTGCGGATACTGTCCAAGCGCTTGTACCGGTTGACCAAAGAGAGTCAAAAAGCCACCGACGACCTCGCCTACGTTGTGGAAGAGAACGTCTTGGCCCATCGCGACATCCGCCTCCATGCAGCGCAAAAAGTTCAATCTGAGCGTTTTCACCTGCTGAGTTTGGGTCTGCGGCACTTGTCCATCAAATCGACCGTTGCCCACGCCGGCATGAGCGCCCTCACCCAACTGCTGGCAGCTGTTGCACTGTCCGCCGTGGTTTCTATTGCCTTGCTGCAAAGTGCCGATGGCGCCACCACAGTCGGAAGTTTTGTGGCCTTTGTCACCGCGATGCTGCTGTTGATTGCGCCCATCAAAAGTCTGTCGGACGCAGCAACGCCGATCACTCGGGGCATCGCGGCTTTGGAAAGAGGGTTGAACCTGCTTGACCACATCGATGACGAAACCAGCGGCACGTTCAGCAAACAAAGAGCCAACGGTGAAATCACTTTTTCGGACGTCACCGTGCGCTACAACGCTGAAGCGAGTCCAGCGCTGGAGCAGTTCAATCTGGTGATCAAACCGGGCGAAACCATCGCGATTGTCGGAACCTCCGGGTCCGGTAAAAGCACACTGGTGAGCCTGTTGCCACGCTTTCGGGATGTGTCGTCAGGCGTCATCAGCCTAGACGGCGAGCCACTTGAAAACTGGCACCTGTCATCGCTGCGCGAACAGTTTGCGTTTGTCAGTCAGAACGTGGTGATGCTGAACGACTCGATTGCCGCCAATGTGGCCCTCGGGCAGCAGATAGATCGTGCGCGGGTGATTCACTGCCTACAAGCAGCCAACCTCGACAAGTTGTTGGCGGAGCTTCCGAACGGCATCGACACGCTACTTGGGCACAACGCCATGCAGTTGTCTGGTGGGCAAAGGCAGCGCTTGGCCATCGCCAGAGCACTTTACAAAGACGCGCCTATTTTGATACTGGACGAAGCCACGTCAGCGCTGGACACCGAGTCAGAGCAAGCCGTACAGCAAGCCATTGAGCGGCTGACCACCAACCGAACCTCGGTTGTGATCGCACACCGCTTGTCGACGATTCAGCATGCCGACAGAATCATTATGCTGGAGGGTGGGCGACTGCTGGAGTCTGGCACCCACGCAGAACTGTTGGCTAAAGGAGGGGCTTACAGCCACCTTTACCAGCTGGGTTTCAACACCAGCAGTCATTCACACTGACTTTAAAGCAGCACGATGTCGTAGTGCTCTTGAGCCATCGCCACTTCTGATTGCAGTGAAATCGGCTTGCCGATGAAGGTGCTCAAGTCGGCCAAATGCTGGCTCTCTTCATCCAGAAAAAGTTCAATGACTTGCGGCGCGGCCACAACCCGAAACTCACGAGGATTGAACTGTCGGGCCTCTCGCAATATTTCTCGCAAGATGTCGTAGGTCACACTGCGCGCGGTCTTGACCACACCTTTGCCACTGCAAGCGCTGCAGGGCTCACAGAGTTGATGAGAGAGTGATTCACGCGTACGTTTTCGTGTCATCTCGAGCAAGCCGAGTGCAGAAAATTCGTTGACGGTGGTCTTGATACGGTCACGCGCCAGCTGTTTTTTGAACTCGACCAGCACCGCATCACGGTGGTTGTCACGCAGCATGTCGATGAAGTCAACGATGACAATGCCGCCCAGATTGCGCAGCCTGAGTTGCCGTGCAATGGCCTGTGCGGCTTCAAGATTGGTCTTGAAAATGGTTTCGTCAAAGTTGCGCGCACCCACAAAACCGCCGGTGTTGACGTCGACCGTGGTCAGCGCTTCGGTCTGGTCAATGATGAGGTAGCCGCCCGATTTGAGTTCAACCCGGCGGCCCAGTGCACGGGCGATTTCTTCGTCGATGTTCAATAAGTCGAAAATCGGCCGCTCGCCGGTGTAGAGCTGAACTTTCTTCAGAGTCGTGGGCATGAATTCAGCCGCAAAAGTCTGCAACTGCGCACACTGCTCACGAGAATCGACACGAATGGATTGCGTGGCCTCCGAGACCACATCGCGCAACACGCGCTGCAGCAAGTT
Organism: Comamonadaceae bacterium; assembly: GCA_947378785.1. Lineage (GTDB taxonomy): Bacteria > Pseudomonadota > Gammaproteobacteria > Burkholderiales > Burkholderiaceae_C > Polaromonas. Next base: position 15,654 of record CANCLK010000045.1, read on the forward strand.
GAGGTCTTGATGCAAGACCGACGTCGGGGGAAGCCGCAGCGATGCGTCTTTGATGCGGGCCCAGGTTTTGCGCAAATAGGCAATGTCTTCGCCAAGTTCAGCGTCAGTTGCATCTTCACCGTTGGTACGCAATATAAAGCCGCCACCAGACTCACCCGCCAAGGCTTGCAGGCGCTGGCGCAACTCTTCGCGTTGCTTGGGGGGGATTTTTTGCGACACGCCAATGTGGCTGTCTTGCGGCAAAAAAACGAGCAAGCGCCCGGCGATGCTGATCTGCGCCGTCAGTCGCGCACCCTTGGTGCCGATGGGGTCCTTCAGGACCTGCACCATGATGGCCCGTCCCTCAAACAGCTGCTTCTCAATCGGCAACGGCGGTGCTGACTCGGTCTTGCCGGACTCTGTCTCGGCATGGCGACTATTGATGCTGCTCATCAAATCTGCCACGTGCAAAAAGGCAGTGCGGTCGAGCCCAATATCAATAAAAGCAGACTGCATCCCCGGCAACACGCGCACGACCTTGCCGAGGTAAACATTGCCGACCAAACCGCGTTCAAGCGAACGCTCCACATGGAGTTCTTGCACCGCGCCGTTTTCGACCACGGCAACGCGTGTTTCTTGGGGCGACCAGTTGATCAGAATTTCCTGCGACATGGGGGCTGTCCTAGTGTCAGATCTTCACGCCAACGGCGCGTAAGAGCAATGAAGTTTCATGCAAAGGCAAACCCATGATGCCCGAATAACTGCCGTTGATGCGCGTGATGTGAACCGCCGCCCTGCCCTGCACCGCATAAGCCCCGGCTTTGCCCATGGGCTCGCCAGAGGCCACATAAGCCTTGACTTGGGGCCGCGTCATGTGGGCAAACGTGACGTTTGAAATGCTCAAGGCCTCAACGACTTTTTGACCGTGCTGCACCGCTACCGCCGTGAGCACGCGGTGCGTCGCGCCCGACAGCAGGGTCAAGATGCGGATCGCATCGGCGTCGTTCTCAGGCTTGCCCAAAATGCTTCGGCCCAAGGCGACCGTGGTGTCAGAACACAGCACCGGTGCAGCCGGCACACCTTGGCGCTGCATGCGCGCTACCGCCGCTTGCAACTTGAGTCGGGTCACGCGCTGGACGTAAGTGGCAGGGGCTTCACCGCCGTGCACGATTTCTAGCGCTTCAGCATCTTCAGCCGGGTCTGGTAACAGGCGTTTGAACGACAAGCCAAGTTGCTCCAGCAACTGCGCCCGACGCGGGCTTTGAGACGCTAGATAAATGAAATCAGACATGCCTACTCTCGGTGATAGGGGTGGTTCACCGTGATGCTCCAAGCACGGTACAACTGTTCGATCAGCAGCACACGCACCATGGCGTGGGGCAGCGTCAGGTCGGACAGACGAATGCGTTCGTGGGCAGCTTGTTTGAAGCCGGGGTCAAGACCGTCGGGGCCGCCAATCACAATCGCGACGTCATCGCCTTCGCGTTGCCAATGCCGAAGTTTGTCGGCCAAAGCAACGGTGGTGATGTTGGTGCCGCGTTCGTCGAGGGCGACGATGCGCATGCCTTTGGGGATCGCTGCCTCGATGCGCGTGCGCTCTGCGGCCAGTAAATTTTCAAGCGTTTTAGACGCGCGGGCTTCGGTCTTGACAGCCTTCAGTTCAACTTTGAGTTCAGGCGGAAAACGCTTGGCGTAGTCGTCGTAGGCGGTCTGCGCCCAATCGGGCACACGTTGCCCGACTGCGACGATCTGCAGCCTCATGCGCTCCGGGTGGTTTTCTTAGCGGCTGGCTTTTTCAAGGCTGCAGTCTTAGCAGCCAAGCTCTTTGGCGCAGCCTTTTTGGCGGGAGCGGCTTTCACCGGTGCTGATTTAGCCACCGACTTGACAGCGGGTTTAGCGGCAGGTGTGACTCTCGGTTTTGCAGACTTGACAGCCGTCTTCGACGGTGCCGCGTTGCTCACGATGGCTTTGACGGCCGCTTTCACGGACGGCTTAGGAGCGGCCTTGGCTGCGCCTCGCTTGGCGGGTGCTTTTTTGGCTGCCGTTTTGGCGCTGGCAGGTGCTGGCGCACCGCTGACGCGGGCCGCTTTTTTGGCAGCGTTACGCGCCACGGTACGAGCCGCTGTACGGCCACCCGGGGCTTGCGCAACTTCGGCTTCAGCCGCAGCCAAAGCGGCAGCGCGAGAAGCTTTGACCAACGGTGCGACAGCGCCGAGTTTGAGCTTGACAGGCTTGTCGCCCCACAGCTCTTCGAGGTGGTAGTACTGACGAATCGTCGGCTGCATGATGTGCGCGACAGCAGCGCCGCAATCCACAATGATCCACTCGCCGTTTTGCTCGCCCTCGATGCGGGGTTTGCCAAAACCGGCGTCACGCACGGCATCGCGCACGCTGGCGGCGAGTGCTTTGGTTTGGCGATTCGACGTTCCAGAAGCGACGATGACGCGCTCAAACAATGAGGTGATGTGCTCGGTGTCAAACACCTGAATGTCTTGCGCCTTCACATCCTCCAAGCCATCAACAATGGCTCGCTGCAGTTTTTGAATGTCTTTTTTGTCGGCGCTGGAGGTGTTATCGGTCATGCGGTGGTGCTCAAAGAGAAGTTGGGCGGGCTTGGTACAGCCCATGGAGAGAAATATAACGCGCTACAGGGTCCGGAACCAGTCCGGCGAGATCGGGCTGCGACGTATTAGGGGAGCCGGTGTGAGTGGCAATAAGCTGGCGAATCGCCGTTGCGCTGACAGTCATGGGAGGCAGTTGCAGGTGAATGCTCTGCCGCAAAGCTGGCATCTGCGCCAGCACATCGGCTGGTGCGCTGGCCTGCAGCGGGCGCTCCGCTACACAAACTGTAGCTCGCGAGAGTATATCCTGCCACCGGTGCCACTGGCTGAAGGCGGCCAACTGGTCCCCGCCAATCAGCAGAAAGAACGCGCTGCCAGGGTTTTCAGCGTGCAGCGCTTCCAGCGTGTCAATGGTGTAACTCGGACCCGTCCGCTTGATTTCACGCTCATCGACACTGACACGGTCAAGACCGCTGAAGGCCAGCTCGGTCATCTTCAGCCGATGCTCAGCGGCGCTCAGCGGCCGCTCTTTGTGCCACGCGTAGCCGGTCGGGATGATTTTGAGTTCGTCCAATTGCAACTGCGCGATCGCCGTCTTTGCCAGGGCCAGATGCGCGTGATGGGGTGGATCGAAGGCCCCCCCAAAAACGCCAATGCGCTTCAAACCCAGTCCCTTCGAACCAAGAAGTCGCGAGTCAAAGCGGCTTCTGGCGACTCCGGCGGGTCTTCGCGCCGATACGACCAACTCGTCAGCGGCGGCATCGACATCAGGATGGACTCGGTACGCCCGCCTGACTGGAGGCCAAAATGCGTGCCACGGTCCCAGACCAAATTGAACTCGACGTAACGGCCGCGCCGATACAACTGAAAATCCCGCTCGGTTTGACCGTGAGGCGTGTCCATGCGGCGCTCAACGATAGGCAAGTACGCCGTCAAGAAGGCGTTCGCCACGCTCTGCATCATGGCAAAACTGCCCTCAAAGCCAAGCTCCTGGAAGTCGTCAAAAAACACGCCGCCAATGCCGCGCTGCTCTTGCCGGTGCTTCAAGTAAAAGTACTCGTCACACCAAGTTTTGAAGCGCGGGTATTTGTCGTCACCAAACGGCGTCAGCGCGTCCTTGCAAACCTGATGAAAATGCACCGCATCTTCTTCAAAAGCATAAAAAGGGGTGAGGTCCATGCCGCCGCCAAACCAACACACGGGCTCACCCGAGGTCGGCGTAGCGGTGAGCATGCGGACATTCATGTGCACGGTGGGCACATAGGGGTTGCGCGGATGAAAAACCAGGGACACACCCATGGCCTCAAACGGCGCGCCAGCCAACTCAGGCCGGTGCTGTGTTGCTGACGGCGGAAGGCTGGCACCACGCACCTGCGAGAAGCCGCAACCGGCGCGCTCAAACACCCTGCCCTGCTCCAGAATTTGCGTGACACCATGGCCCTGCAAGGCTTCACCGGGCGCTTTCTCCCAAGCGTCAGAAACAAAGCTGTGACCATCCAGCGCGGCCACGGCCGAGGTGATGCGCTGCTGCAAGCCGAGCAAAAAAGTGCGACCGGCGTCGGCCGTTTTTTCGGAAGAAACTGTCAAGGTCATGTCAAGGTCATGTCAAGGCCATATCGAGGTTGCCTCAGGACTTGATGGCCCTGTAGCCGATGTCTGTGCGGTACTGGGCGCCGTCAAAATGAATCTTTGCCGCCATATCGTAGGCATGCTTTTGAGCCTCCTTGACCGTGGTGCCCAAGGCTGTGACGCACAACACGCGGCCGCCCGAAGTCAGCGCCACACCCTTGCCCTCAGGCACTGTGCCCGCATGAAAAACCATCACATCAGCCGCCTGCATTTTCTCTAACGAAGGCACGCCGGTGATCAGGTCGCCCTTGCGCGGGTTGAGCGGGTAGCCGTGCGCGGCCATCACCACGCCCAACGCTGGTCGGGTGTCCCACTCCAGCTCGACCTGATCGAGTTGGCCTGAGGTGGCAGCCATCATCACGTCAAACAAATCTGTCTTCAGACGCATCATGATCGGCTGCGTCTCCGGGTCGCCCATCCGGCAGTTGAACTCCAGCGTTTTAGGGTGGCCTTCGGCGTCAATCATCAGCCCGGCATACAAGAAACCGGTGAAGACAATGCCGTCTTGCTCCATGCCTTTGATGGTTGGCATGATGATCTCTCGCATGGCACGTGCATGGATCTGCGGCGTCACCACCGGTGCGGGCGAGTAAGCACCCATGCCACCCGTATTGGGGCCGGCGTCACCATCGAGCAGGCGTTTGTGGTCTTGGCTGGTCGCCAGCGGCGTGACGTTTTTGCCGTCACACATGACGATGAAACTGGCCTCTTCACCTTGCAAAAACTCTTCAATCACCACGCGGGCACCGCCTGCGTTGTGCGTCACGCCGAGGGGGTTGAAGCTGACGTCAGGCGCGAGCATGAAGTCAATCGCCTCGTGCGCCTCTTGCAGCGACATCGCGACCACCACGCCTTTGCCAGCGGCCAAGCCATCGGCTTTGACCACGATGGGTGCGCCCTTTTTGTCGATGTACACATGCGCGGCCACCGGGTCCGAGAAGGTTTCGTACTCAGCGGTGGGAATGCCGTGGCGCTTCATGAAGGCCTTGGAAAAAGCCTTCGAGCTTTCGAGTTGGGCGGCGGCTTTGGTTGGGCCAAAAACACGCAAGCCATGGGCGCGAAAGTCATCGACGATGCCAGCGGCCAGTGGCTGCTCAGGACCCACCACCGTCAAAACGATTTTTTCCGCCAAGGCCCATTCGCGCAACGCCTTGATGTCGGTGATAGGGATGTTTTCGAGACGCGAATCAATCGCCGAGCCGCCATTGCCTGGCGCCACATACACCGCCTGTAACTTGGGTGACTGCGCCAGCTTCCAAGCCAACGCGTGCTCACGGCCACCGCCGCCCACAACCAATACTTTCATGCCAATACTTTCATTTTTGAAAAATTCAGGGAGCAGATTAAAGCGACAGCGCCGCGTTGTGAAAGACGTCTTGGGTGTCGTCCAAGTCTTCCAGAATATCGAGCAGCTTTTGCATTTTCAGGGCATCGTCGCCGCTCAACTCGATGGTGTTTTCGGCGCGCATGGTGACTTCAGCCACCGCGGCAACTAAGCCCGCGGCCTCCAGCGCATTTTTGATCTTTTCGAAATCTGCATAGGGCGTCAGTACCTCAATGGCGCCGTCTTCATCGGTGATCACATCGTCAGCGCCAGCGTCCAGCGCCAGCTCCATGACTTTGTCTTCACTCACGCCGGGCGCGTAAATCAGCTGACCGCAGTGCTTGAACTGAAAGGCCACAGAACCTTCGGTGCCCATGTTGCCGCCGTGCTTTGAAAAGGCGTGACGGACTTCAGCCACGGTACGCACTTTGTTGTCGGTCATGCAGTCGACGATGATGGCCGCACCACCAATGCCGTAGCCCTCATAGCGCACTTCCTCGTAGTGCACGCCCTCAAGACTGCCCGTCGCCTTGGCAATGCCGTACTTGACGTTTTCGCTGGGCATGTTGGCGGCCTTGGCCTTGTCAATGGCCAAGCGCAGACGCGGATTGGTGGTCAGGTCACCGCCGCCCATTCGGGCCGCAACCATGATTTCACGCATCACACGGGTCCAGACGCGCTGGCGCTTTTCATCCTGGCGACCCTTGCGGTGTTGAATATTCGCCCATTTACTGTGTCCGGCCACGAAGAGTCCTTCTGAGATGGATGAATTGATTTAATCTAGCGCTGCATTTTACTTTTCGCCTGACTCCCCTTCAAAACTCAGTTGAAACACAGGGAAACCCGCTTGATGAACACGCCTCGTAAAACCAGCTCCCCGTTGACGCTGATTGACCATCCGTTGGTGCAGCACAAGCTCAGTTTGATGCGCCGCAAAGACGCCAGCACCAGCACTTTTCGCACGCTGCTGAATGAACTCAGCATGCTGATGGCCTACGAGGTCACGCGCGACATGCCGATGCAGACGGTCGAGATCGAAACCCCGCTAGAGACCATGCAAGCCAAAGTCATCGACGGCAAGAAGCTGGTGTTTGTGTCGATCTTGCGGGCAGGCAACGGTATTTTGGAGGGCATGCTGAGCGTGGTGCCGGGCGCGCGCGTTGGGCACGTCGGCCTGTACCGGGACCCAGCCACGCTGAAGGCGGTGGAGTATTACTTCAAGATGCCGCATGACATGCAAGAGCGCGACATCATCGTGGTCGACCCCATGCTGGCCACAGGCAACTCAGCCATTGCGGCCATCGACCGGCTGAAAAAACTCAATCCCAAATCCATCAAGTTTGTCTGCCTGCTGACCTGCCCTGAAGGCATCGCAGCACTGCAGACCGCACACCCGGATGTGCCGATTTTCACCGCCGCCATCGACCGCCAACTCAATGACCACGGTTACATCTTGCCGGGTCTGGGGGATGCGGGTGATAGGATTTTTGGCACCCGATAGTTGCGCTAGATCATGCTCATCCAAGCCTGATTCTGGGAAAATACCGAATTCCAACAACTGCATCTATCGCCTCGCTTGGCGTCCTTGAATTCGATATGCCTGACTTTCTCACCGCCGCCCTGTATAAATTTGTCGACCTGCCCGACTTCGCTGAGTTGCAAGCGCCGCTGCAGGCCTTTTGCGAAGCGAACGATGTCCGGGGGACCCTGCTGCTGGCGGCCGAGGGCATCAACGGTACCATCGCCGGGCCTGAGGCTGGCGTGCGGGCGGTGCTGGCGCATCTGCGAGCAGACCCACGCTTGGCCGCGCTGGAGCACAAAGAAGCGCACAGCGACAAAGCCCCGTTTTACCGGATGAAGGTGCGCCTCAAACAGGAAATCGTGACCATGGGCGTGGAAGGCATCAACCCGAACCGCATGGCCGGCCAGTACGTCAAGCCGCAAGACTGGAACGCCCTGATCAGCGACCCCGACGTGGTGCTGATCGACACCCGCAATGACTACGAAGTCTCCATCGGCACCTTTGAAGGCGCGATCAACCCCGCCACCACCAGTTTTTCTGAACTGCCAGACTGGGTTCGCCGAGAGATGGGGCCAGAAGGTCGACTGCAAGAACGGGACGGCAAAAAACCCAAAGTTGCCATGTTTTGCACGGGTGGCATTCGCTGCGAAAAGTCCACCGCCTTCATGCGCACACAGGGCTTTGACGAGGTCTATCACTTGGAGGGCGGCATTCTCAAGTACTTAGAAACTGTGCCTGAAGCGCAAAGCAGCTGGCGCGGAGAGTGCTTTGTTTTTGACGAGCGCGTCTCGGTCGATCACGACCTGCAGCCAGGCCACTTTGCGCTGTGCCGCTCCTGCCGTGATCCGGTGAGTGCCGAAGACAAACTCTCGCCGCTGTTTGTCGAAGGCGTGAGTTGCCCCGGCTGCCACGACAAAACCACCGAATCCCAAAAAGAAGGCTTTCGGGAGCGCCAACGCCAAATCGCTTTTGCACAACAACGCAATGAGCGGCACATTGGCATCAAACGAGGCTTGGCCGCCAAGCAGTCAGAAGATCCAGGAAAGACAAGCGCCTGACCATGCAAGGCAAGCTGCCGGTCTTGTATTCGTTTCGCCGTTGCCCTTATGCCATGCGAGCCAGGCTGGCGCTGGCCATCAGCGGTCAAGACTGTGAGTTACGCGAGGTCGTGCTCAAAGCCAAGCCGGCAGAGTTGATCAGCGCATCCGCCAAAGCCTCGGTGCCCGTGCTGGTGTTGCAAAGCGGCGAAGTCATTGACCAGAGCCTAGAGATCATGCGCTGGGCCTTGCAGCGCAACGATCCGGCGCAATGGTTGTCTGCCAATCCTGAGCAAGCAGCGCAAGAGCAAACGCTCATCAACGATTGCGAAACAACCTTCAAGCACCACTTGGATCGGTATAAATACCCGAACAGATATGCAGGGGCGGATGCCCTGCAGCATCGCAGCGCTGCTACCGTCTGGCTGATGCAACTGGCGAAGCCACTGACCCCTGAAGGCTGGCTGTTTGGCCCTGCAGCGTCACTCGCCGACATGGCCATCGCACCCTTTGTGCGGCAATTTGCGCAGACCGACCCGCTCTGGTTTGAGCAGCAAGACTGGCCGGCACTTCAAACGTGGCTGAACCGTATCGTCTCTAGCGCGCTGTTTGAAAGCGTCATGCACAAATACCCCGCGTGGGAAAGCGGATCTAACGGGCCTATTTTTCCTGGCCCGGTGTTTCCATAAAAAAAGCCCGCTGAAGTTCGCTTCAGCGGGCTTTTTAAGAGAGCAGCCTGATCAGTCAGCCGTCGCCGCTTGCGGCTCTGGCTTGGCTTTGCCTTCTTTCTTCGGCAGCGGCTGGATGTCCAACTTAACCTCCCCAGTCTCAACGCCTTTGTCGTCTTTGGTGACAGTCATGTCAACCGTCAAGCGACCACCGTCGACCAAGCGACCAAACAGCAACTCGTCGGCCAAGGCACGACGAATCGTGTCCTGAATCAGACGCTGCATCGGACGGGCGCCCATCAGTGGGTCGAAGCCTTTGCGGCCTAGGTACTGGCGCAATGCATCGGTGAAGGTGACGTCGACTTTCTTTTCTGCCAGCTGGGTTTCCAGTTGCAACAAGAACTTGTCGACCACCCGCAAGATGACAGACTCGTCCAGCGCCTTGAAGCTCACAGTGGCGTCCAGACGGTTGCGGAACTCTGGCGTGAACAAACGCTTGATGTCAGCCATCTCGTCACCCGCTTCACGCGGATTGGTGAAGCCAATGGTCGCCTTGTTCATGGTCTCGGCACCCGCATTCGTCGTCATGATGATGATGACGTTGCGGAAGTCGGCCTTGCGCCCGTTGTTGTCCGTCAGCGTGCCGTGGTCCATGACCTGCAGCAAGACGTTGAAGATGTCCGGGTGGGCTTTTTCGATCTCGTCGAGCAGCAGCACGCAATGCGGCTTCTTGGTCACCGCTTCGGTCAGCAAACCACCCTGGTCAAAACCAACATAGCCCGGTGGCGCGCCAATCAAGCGGCTGACGGCGTGACGCTCCATGTATTCCGACATGTCAAAGCGGATCAGGTCGATGCCCATGATGTAGGCGAGCTGTTTGGCGGCTTCTGTTTTGCCGACGCCCGTAGGGCCTGAAAACAGGAACGATCCAATCGGCTTGTCGCCCTTGCCAAGACCCGAACGCGCCATCTTGACAGCCGAAGCCAGCACATCGATGGCTTTGTCTTGACCGAAGACCACGCTTTTCAGGTCACGCTCCAAAACTTTCAACTTGCCGCGATCGTCGTTGGAGACATTCGCGGGCGGGATGCGCGCGATCTTGGCCACGATTTCTTCGACCTCGGTTTTGGTGATGGTTTTCTTGCGCTTGGAAGGCGGCAAAATCCTCTGGGCCGCACCGGCCTCATCAATCACATCAATCGCCTTGTCGGGCAAATGACGGTCGTTGATGTACTTGGCGCTGAGTTCAGCCGCAGCCTGCAGCGCGGCCACGGCGTACTTGACGCCATGGTGCTCTTCGAAGCGCGACTTCAGACCCTTCAAGATCTCAACGGTTTCTTGTACCGTCGGCTCGACCACATCAACCTTCTGGAAGCGACGCGACAAGGCGGCATCTTTCTCGAAAATACCGCGGTATTCAGTGAAGGTGGTGGCACCGATGCACTTGAGCTGACCCGAGCTCAATGCAGGCTTGAGCAAATTCGACGCATCCAAGGTGCCGCCAGAAGCTGCACCCGCACCGATCAAGGTGTGAATTTCGTCAATGAACAAAATGCCGTTGGGCTTGTCTTTGAGTGCTTTCAAGACGCCTTTGAGGCGCTGCTCGAAATCACCGCGGTACTTGGTACCAGCCAGCAAAGCGCCCATGTCGAGCGAATAAACCTGTGCTTCAGCGAGGATCTCTGGCACTTCCTTCTGTGTGATGCGCCAAGCCAAACCCTCGGCAATCGCAGTCTTGCCAACGCCAGCTTCACCGACCAACAAGGGGTTGTTTTTGCGGCGACGGCAAAGAATTTGAATGACCCGCTCAACCTCGTACTCACGGCCGATCAGGGGATCGATCTTGCCCTCTTTGGCGAGCTGGTTCAGGTTCTGGGTGAACTGCTCCAACGGCGACGCCTTCTCAGACTTCTCGGCGGTTTCTTCATTTTCAGCAGCGCCCTCACCCGCCTTGGTTGGCTCGGGTGGGTCGCTCTTTTTGATGCCGTGCGCGATGAAGTTCACCACATCCAGACGGGTCACGCCCTGCTGGTGGAGGTAATAAACAGCGTGCGAGTCCTTCTCCCCAAAAATGGCGACCAGCACATTGGCACCGGTGACTTCCTTCTTGCCGTTGCCGGTGGACTGCACATGCATGATGGCGCGCTGAATGACGCGCTGGAAACCGAGCGTTGGCTGGGTGTCCACGTCGTCCGTGCCCGCGACCTGCGGCGTGTTGTCCTTGATGAAGTTACTCAAAGCCTTGCGTAAATCATCGACATTGGCCGAGCATGCGCGCAGCACTTCGGCAGCACTGGGGTTGTCCAGCAAGGCGAGCAGCAGGTGTTCCACGGTGATGAACTCGTGGCGCTGTTGCCGGGCCTCGACGAAGGCCATGTGCAAGCTAACTTCTAATTCCTGGGCAATCATTGATTTTCCTTTCGG
>CANCLK010000046.1 GCA_947378785.1 Comamonadaceae bacterium
GCCGATAACGAGGGCGAAGTGTTCTTGGGCCGTTCGGTGACCAAGACCACCAACATGAGCGAGCAGACCATGCAAAAGGTCGACTCCGAAGTGCGCCGCATCATTGACCAACAGTATGTCTTGGCCCGTGGTCTGATTGAAGGCAACCAGGACAAGATGCACGCTATGGCCAAAGCGTTGATGGAATGGGAAACCATTGACGTCGAGCAACTCGACGACATCATGGCTGGACGTGAGCCACGCGCTCCCAAAGATTGGGTGCCACGCAACCCATCGGTAGGCGGTAACCCTCCGAGCGGTGGAACACCTGCGGTGACGACTGAGCCGGCACCGACGGTGGCGTGAGTTGCTGAACTAGTCAGTTGAAAAACCGGGGCTTGGCCCCGGTTTTTCTTGGTCTCTGCATAAGCTGCAGAGCTTCCTACATACAGTGGCGCGGGAGGTGCGCATGGTGATGAATCCCTTCTGGCAAACCAGCCGTTTTCAGATCGATCTAACCAGACCTCAGGTCATGGGCATCGTCAATGCCACGCCCGATTCTTTTTCAGATGGCGGCGCTTATTTCTCTAGCCGCAGCCCCGCTAGCGTGTTAGCGCATTGCGAGCAGCTCCTCAAAGAGGGCGCTGACATACTGGACATTGGCGGCGAGTCAACCCGACCCGGCGCGGTGGCCCTGCCGTTGGACGAAGAACTGGCGCGTGTGCTGCCGGTGGTGCGCCATGCTGTGTCGCTGGGTGTGCCGGTTTCGGTCGATACCTACAAGCCTGAAGTGATGCAGGCCGTACTGGACCTGGGCGCCGACATCGTCAATGACATCTGGGCCTTGCGCAAACCGGGTGCTGCGCAGGTGGTGGCGGGGCACGCCAGTTGTGGTGTTTGCCTGATGCACATGCACCGCGAACCCCTCACCATGCAAACAGCTCCCATGACGGGTGACGTGGTGCGACAGGTCCGGGATTTTTTGCATTTGGCCGCCCAAGGGCTTCTGGGCGCAGGGGTCGATCGCACGCGCATCGTGCTCGACGTGGGCGTTGGTTTTGGTAAAACGGTGGCGCAGAACTTATCTATGTTGCAGCGGCAGCCTGAGGTACTGAGTCTGGGCTACCCACTGCTGGCGGGTTGGTCCCGAAAATCTTCGTTGGCGATGCTGTGTGCGGATAAAACTGACGGCGTTGACGCGCCAACGCCCTTGCCCATGGCCGAGCGCTTGGTGCCCAGCATTGCTGCGGCTTTGTTAGCGGTTGAGCGCGGTGCGCGGGTGGTTCGGGTGCATGATGTGCGCGAGACAGTGCAAGCGCTTAAAGTCTGGACCGCCGCGTCACTTTGAGCCGCGTTGGCGGACAGACAAAATAACAAGCAAGGGCATCGCCCGGGAGTTCTTCAGATGAGTAGACAGTATTTCGGCACCGATGGCATTCGCGGTACGGTTGGGCAAGCGCCCATCACGCCTGACTTTGTTTTGCGCCTCGCCCACGCGGTGGGCCGCGTGTTGAAGCAAACCGAGGAACGTCCGACCGTCTTGATTGGCAAGGACACGCGGATTTCAGGCTACATGCTTGAGAGTGCGCTGGAGTCAGGCTTCAACTCTGCCGGTGTCGATGTGGTCTTGCTTGGGCCCTTGCCAACGCCTGGTGTGGCCTACCTCACACGCACACAGCGTGCAAGTCTGGGCGTGGTCATCAGCGCCAGTCACAACGCCTTTGCCGACAACGGCATCAAATTTTTCAGTGCCCATGGCACCAAGTTGTCGGACGCTTGGGAGGAGGCCGTAGAAGCGGCATTGGCGCAGCCGCCGGTATGGGTTGACTCCGCGAACCTTGGAAAAACGCGGCGCCTTGACGATGCTGCTGGCCGCTATATCGAATTTTGCAAGAGTACCTTTGCGAACGACCTGACGCTGAAGGGTTTGAAGATCGTGGTCGATGCGGCGCACGGTGCGGCTTATCAGGTGGCCCCTGACGTTTTTCATGAGCTGGGCGCAGACATCGTTTGCATCGGCTGTTCGCCTGACGGGCTGAACATCAATCACGAGGTGGGTGCAACGCATCCGGAGGCCCTGATCGCGGCTGTCAAAGCGCACGGTGCCGACTACGGCGTAGCCCTCGACGGTGACGCTGATCGCTTGCAGCTGGTAGATGCGAATGGCCGACTCTTCAACGGCGATGAAGTTTTGTTTTTGATGGTCAGCGAGCGCTTGGCCCGAGGTGAAGAAGTCACGGGCGCCGTCGGTACCTTGATGACCAACCTCGCGGTGGAAGTCGCCCTGAAGGCCCGCGGCGTGCAGTTTGTACGGGCCAAGGTGGGTGACCGTTACGTGCTTGAGGAGCTCGAGAAAAATGGCTGGTTGTTGGGCGGTGAAGGTTCGGGCCATTTGTTGGCGCTCGACAAGCACACCACCGGCGATGGCCTGATCAGCGCGTTGCAGGTGCTGCAAGCGTGTGTGCGCAGTGGCAAACCGTTGTCATCGTTGTTGGCTGACGTGACCCTGTTCCCGCAAGTGCTGCTCAATGTGCGCTTGCGACCGGGGCAGGACTGGAAATCAAGTGTGACGCTACAAGCGGAGAGCAAAGCCGTTGAGGCGGAGCTTGGTGAGACGGGGCGAATCTTGATTCGTGCCAGTGGCACCGAGCCACTGCTGCGCATCATGGTCGAGGCAAGAGATGCGGCGCAAGCTAAGAACTGTGCAGAACGCTTGGTGGCGGCGGTGCAGCTGGCTTAACTTGAGCGATTCATGTGTCAAGTGGCCGCTTGCAGCCCGTTGCTGAAATGGGTTTGCATCGCCTGCGCTGTGGCAGCCGCATCGCGGGCGAGAAGCGCCTGCATGATGGCCTGGTGCTCAGCGAGAGATTCTTCAATGCGGCCACTCTTGAGCAGGGAGTTGTGCCGATTCAGCTTCATGACCTTGCGCAGGTCGGCGACCATTTGGTCACGCCAGCGGTTGTCGGCGATGGCCAGCAGGCGCATGTGAAAGCGCTCGTTGACCTGAAAAAACTTCTCGCGGTTGCCGACTGATTTTTCGAGTTCGCGGTGCAGGGTCTGCAATTCTTTCATCTGCGCGTCGGTCGCTTGCGTTGCCACGACACCGGCCGCATCGCTCTCGAGCAAGGAGAGCAAGTGGTACACATCCGTCAGGTCGCGCTCGGAGACTTCGGTCACGTAGGCACCGCGCCTGAGTTTCATGGTGACCAATCCCTCGGTAGCGAGTACCTTCAAGGCTTCGCGCAGCGGTGTCCGGCTGATGCCGTATTCCTCAGCCAGCCTGAGCTCGTCAATCCAACTGCCGGGTGTCAGTTCGCGATTGAAAATACGCTGACGCAAGAGCTCAGCGACGTCTTGGTAGAGCGCACGGGGGGTCAGTGAAGCAGTGGCCATGGGTGAATTTACCTTCAGCGATTTTAATTCTGAATTCATAATTATAAATGATGTAAACTGCCCTTCTTGAAGAAATCCAGCAGTCTGCCTCGCCGTTGTGGGGCTATTCTCTTAAAGTCAACCTTGGTGCGCCATGAGTCAAAAACCACCGTCAGCTCCCGAATTCAAACCCGCCAGTCTTGACGATTGGGGTCGGGCCGCAGCCAAGTCGGCACCCGGGGGCGATGTGAATGCGCTCAACTGGCAAACGCCAGACGGCATCAGCGTCAAGCCTTTGTACACGGCCGAAGACGTCAAGGACTTGCCTTACACCAACACGCTGCCGGGCTTTGAGCCCTTCATTCGCGGTCCACAGGCCACCATGTACGCCGTGCGTCCGTGGACGATTCGGCAGTACGCCGGGTTTTCGACGGCAGAAGAATCGAATGCGTTTTACCGCAAGGCGCTGGCTGCCGGTGGGCAGGGCGTCTCGGTGGCGTTTGACTTGGCCACGCACCGCGGCTACGACTCAGACCATCCGCGAGTGACGGGTGACGTTGGCAAAGCTGGCGTGGCGATTGACAGCGTTGAAGACATGAAAATCTTGTTCGACCAGATTCCGCTGGACAAGGTCTCGGTCTCCATGACGATGAATGGCGCGGTGTTGCCGGTGCTGGCTGGCTATGTGGTGGCGGCTGAAGAGCAGGGCGTCAGTCAAGACCAGCTCAGCGGCACCATTCAAAACGACATTCTCAAAGAATTCATGGTGCGCAACACCTACATTTACCCGCCGGCGCCCAGCATTCGCATCATTGGCGACATCATTGAGTACACGGCGCAGCACATGCCGAAGTTCAACTCGATCAGCATCTCCGGTTACCACATGCAGGAAGCCGGTGCGAACCAGGCGCTGGAGCTGGCTTTCACCTTGGCGGACGGCAAGGAGTACGTGAAGACCGCGATGGCCAAGGGGCTGGACGTCGACGGCTTTGCCGGGCGTCTGAGCTTTTTCTGGGCCATCGGCATGAACTTCTATTTAGAAGTCGCCAAGATGCGCGCTGCGCGTTTGCTGTGGTGCCGGATCATGAAAGAGTTCAACGCCAAGAGCCCGAAGAGCCTGATGCTGCGCACGCACTGCCAGACCAGCGGCTGGAGCCTGACTGAGCAAGACCCCTACAACAACGTGGTGCGCACCACCATTGAGGCCATGGCCGCTGTCTTCGGCGGCACCCAAAGCCTGCACACCAACAGCTTTGATGAAGCCATTGCGCTGCCGACTGAGTTTTCGTCACGCATCGCGCGCAACACGCAGCTCATCATCCAAGAAGAAACCCACATCCCGAACGTGATCGACCCCTGGGCCGGCAGCTACATGATGGAAAAGCTGACCCAAGACATGGCCGACGCCGCCTGGAAAATCATCGAAGAAGTCGATGCCATGGGCGGCATGACGAAGGCCGTGGACAGCGGATGGGCCAAGCTGAAGATCGAAGCGGCAGCCGCTGAAAAGCAGGCGCGCATCGACAGCGGCAAGGACGTCATCGTTGGCGTCAACAAATACAAGCTCAAAACCGAAGACGCGATTGAAACCCGCGACATCGACAATGTGGCTGTGCGGGACGGACAGATCACGCGGCTGAAAGCCATCAAGGCCAAGCGCGATGGTGTCGCCGTGCAGGTCGCGCTGGATGCGTTGACGGCAGCCGCTGAAAGCAACAGCGGCAATCTGCTAGACCTGAGCATTCAGGCCGTGCGGCTTCGTGCCACCGTTGGCGAAGTCAGCGACGCGCTGGAAAAAGTTTACGGGCGCCACCGCGCCGATACGCAAAAGGTGACTGGTGTGTACGCTGCTGCTTATGACTCGGCCGAAGGCTGGGAAACCCTCAAATCCGAAATCAATGCATTTGCTGAAGCGCAGGGTCGTCGCCCCCGCGTGATGATTTCTAAGCTCGGGCAAGATGGTCATGACCGCGGTGCCAAAGTCGTGGCCACGGCGTTTGCCGACTTGGGCTTTGACGTTGACATGGGCCCGCTGTTCCAGACGCCCGAAGAATGTGCGCGCCAGGCGATTGAAAACGATGTGCACGCGGTCGGTGTATCGACGCTCGCTGCGGGTCACAAAACGCTGGTGCCGGCGATCATCGCCGAGCTTCAACGCCAGGGCGCTGACGACATCATCGTGTTTGTCGGTGGCGTCATTCCGCGACAAGATTACGAGATGCTTTACGAGGCGGGTGTCAAAGGCATCTACGGTCCCGGCACACCCATTCCGGCCAGCGCCAAAGATGTGCTGGAGCAGATCAAGGCCAACTTGAAGTGACCTCTTCCGCGTTGTTGCAGGCTATTTTGCAGGGCGATGCCGATGTGCAGCGCCGTGCCGTCGCCAAGGCCATCACCTTGCTGGAATCGACGCGTGTCGATCATCGGCTCGAAGCCGACGCCTTGCTCACCACCTTGTTGCCACACACCGGGAAATCGTTTCGTCTGGGCATCAGCGGTGTGCCCGGCGTGGGCAAGTCAACCTTCATTGAAGTTTTGGGTTTGCACCTGATTGCCCTAGGGCACCGGGTTGCGGTGCTCACCATCGACCCCTCCAGCACCGTCTCGGGCGGCTCCATTCTGGGCGACAAAACGCGCATGGAGCAGCTGTCGGTGCATGCGCGCGCCTACATCAGGCCCAGTCCTTCGAGCGGAACCTTGGGCGGTGTTGCCGAAAAAACCCGTGAAGCCATGTTGGTCTGCGAAGCCGCTGGCTACGACGTGGTAATCGTCGAAACCGTCGGTGTCGGCCAGAGTGAAACAGCGGTCTCCAACATGACAGACATGTTCGTGCTGATGCAACTGCCGAATGCTGGCGACGATTTGCAGGCGATCAAGAAAGGCGTGATGGAACTGGCGGATCTGGTCATCATCAACAAGGCCGACATTGACGCTGATGCAGCCATGCGGGCTGAAGCGCAGATCACCTCGGCCATGCGTTTGTTTGGTCTGGTCAACAACGCCATGGGCAAAGCCCAGGCCGAAGCGTTTGACCAACACTGGCATCCGCAAGTGATGCAACTCAGCGCCCTGCACAACAGAGGTGTCGACGCCTTCTGGACGGCTGTGAGCCGTTTTCGCGAACTGCAAACGACCAACGGCCGGCTCGCGCTGCGGCGTCAACAGCAATCCCTCGCGTGGATGTGGGAACGCATTGACGCTGGGCTCAAGCAAGCTTTCCGGCAAGACCCGGCGGTCAGCGCGCTGTTGCCAGCCTTGTTGGAGCAGGTCGCTGCAGGCCGCGTTCCAGCGTCGACGGCGGCGCGGCAATTACTCGCCACGCATGCCGGCGTGTCGGCTGTGCCACCCATTTGAATTCAACCCATCACTGACAGCGTCAAGACTCACCCGTCAATTCAGAAGAGAAGAAAGCACACCATGCAGGACATCCTCGAACAACTCGAACAAAAACGCGCGGCAGCTAGGCTCGGCGGCGGTCAAAAGCGCATTGACGCGCAGCACGGCAAAGGCAAGCTGACGGCCCGTGAGCGGCTGGAACTGTTGCTCGACGAAGGCACCTTCGAAGAGTGGGACATGTTTGTTGAGCACCGCTGCAACGACTTCGGCATGCAAGACAACAAGATTCCTGGCGATGGCGTGGTCACGGGCTACGGCATGATCAATGGCCGATTGGTGTTTGTCTTCAGCCAAGACTTCACAGTCTTTGGTGGTGCGCTGTCTGAAGCGCATGCAGAAAAAATTTGCAAGGTGATGGACCAGGCCATGAAGGTCGGTGCTCCCGTGATCGGGTTGAACGACTCGGGCGGCGCGCGCATCCAAGAAGGCGTCGCCTCACTCGGCGGCTACGCTGATGTCTTTCAGCGCAACGTCATGGCCAGTGGCGTGATCCCGCAGATCAGCATGATCATGGGGCCTTCGGCCGGTGGCGCGGTGTATTCACCGGCCATGACTGACTTCATATTCATGGTCAAAGACAGCTCTTACATGTTTGTGACGGGCCCCGAGGTTGTGAAAACTGTGACCCACGAGGAGGTGACCGCAGAGGAACTCGGCGGCGCCATCACACACACGACCAAGAGCGGCGTGGCCGATCTGGCTTTTGACAACGATGTTGAAGCGCTCTTGATGCTGCGCCGGCTCTACAACTACCTGCCGCTGAACAACCGCGAAAAAGCACCGGTGCGCCCGAGCGCAGATCCGGCCAGCCGCATGGACATGAGCCTTGACACGCTGGTCCCCGAGAACGCCAACAAGCCCTACGACATGAAAGAACTCATCGTCAAGACGGTCGATGACGGTGACTTTTTTGAGATTCAGCCTGAATACGCCAAGAACATCATCGTTGGGTTTGCGCGCATGGAAGGCCAAAGTGTTGGCATCGTGGCGAACCAACCGTTGGTGCTGGCGGGTTGCTTGGACATCAAGAGCTCGATCAAGGCGGCCCGTTTTGTGCGCTTTTGCGATGCCTTCAACATTCCGGTCATCACCTTTGTCGACGTTCCTGGGTTCATGCCCGGTACCTCGCAAGAGTACGGCGGCATCATCAAACATGGCGCGAAATTACTCTACGCATATGCCGAGTGCACGGTGCCAAAAATCACCGTCATCACGCGCAAGGCCTACGGTGGAGCGTATGACGTGATGGCCTCGAAGCACTTGCGCGGTGATGTCAATTTTGCCTGGCCGAATGCTGAGATTGCGGTCATGGGCGCGAAGGGTGCGGTTGAAATTATTTTCCGTGAAGACAAGGGCGACCCGGTCAAGCTGGCCGCCAAAGAAGCTGAGTACAAAGCCCGTTTTGCGAATCCGTTTGTCGCGGGCAGCCGGGGCTTCATTGACGACGTCATCTTGCCGCACGAAACGCGCAAGCGCATTTGCCGTAGCTTGGTGATGCTGAAAGACAAGAAGCTCGAAAACCCGTGGCGCAAACACGGGAATATTCCGTTGTGATGATCGTCATGAAGAACTTTGTATTTCACACCCGAGCTTTTCGCTCCGGACTGGGATGCCCGGGGTTTTTGCTCCGTGTCCCCCGGCCTTCGGCCTCCTCCTTTACCTGCGCAAAAATCCCGGCCACCCCAGTCCTAGATGTATTTGGTTCAGGGGAGTTGCACCCAAAACATTTCGTAGCCTTGGGCGTGGTGTGTCTGCCGCAGCGAAGTCAAGGAGGAGGCCGTAGGCCGGGGGACATGAGCGAAGGTAGATACACCGCGCCCATGGCGGAGCGTGCAACGCCATGTGCCCGCATTAAAAATTGATCGAAAGACAAACCATGTTCAACAAAATCCTGATCGCCAACCGTGGCGAAATCGCCTGCCGCGTCATCCTTACAGCCCGCAAGATGGGCATCAAAACGGTGGCGGTGTACTCCGATGCCGACAAAGATGCGCGCCATGTTGAGCTGGCTGACGAAGCGGTGAACATCGGCCCGGCACCCAGTCGTGACAGTTATTTGCAGGCAGAAAAAATCATTGCCGCCTGCAAACAAACCGGCGCCGAAGCCGTGCACCCGGGCTACGGATTTTTGAGTGAAAACGCTGGTTTTGCCAAGCGGGTGGAAGAAGAAGGCTTGGTCTTCATTGGCCCCAAGCATTACTCGATTGCCGCCATGGGCGACAAGATCGAGTCCAAGAAGCTGGCTGGTGCTGCTGGTGTCAACTGCATCCCTGGGGTCAACGATGCCATCGAAACCGCCGAGAAAGCGGTAGAGATTGCAAAGGGCATTGGCTACCCGGTGATGATCAAAGCCAGCGCTGGCGGCGGTGGCAAAGGCTTGCGCGTCGCCTTCAACGACAAGGAAGCTTTCGAGGGTTTCACCAGTTGCCGTAATGAGGCCAAAAACAGCTTTGGTGACGACCGTGTCTTCATTGAAAAATTCGTTGAAGAGCCACGCCATATTGAGATTCAGCTGATCGGTGACAGCCATGGCAACGTGATTTACCTGAACGAGCGTGAGTGCTCGATTCAGCGCCGCCACCAGAAAGTGATTGAAGAGGCGCCCAGTCCGTTCATCAGCGAGGCCACGCGCAAAGCCATGGGCGAGCAAGCCGTGCTGTTGGCTAAGGCGGTGAAGTACCAGAGCGCGGGCACAGTCGAATTTGTGGTCGGCAAGGACCAGAGTTTTTACTTTTTGGAAATGAACACCCGCCTGCAGGTGGAGCATCCGGTGACCGAATGCATCACCGGCCTCGATTTGGTCGAGTTGATGATTCGCGTGGCGGCTGGCGAGAAGCTGCCGCTGACGCAAGCCGAGGTCAAGCGCGATGGTTGGGCGATGGAGTGCCGTATCAACGCTGAAGATCCGTTCCGAAATTTTCTCCCAAGCACCGGCCGACTTGTGCGTTTCCAGCCGCCCAAAGAAACCATGTTTGCCGCTGACATGTCGCAATTGCAAGGCGTTCGCGTGGACACTGGCGTGCAGGACGGCGGTGAGATCCCGATGTATTACGACTCGATGATCGCCAAGCTCATCGTCCACGGTAAAGACCGTCTAGACGCCATCGCCAAGATGCGAGAAGCGCTGAACTCGTTTGTGATTCGCGGCATCAGCAGCAACATCCCGTTTCAAGCCGCTTTGCTGGCGCATCAGAAATTTGTCGCGGGTGATTTCAACACCGGCTTCATCGCTGAAAACTATGGCCAAGGCTTTCGTGCTGAAGATGTGCCGCACGACGACCCAGACTTTTTGGTTGCCTTGGCCGCTTACGTCAATCGTCGGCTGTTGGGTCGCGCCGCTGGCATCAGCGGTCAGTTGCCGGGCCACGGCCTCACTGTGAGTGAAGATTTTGTGGTTATCGGCATGGGCGCTACGGGCAACAACACGGCGCAGCCAGCCCTTGTGCGGGACTACCAGACTGGGTCGGGTTCTAGTGCTGTAGAGACCGGCGGCAAGACCTATGAGATCTGCAGTGGCTGGCATCTGGGCGGTGCGCGCATTCGTGGCACGGTCAATGGTGAGACTTTTTCGGCGCAGGTGGAACGTGGTGTAGGCAAGAACCCGCTGGCGATGCGCTTGATCCATAACGGGACGCGGCTTGATGCGCTGGTGCTGTCGCCACGCGCTGCTGAACTCTACAAAATGATGCCCTTCAAAGCACCGCCCGACATGAGTCGCTACGTGCTGTCACCCATGCCAGGCTTGTTGGTGGATGTGGCGGTGACGGTTGGTCAGAAAGTCCAAGCCGGTGAGCGCGTGGCGGTGATTGAAGCGATGAAGATGGAAAACGTGTTGTTTGCCATCGCGGATGGCGTGGTTGGCAAAGTGCTGGCCAGCAAGGGTGAATCTCTCACGGTGGATCAGCCGATTGTTGAGTTCGTTTAACTAAATTGAGGTTGTCCGCATGAAGCGTCCATTCAAAGTGCTGGGTATCCAGCAAATCGCTATTGGGGGACCGAGCAAAGACCGACTGCGCAAGCTCTGGGTCGACATGCTTGGGCTCGAAGTGACTGGAAATTTCGTCAGCGAACGTGAGAACGTTGATGAAGACATTTGCGCCATGGGGGTTGGTCCGTTCAAGGTCGAAGTTGATCTGATGCAGCCGATCGATCCCGACAAAAAGCCAGCTGTTCACACCACACCGCTGAACCACGTGGGCCTGTGGATTGACGACTTGCCGCAAGCGGTGAACTGGCTCACGGCGCAAGGCGTGCGCTTTGCACCAGGTGGGATTCGCCAAGGTGCAGCAGGTTTTGACATCTGCTTTTTGCATCCTAAGGCCAATGATGAATTTCCGATCGCGGGTGAAGGTGTGCTGGTAGAGTTGGTGCAGGCGCCGCCTGAGGTGGTGAAGGCTTTTGCGGCTATGGCCGCGTCTGCACATTGAAAATAATTCTGGAGTTCATATGGATTTGTCCCGTTTCCCCCGTCGTCGCTATTCCGTGGGTCCCACGCCGCTTGAGTTCCTCCCGAATTTCACGCGCGCGCTGTCTGAGCTTTGTCCTGAGGGACTAGGCCCACAAATCTGGATCAAGCGCGACGACATGCTGGGCTTGACACCGGGCGGTAACAAGACGCGCAAACTTGAATTTCTGGCTGCTGATGCGTTGGCGCAGGGCGCTGACACCTTGATCACGTGCGGTGCGCCGCAGTCTAACCATTGCCGTGCCACGTTGTCCTCGGCGATCAAGGAAAACATGAAGTGCCGCTTCGTCATTGAAGAGCGCGTGCCTGACAGCTACAACGCAGATGCGAGTGGCAATAACTTTTTGTTTCGATTGATGGGTGTCGAATCTGTCACCGTGGTGCCAGCCGGCACCAACATGCTGGCCGCCATGCAGCTGGTAGCCTCCGAGTTGGCTGCTCTGGGTCGCAAGGGTTACATCGTGCCGGGCGGTGGCTCTAACGCCGTTGGTGGCTTGGGCTATGTGGCCTGCGCACAAGAACTACAGCAGCAGTTTTTTGAGCAAGGCGTTCAGATCGACAAGGTCGTAGTGGGCTCTGGCAGTTCTGGCACGCATGGCGGTTTGCTGGCGGGCTTCTTGGGCAACAACATTCAGATTCCGATCATTGGTATTGGCGTGAGCCGCGACCCTGTGGACCAAGATCCTTTGGTTCATAAAGAGGCGCAGGCCGTGGCTGATTTGCTGGGGCTGAACATGACCGTGCCGCGCGAGGCGGTGTTGAGTTTTGGCGATTGGTGGCGGCCCAAATACTCCGTGCCGAACGCGGCGATGGTCGAGGCCGTGCAAATGCTGGCCCGTACCGAAGCGATTTTGCTGGACCCGGTATACACCGGAAAAATCATGGCGGGCTTGATTGGCCTAGCCCGCAAAGGCTACTTCAAACCGGATGAAAAAGTGCTGTTCATCCACACGGGTGGTGCGCCTTCCTTGCACGCTTTTGAACCGGTGGTGTTGGGGCTGACTGAGCTGCCGGCGCTTTAATCGTTCAGTCGGCTGCGCTGCGGCGGGCTCTGGCCCGTGCCAGCGCGGCTTCAATCACAGCGCGTTTGGTGTCGAGCACGCTGGGGTCGGTGTGCTGTGAGTGGGCTGCCACATCAGCCAAAGCCGCTTCGGCTTTTTTCTCTAGGCGATCGGCTTGCACCACGGTTTCACGGGCTTGCCTGGCCTGGTGAAGCGCGTAGCGGCCGCGCGCGTCCTCTGCCTGCATGGGCGACCAAGCCCTCCAACCGGTTTCAAGTTCTGTCACATTGACGAGGCTGATGCAATCCACCGGGCAGACTGGGATGCACAGCTCGCAGCCGGTGCAGTGTTTTTCTATCACGCTGTGCATCAGCTTGTTGCTGCCGAGAATGGCGTCTGTCGGGCAGACCGGCAGACACAAGGTGCAGCCAATGCACCAGGCTTCGTCAATCACCGCCACATGGCGTGTTCCCTCATACCCGTGTTCCGCATCCAGAGCCGTCACAGGCTGGCAGGTCAGTTCCGCCAAACGACGGATGCCTTCAGCGCCACCCGGAGGGCAGCGATTGATGGCGGCTTCGTCGGTGGCTATAGCGTCTGCATAGGCCGCGCAGTCTGGATAACCGCAGCGCGTGCACTGGGTCTGCGGCAGCAGGGCGTTGATGCGTTCGGACAAACTCACAAAGTTAAACCCGACCAAGTAGGCAAGGCTTTTATTTGCGAGCCGCGGTTTTTTTGACGGCTGTTGCTGGACGGGTTTTTGCCGCGGCCATCGAGACCGCTGGTGTTTTCCGCTTGGCGGGTGAACTGGCCACAGGCTTGGTCGAACTCGTCTTGCTGGCCGTCTTGTTGTGCGCCAAGATGAATGATTTCACCGCAGGGTAGGTGGTCTCGCGCCAGCGGCGACCGCTGAAAATACCGTAATGGCCCGCACCCTTGACCTCTAGGTGTTGCTGTTTGGCCTTGGGAATGCTGGTGCACAGACCATGGGCGGCTTTGGTTTGTCCCGAGCCTGAGATGTCGTCCAATTCGCCTTCGACGGTGAACTGAGCTGTGCTGGTGATGTCTTCCGGGCGCACGCGTTCAGGGACGCCTTGTTCGTTGCACACGTCCCACGTGCCATTGACCAGCTTGAACTCCTGAAACACGGTCTTGATGGTGTCGAGGTAGTAGTCGGCATCCATGTCGAGGACGGCGTTGTATTCGTCATAAAACTTGCGATGCGCTTCGACACTAGCGTCATCGCCTTTGAGCAAGTCTTTGAAGTAGTCGTAATGGCTGCTGGCGTGGCGATCCGGATTCATCGCGACAAAACCGGTGTGCTGCAAGAAGCCGGGGTAAACACGCCGGCCAGCGCCCGCAAAGTTACTTGGCACGCGGAAGATCACGTTGTTTTCAAACCAGCTGTAGCTCTTGTTCATGGCCAAGTTGTTGACCGCTGTGGGAGATTTGCGGGCATCAATCGGGCCGCCCATCATGGTCATGCTCAGCGGTGTGGTTTCGCCGCGTGAGGCCATCAGGGAAATGGCTGCGAGCACCGGCACAGTCGGCTGGCAGACGCTGATGACGTGGCAATTGCCGTAAGCACCTTGCAGGTGGCGGATGAATTCTTGAACGTAGTTGACGTAGTCGTCCAAGTTGAAGCGACCCTCAGTCAACGGAACGGTGCGGGCATTTTTCCAGTCGGTGATGTAGACCTTATGGTCCTTCAGCATGGTTTTGACCGTGTCGCGCAGCAACGTCGCGTAGTGGCCCGACAGCGGCGCCACAATCAGCACCACCGGTTGGCCTTTGAGGCGTGTCAGGGTGGCTGGATCGTCGGTGAATCGTTTGAAGCGGCGCAGTTCGCAAAAGGGCTTGTCTAACTCAATGCGCTCATGAATCGCCACGCTGGTGCCGTCGACATCAACCGTGGTCAGGTCAAAACTTGGTTTCTCGTAATCTTTGCCAAGGCGGTAAATCAAGCTGTAGCCAGCGGAGACGCGCTGTGCAAATGGGTTTTGACCCGCAGGTGTCATTGGGTTGCTGTAAAGCTTGGCTGCAGCCTGCGCAAAGTCGACGAAAGGCTCCATCATCGTGCGTTGCGTTTCATAGACCTGATAAAGCATGGCGAAGTCCCTTTGTGGTGTGACATCTGATAATGTTGCAGTGCAATATACCAGTAGCTGAGCTTGTTGATTAGGAGAGCAAACACTAATAAAGTGCGTGCGAGGGGTATCGCTGTCAATTTGGTAAATGATTCGCCATGAATCTTTGACACGACACTACTCAAAGTGATGCGTCAGCAGCAGAAATTCAAGATCAAAGAAACACAAAAGTGATATGGCCACCAGCTCCAGCAGTCTGTCCACGCATCAGTTTGAAAAATTGAAACAAACTGATACCTTGCCTGTGCTTTTTGTCGGCCATGGCAGCCCGATGAATGCCGTGACCGACAACGAATACCGACGCAGCTGGCAAGCGATGGGGGCACGTTTTGGCTCAGACTGGCCTATACCGAAGCTGATTTTGTGCATCTCCGCGCACTGGCTGACCGAAGGCTGGTGGCTGACCGCCATGGCGCAGCCTAAGACAATTCACGATTTTGGTGGCTTTCCGCAGGAATTGTTTGACCAGCAGTACCCTGCGCCGGGTGCGCCGGAAGCAGCGGCCGAGATCAGCCGTGCTGTGCGCCAGCGGATGTCTTTGCCTTTGGGTCTGGACACCAGTTGGGGTCTTGATCATGGGGCGTGGTCGGTCCTGAAACCGATGTTCCCTAAGGCCGATATTCCCGTGGTTCAGCTCAGCATGGACTACAGCCGTGCGCCCAGCGAACACTACGCGCTGGCGCGTCAACTGAAAGCTTTACGCCGGCGTGGTGTGCTGATTGTGGCGAGCGGCAACGTGGTCCACAACCTGCAACAGGCGCAGCGTGGTGCCGCTTCGAACCAAGCGTACGACTGGGCGTTGGAGTTTGACCAGACCATCGGCGGTTATGTGCAGCAAGGTCAACTGGATGCGCTGCAGAATTTCCAGAAGCTCGGTAGCTTGGCAACGATGGCCCACCCGACGTACGAGCACTTGTTGCCCTTGCTGTACGCCGCGGGCGCAGTGGATGCTGGCGAGCCGATGAAGTTTTTCAACACCAGTTTTCAGCTGGCGTCGATCTCCATGCGCTCGATGATCTGGGGGGAAGCTTGAGTTAGATGACTTTGGCAATCGACGCGCAGACGTAGTCGATGTTTTTGGTGTTTAAAGCAGCAACGCACATACGCCCCGTGTCGGTGCCGTAAACAGCGAACTCATTGCGCAGACGCACCATTTGGTCTTTGGTCAGGCCTGAGTAGCTGAACATACCGATTTGGGTGGTGATGAAACTCATGTCTTGCTTGACGCCAGCGGCCTTGAGTTTTGCAACCAGCAAGGTGCGCATTTCTTTGATGCGTTCACGCATGACAGCCAGTTCCTGCTCCCACTGCGCGCGCAGGGCAGGGGTGCTCAGCACTGCCGCGACCACCGCACCACCGTGAATCGGCGGGTTGCTGTAGTTGGTGCGAATGACGATTTTCAGTTGGCTCAGCACGCGGTCGGCTTCTTCTTTGCTTTTGCACAGAACACTCAAGGCGCCTACGCGTTCGCCATACAGGCTGAAACTTTTGGAAAAAGAGGTCGAGACGAAAAAGTCGAGGCCCGCAGCCACGAACTTGCCAATGACAGCGCCATCTTCTTGGATGCCCTGGCCAAAGCCTTGGTAGGCCATGTCGAGGAAGGTGACCAAGCCGCCGGCTTTCATCGCGGCAATGACATCGTCCCACTGCGCCCCAGTGATGTCGTAACCGGTCGGGTTGTGGCAGCAAGCGTGCAATACAACGATGGTGCCGGGTGCTGCCGCTTTAAGTGCGGCCAACATGCCGGCGAAGTTCACGCCACGGCTGGCGGCGTCGTAGTAAGGGTAGGTGTCGACCTCAAAGCCGGCGTTGGTGAAGAGCGCGCGGTGGTTTTCCCAGCTAGGGTCGCTGATCATGACTTTGGCGTTCGGGTTCAGACGCTTCAAGAAATCAGCGCCTACTTTCAGGCCACCGGTGCCACCAATACCTTGAACGGTCGCGACACGGCCGCTCTTGACGGGTTCGCTGTCAGCCCCAAATACCAAGCTCTTGACAGCAGCGTCATAGGCGGCGATGCCGTCGATGGGCAAGTAGCCACGTGGTTTGGGCTCATCGGCCATCAGCTTTTCGGCAGCTTTCACGCACTCAAGCAGCGGCAATTTGCCGTTGTCGTCGTAATAAACGCCGACGCCCAGATTGACCTTGGCCGGGTTGGTGTCAGCGTTGAACTGCTCAATGAGTCCGAGAATGGGGTCGCGCGGTGCCATTTCGACGGCCGTGAACAAAGACATGGAAAAATCCTTTGAAAAAGTAATGAAGCTGCTGAGACAGGTCGGGGCTTTGGGGCGATCTTTCCGCCAAGCCACGGAATGTCGTATTCTGTTTGGTTGTCCGGAATTTTAACGGGCCAGGATTGAGGTTTATGCAAGAAGTCAATGAAGTTGAGGTTGTTACCGCCAGTTCGCCGCTAGAAGGAGCGTTGCCCGGCCACTTTGTGAGCTTTCCCGGGTCGCCTTTTGAGTTGTTCATGCCCTATGAGCCCGCTGGCGACCAGCCGACCGCGATTGCGCAACTGGTTGAGGGGCTCAACGACGGTGAAGTCTTCCAGACCCTGTTGGGTGTCACCGGTTCCGGCAAGACCTTCACCATGGCCAATGTGATTGCGCAGATGGGCCGGCCGGCCATTGTGTTTGCGCCGAATAAGACGCTGGCGGCGCAGCTTTACAGCGAATTCCGCGAGTTCTTTCCGAAGAACGCAGTCGAGTACTTCGTCAGCTATTACGACTACTACCAACCTGAGGCGTACGTGCCTCAGCGGGATCTGTTCATCGAGAAAGACTCCGCCATCAATGAGCACATTGAGCAGATGCGGCTGTCTGCCACCAAGAGCGTGCTGGAGCGGCGCGACACCATCATCGTCGCTACCGTCAGTGCGATTTACGGCATTGGTGCGCCTGAGGATTACACCCAGATGCGTTTCATCGCGCGGCTCGGCGACAAGCTGGGTCAGCGCGATGTGATTGCACGTTTGATCCGCATGCAGTACAGCCGCAATGACCAAGATTTCGCGCGTGGTACGTTTCGGGTGCGCGGTGATGTGATCGACGTTTTTCCGGCGGAACACTCAGAACTGGCCATTCGGATTGAGCTGTTTGACGACGAAATCGAATCGTTGCAGTTGTTTGACCCGCTGACCGGACGCATTCGGCAAAAGATTCCGCGCTTCGTCATCTACCCAAAAAGTCACTATGTGACGCCCCGCGACAAGGTCATGATCGCCGTGGAAACCATCAAGCTGGAATTGGTGGAACGCGTCAAGCAGTTCATCAGCGAAGGCAAGCTGGTCGAGGCCCAGCGCATTGAGCAACGCACCCGTTTTGATTTGGAAATGCTGGGCGAAATTGGTCACTGCAAAGGCATTGAAAACTACACCCGACATTTGAGCGGCGCACCACCGGGCTCGGCGCCGTCAACCCTGTGCGACTACATGCCGAAAGACTCACTGATGTTCCTCGACGAGAGCCACGTCATGATCGGCCAGCTCAACGCCATGTACAACGGTGACCGCGCCCGCAAGACAACGTTGGTGGAATATGGCTTCAGGTTGCCAAGCGCACTGGACAACCGGCCGCTCAAGTTTGAGGAGTTCGAAGGCAAGATGCGGCAGGCCGTTTTTGTCTCAGCCACGCCTGCGGCTTACGAACAGACACACGCAGGTCGCGTGGTCGAGCAGGTGGTCCGACCGACCGGGTTGGTAGATCCACAAGTTGAAGTGCGACCTGCCACGCATCAAGTCGACGATGTACTGCAGGAAATTCGCATTCGTGTGGAAAAGAGCGAGCGGGTGTTGATCACCACGCTGACCAAACGCATGGCAGAGCAGCTGACCGATTACCTCACAGACAACGGCGTCAAGGTGCGTTATTTGCACAGCGATGTCGAGACGGTTGAGCGGGTTGAGATCTTGCGCGACTTGCGGCTGGGTGCTTTTGACGTGCTGGTCGGGATCAACTTGCTGAGGGAAGGGATCGACATTCCCGAGGTTAGCTTGGTCGCAATTCTGGATGCCGACAAGGAAGGGTTTTTGCGCTCTGAGCGGAGCTTGATCCAGACCATCGGCCGGTCAGCCCGAAACCTCAACGGCAGGGCGATTTTGTACGCTGACCGGATCACTGATTCCATGAAGCGGGCGATCGATGAAACCGAGCGTCGACGCAACAAGCAGATCGCTTTCAACATTGAGAACAACATCACGCCCCGCAGCGTGGTCAAGCGCATCAAGGATTTGATTGACGGCGTTTACAGCGAAAAGTCGGGCAAAGAAGCCGAGAAGTTCGAGATGCAAAAGGCCATGGTCGAAGACATGAGCGAGAAAGACGTGGCCCGCGAAATCAAGCGTCTAGAAAAGCTGATGATCGAGCACGCCAAAAATCTGGAGTTTGAAAAAGCCGCCCGCGTGCGCGACCAGCTCAGTCAGATCAAGGCACAGGCTTTTGGTGCGGCGGGCAAAGACAATGTGCTGCTGATGACGCCGACGGAAGGGGCGAAGCGTTAGGTCGAGCTGGTGGGGCGTCTTGTAGGCCATTGCCTCATGCCCGCCTAGGATAATTAGCCTACTAAAACAGTCGGACTCTCGGGTATACTTGACGAAATTAGTCGAGAACCTGAGTTCGAAACAAATCCCCCTCGCTGCCGCTTCAGTGAAACATACATGGTGGCCGGGGACCGTAGGGGAAACGTCCTTGAGGTCACAAGCCGCAAGGTGAGACAAATTGGTAGCCAAACCAACATTTACAGGAGCTTAAAAATGCGACTCACAACCAAAGGCCGCTTTGCGGTCACAGCCATGATCGACTTGGCCTTGCGCCAGAACAATGGTCCCGTCACGCTGGCTGCCATCAGCCAGCGGCAGCAAATCTCGCTGTCCTACCTTGAGCAGTTGTTCGGTAAACTGCGCCGCCATGAATTGGTGGAGTCCACTCGTGGACCGGGCGGCGGATATTCGCTGGGCCGCAAAGCCGACAAGATCACCGTTGCCGACATCATTGTCTCGGTCGACGAGCCGATTGACGCTACCCATTGTGGCGGCAAAGAAAACTGTCTGGGTGAAGCTGGCCGTTGCATGACGCATGAGCTGTGGGCCTCGCTCAACAGCCGCATGGTTGAGTTCCTAGATTCGGTCACTTTGCAAAAGCTGGTCGATGACCAACTCGCTAAAGGGGTTGTGATTGAAAGCACACCGCAAGTGAAAAAAGCTATTTTTAGCTCGCCGATTGTCAAACCAATTCGCATCAACGCGCCGAATTCAGTTTTTGCCTTGGGTAACGCTTTTTCAAAGAGCTGATCCTGAATCTGTCGCCCGCCATTTTTCTCCGTTAACCAGCCTGAATCGAAGACACACACATGGAAACGCCTCACTTCCCCATCTATATGGACTACAGCGCCACGAATCCTTGCGATCCACGCGTGGTGGACGCCATGATTCCTTGGCTGCGTGAGCATTTCGGCAACCCCGCATCGCGTAGTCATGCATGGGGTTGGGAAGCTGAAGCCGCCGTTGAAAAAGCCCGCGACAACGTCGCCGCATTGATTGGTGCCGACCCGCGCGAGATCGTTTGGACCAGCGGAGCAACCGAGTCCAACAACCTCGCACTCAAGGGTGCTGCGCATTTTTACAAGAGCAAGGGCAAGCACCTGATCACGGTGAAAACCGAGCACAAAGCAGTTCTAGACACCTGCCGCGAGCTCGAGCGCCAAGGCTTTGAAGTTACGTACATGGATGTGCAGGCTGACGGTTTGCTCGATCTCGATGCACTGAAGGCCGCCATCCGTCCTGACACCATCATCGTCAGCGTGATGTATGTGAACAATGAAATTGGCGTGATTCAAGACATCCCGGGCATTGGCGCAATCTGCCGCGAACGCGGGGTCATCTTCCACGTTGACGCAGCCCAAGCCACGGGTCGTGTTGACATTGACATGGCCACGTTGCCGGTTGATTTGATGAGCCTGACAGGCCACAAGACGTATGGCCCCAAGGGCATTGGCGCCTTGTACGTGCGTCGCAAACCGCGCATCCGCCTTGAGGCACAAATGCATGGTGGCGGTCACGAGCGTGGCATGCGTTCCGGCACATTGCCAACACACCAATGCGTTGGTATGGGCGAGGCTTACCGCATCGCCAAGGAAGAGATGCATGAAGAAAACAAACGCATTCGCGCTTTGCACGATCGCATGTTGGCCGGCTTGAAAGATGTCGAAGAAGTGTTCCTGAACGGTCACGCTGAAAAACGCATACCGCACAACCTGAACATGAGCTTCAACTTTGTCGAAGGCGAGTCACTGATCATGGGTATCAAGGGTCTGGCGGTGTCCAGTGGATCGGCCTGTACCTCGGCGAGTTTGGAGCCTAGTTATGTGCTGCGCGCCCTCGGTCGCAGTGACGAATTAGCCCACAGCAGTTTGCGCATGACGATTGGTCGTTGGAGCACTGAAGAAGAAATCGATTACGCCGTGGCGACAATCAAGGAAAATGTGGCCAAACTGCGCGAACTTTCTCCGCTGTGGGAAATGTTCAAGGATGGTGTCGATCTGTCGACCATCCAGTGGGCTGCGCACTGACGTTTTACGGGCAGGTGGGTTGAGTCAAAACCGGCCTGCGAACCTCATCAAAATCTGGAGTTAATCATGGCATACAGCGAAAAAGTGGTGGACCACTACGAGAATCCCCGCAACGTCGGTTCCTTTGAAAAAGGTGACGATACGGTCGGCACCGGCATGGTGGGTGCACCCGCTTGCGGTGACGTCATGAAGTTGCAAATCAAGGTGAACCCTTTGACTGGCGTGATCGAAGACGCACGCTTCAAGACCTACGGCTGCGGCTCTGCTATCGCTTCCAGCTCTTTAGTGACCGAGTGGGTCAAAGGTAAGACGCTGGATGAAGCGGCGAGTATCAAAAACAGTGCCATCGCTGAAGAACTGGCCTTGCCCCCTGTCAAAATCCACTGCTCGATCCTGGCTGAAGATGCGATCAAGGCCGCGGTCAACGACTACAAGCAAAAGCACGCTCATTAATAGATTGATTCATTAAGATGTCCGTAACTCTGACTGATGCCGCAGCACGCCATGTGACGCGTTACATGGCTAAGCGTGGCAAGGGCGTTGGCGTACGACTGGGTGTTAAGACCACGGGTTGCTCGGGGCTGGCCTACAAACTGGAATACGCTGACGAAATCGCCCCCGAAGACGTGGTCTTTGAAGACAACGGTGTCAAGGTGCTGGTCGACCCGAAGAGCATGGCTTACATCGACGGTACCCAACTGGACTTCGTTCGTGAAGGTCTCAATGAAGGCTTTAAATTTATCAACCCGAATGAACGGGACCGTTGCGGTTGCGGAGAGAGCTTTAGAGTCTGAGGCTAACTTCCGGCCCTGAACCGGCTGCCGCCTTCACCCCCGGTGCTGGCGGCTTTTTCTTATTATGAACCTGCAATCTACCGACTTTGAATTGTTCCAGCTGCCCGTGCAGTTTGCGCAGCCGCGCGAACTGATTGATGCGCGCTGGAAAGAACTTCAGCGTGAAGCGCATCCGGATAAATTTGCAGCGCAGGGCGCTGCCGCTCAGCGGCTGGCCATGCAATGGTCTGTGCGCATCAACGAGGCTTATCAGCGTCTCAAAGACCCCCTTCAACGCGCCAGCTATCTTTGTGAACTGCATGGCGCTCGCATCAATGCTGAAAACAACACGGCCATGCCGCCAGCCTTTTTGATTCAGCAAATGGAGTGGCGTGAAGCGCTTGAAGATGCAAGGACCTTGGCGGAGCTCGAAGCTATTGCGGATGAAACCAGTGCCGCACAACAGGCTCAGTTGGCCGTCATTGCGCACGTATTGGATGTGGCTCAAGACCATGCGAAAGCGGCTAACGAAGTTCGAAGCCTGATGTTCATTCAACGTTTCGGCACCGAAGTTGAAGCCCGTATCGACCAGCTCGCCACCTAAAGAACAAACAAAAAATGGCATTACTTCAGATATCAGAACCCGGCTATACCCCTGATCCACACCAACGGCGCATCGCTGTGGGCATCGATCTTGGCACAACTCACTCGTTGGTGGCCAGTGTGCGCAACGGCGTGGCTGAATGCTTGCCCGATGAACAAGGTCGCGTGATCCTGCCCAGTGTGGTGCGCTATCTCAGTGCCGACAAACGTCAAATTGGCTTTGAAGCGTTGGCCGCTCAAGTCGAAGACCCCCACAACACCATCGCCTCCGTCAAGCGGCTGATGGGCCGCGGTCTTCACGACATTGCAGACCCTTCGCATCTGCCTTACCAGTTGATTGACAAGCCTGGCATGGTGGGTTTGCACACTGCAGCCGGTGAGAAAAGTCCTGTCGAAGTCAGTGCCGAAATTCTTGCGACCTTGCGTTTCCGTGCTGAAGACACGTTTGACGATGAGGTGTACGGTGCCGTCATCACTGTGCCAGCGTACTTTGACGAAGCCCAACGCCAAGCCACCAAAGATGCCGCACAACTCGCCGGTCTGAACGTGCTGCGCCTCATCAATGAACCCACTGCTGCAGCTATAGCCTACGGCCTCGACAACGACAGTGAGGGTGTATTTGCGGTCTATGACCTGGGCGGCGGCACCTTTGATATTTCGATTCTGCGTTTGACGCAAGGCGTCTTTGAGGTGGTCGCTACGGGCGGCAACTCAGCTCTTGGCGGCGACGATTACGACCGCGCTTTGGCTGATTGGGCATTGGCTCAGGCGGGCATCCAAGCGCTTGAGAGCGCTGTCGACAAGGCCGCTTTGCTGCGTGCCGCGCGCGCCGTCAAGGAAGCCCTGAGCACACAGAGCCGTGTTTCTTTTCAGCTCGACCTAACAGACGCGCGCATTGACACGGTGCTCACGCCAGCTGACTTTGACGCCATCACGGCCAAGTTGACGGCGCAGACCATGACGGCTGTGCGCAAAGCCTTGCGCGATGCCAAGCTCGGCAAAGACGAGATTCAGGGTGTCGTGTTGGTGGGTGGTTCAACCCGTATGCCCGCCATCCGGTCAGCCGTGGCCGACTTCTTCGGTCGTCAGCCCTTGACCAACCTGAACCCGGACGAAGTGGTGGCGCTGGGTGCTGCGATTTCCGCCAATCAGTTGGCTGGTAACCACACGGGTGACAATTTACTGCTGCTTGATGTGATTCCGCTGTCATTGGGGATTGAGACCATGGGCGGTTTGGTTGAACGCATCGTGCCGCGCAATCAGACCATCCCCACGGCCATGGCGCAGGACTTCACCACTTACAAAGACGGTCAGACGGCATTGGCATTGCATGTTGTCCAAGGTGAGCGCGACTTGGTGGCCGACTGCCGAAGTCTGGCGCGTTTTGAGCTGCGTGGCATTCCGCCAATGGCCGCAGGAGCCGCGCGAATCCGAGTGACTTTCACGGTCGATGCGGATGGCTTGTTGAGCGTCAGTGCCAAAGAGCAGGGCAGTGGAGTGGTCGCACAGATTGACGTCAAGCCGTCTTATGGCCTCTCAGACGACGACGTTGTCCGCATGCTGCAAGAAAGTTTTTCGACGGCCCAGCAAGACATGCAGGCGCGGGCACTGGCAGAAGCTCGTGTCGACGCCGACCGCATGTTGCAGGCAACGCAAAGCGCGCTGAACGCCGATGCAGATTTGCTCGAACATCATGAGAAGGCTGAAGTCGATAGGCTGATGGCCGCAGTCGCCAGCGCGCGCACCAATGCAGATGCGGCCACCATCGAGGCCGCCAACCAAGCCCTAGCCAAAGGCACCGAAAACTTCGCCGCGCAGCGAATGAACCGGGGTATTCAAAAAGCCCTGGCGGGCAAAAACATCTCAGCGGTCTGACGCAGACCGCCTCATCTTTTAAATTCATAGAGTTCTCACGTCATGCCCATCATCAAAATATTGCCGCATCCTGAATACTGCCCGCAAGGCGCTGAAGTCAGCGCACCCGCTGGCACCTCCATTTGTGAGGCGCTGCTAGACAACCATATCAATATCGAGCACGCTTGCGACATGAGCTGCGCCTGCACAACCTGTCACGTCATCGTTCGCGAAGGCATGAAGTCGCTCAACGAGCTAGACGAAAACGAAGAAGACTTGTTAGACCGTGCTTGGGGACTAGAACCGAACTCGCGTTTGAGCTGTCAGGCCTTTTTAGGGCAGAGCGATGTGACTGTCGAAATCCCCAAATACACCGTCAACCACGCGAAAGAATTGCATTGAACTGCATTAGTTTCGGGTCTGATTTTCGGACTGAAGCAGGGCGATAATTCACCTTATGCGTCAAATTGTTCTGGATACTGAAACGACTGGTCTTTCTGCCGAAAACGGCGATCGGATCATTGAGATAGGCTGCGTTGAACTGGTCGCTCGCAAGCTGACCGGCAACAACCTGCATTTCTATCTCAACCCCGGCCGGGACAGCCATGAAGATGCGCTGAAAGTCCACGGCATCAGCAATGAATTTTTGCGTGACAAGCCTAAGTTTTCGGCCGTCGCCGATGAGTTGCTGGCTTATCTTGCAGACGCTGAAGTCATCATCCACAACGCACCGTTCGACGTCAGTTTTCTGAACAAAGAACTGTCACTGATCGGCCGGCCGCCGCTGAAGCATTGCGTGGCCAAGGTCGTCGACAGCTTGATGATGGCCAAGGAGTTGTTCCCAGGTAAACGGAACTCGCTAGATGCCTTGTGTGACCGTCTCGAGGTAGACAACGCGGGTCGAACCCTGCACGGGGCCTTGCTCGACGCCGAGTTGCTGGCCGATGTTTACATCAACCTCACGCGCGGTCAAAACAGCTTGGTGATGGACTTAGGTGGCCAGCCGAAAGCCGGTTTAGCCATCCAAGTCGTTGACCTGACCACTTATGACTTGCCGCTGTTGATGGCCAATGACCAAGAGACCGCCGCGCATGAGGCACTTTTGACGGGCATCGACAAAGCCAGCAAAGGCAAGACTGTTTGGCGCACACAGCCTGCTTGAATAATCAACTCTGTTCCCAAGGTTTGCTCAAAAAAACTCATATAATTTGAGGCTTGCCGAAAGGCAGCGGGAGATTAGCTCAGGGGTAGAGCATTGCATTCACACTGCAAGGGTCGCAAGTTCGAAACTTGCATCTCCCACCAAAAAACGTAATTAAATCAAGGACTTAGCTTAACGGCCTAGTCCTTTTTTTGGCTAGTGTCTAATAAGTGTCTA
>CANCLK010000047.1 GCA_947378785.1 Comamonadaceae bacterium
GATCAGGAAGAATTTCACGTTTAGGGACTTCGCGACGACGTGGCATTTTTTCACCTCTTTGCTTCAGTTGGCGCCACTCCAAGACATCTTGGGGCAACACCGCGAGAACTATTCAGCTCTCACTTACTCGACCGGCACAACTATTTGCGCTTGGGTCACTTCGCTCACAACACCTGCCAGGGCGAGGGGAGCACCTTGTTTTAAAGTCATTTGCAAACCATTTGCAAGCGCTTTTGGCGCGGACACTGCTTGCGCAGACCGAACCGGTCAAGCCATATTGGCTTATTTGACCTTTGGCTTTTTCGCGCCGTACTTGGAGCGCGACTGCTTGCGGTCTTTCACGCCTTGCAGGTCAAGCGAGCCACGCACGATGTGGTCACGCACACCCGGCAAGTCTTTGACACGACCACCACGAACCAGCACCACGCTGTGTTCCTGCAGGTTGTGGCCTTCGCCGCCGATGTAGGAGATGATTTCAAATCCGTTGGTCAGACGCACTTTGGCGACTTTACGCAGAGCGGAGTTTGGCTTCTTTGGCGTCGTGGTGTACACGCGGGTGCACACGCCGCGGCGCTGTGGCGAGTTCTGCATAGCAGGACTCTTCGATTTGATCTTTTCGACCTCGCGCCCCTGGCGCACTAGCTGATTAATGGTTGGCATTTAAAAACGTCCCTAAACGTCTGGTATTTAACTGACTTGATACCCGCAACAAGTACGTGAAAACTTGAAAACGTGCATCCCTCCGGAATTTCCGGAAAGCCTTCTAGTGTAGCAGCACAGATTGGCGACTGTAAACAAGGCCTGTCCCGGCTATTTGATCCACAGCCGAACCGAGTCCCAGGCGCGTCCCATGACGCCAGACTCTTCCACGGCCTCAAGGGCCATCAACGGCACCTCAGCCACCACCGCGTCGTTACTCGCAAGGACCTTGAGCGTGCCCATAGATTGCCAGCGCGTGAAAGGGGCGACCAGAGGTTCGGGGCGCGAAACCTGGGTTTTCAGTTTGCCGCCGCTGCCAGCCGGCACCGCCACCACGATGCCTTCAGGCCGGCCAAGCTTGACGACACTCGACTTGCCTTTCCAGACCCGTGGCGACACGACGGCCTGACCGGCATCGAACAGCTTGACGGCCTCGAATGCGGTGTAACCCCAATTTAGCAATTTCTGGGCTTCGGTGGCGCGCGCATTTTCGCTGGCGGCACCCAAAATGATGGTCAAAATGCGGCGCCCACCCGGCGTGTTGTTGGCCCCCAAATTAGGAAAGTCACGTTTGGCGGTGGCGATCATGCAGTAACCAGCCGCATTGGTGTGGCCGGTTTTCAAGCCATCCACAGATGGGTCACGGAACAGCAACAAATTACGATTGGAGTCGTTAGCGGCCGGCGTACCGGCGTACCGGTATTTCTTCAGTGCGTAGTACGCGGTGTACTCCGGAAAATCGTGCATCAGCCGAGTCGCCAAAATGCTCAGATCACGCGCTGTGGTGGTATGGCCGGGCTCGGTCAAACCTTCAGGGTTGGTGTAGCTGGTCGACTTCATGCCCAAGGCCTTGGCCCGTTCATTCATGAGTTGCACAAAGCGCTCGACGCTACCACCCACGCCTTCAGCCAGCGCCACCGTCGCGTCATTGCCTGATTGGACGATCATGCCCTTGATGAGGTCTTCCACAGGAACCTGCATCTTTGGATCAATGAACATGCGAGAACCCGGCATTTTCCAAGCCCTCTCACTCACACCAAAAGTTTGCTTGAGAGCGATTTTTTTAGAGCTGAGGGCATCAAACACCAGGTAAGCCGACATCAACTTGGTGAGTGACGCCGGCTCTACCGCCGAGTCGATGTCCTTGGCCGCCAAAATCTGGTTGGCCGTGACGTCTAGGACCAAGTATGAGCGTGCAGCCACTTCAGGCGGCTGTGGCACTTGGGCCTGTGCCTTGGCCAAAAAGCCTTGCGACAAGAAAAGAATCAGGGCCGTGGTGGTGGCGCCAAGGGCGCGTGTCAATCGAAACATGGGGGAATTACTCGTCAATGTCGGCGTGAACCGGGATGTCAAAAGAAAATCGAAAAAGCAGCAGGACGTTTGACTTCAACCCAGATGCCGAACCACCAAGCTCTTCAAAAGAGGCAATTGTCCATGAAAGAAATGGCCTACGCCAGGGACGACTGTGACGGGAAGTATCTGTGGACGCGCCCAGTCCATCACCGATGCCAAGGCCACCGTGTCGTCCTGCTCACCGTGAATCACCAACGTTTTCACGTGCGCCTCGGCCGGAATCGGCGCCACCGCAAAACGGCTGGCGGCAACCCCGACCAGCACCAGTGAGTCAATCTCTCGTTCACTGTGAAGTTGGGCAAAGGCATTCGATGTGACAAAGGCCCCAAAAGAAAAACCGGCCAAGGCCAGCCGGCCGATGGGTGCGGCGTGATGAACCACGGCCAGCAGGTCGGCAAGCTCACCGAGGCCGTCGTCATGGGTGCCAGCGCTGCCGCCGACGCCCCTGAAATTAAACCGTACCGCCGTCCAGCCACATTGCGTGAAAGCGCGCGCCAGCGTCTGCACCACCTTGTTGTCCAAGGTGCCGCCAAAGAGTGGGTGCGGGTGGGCGATCACCACCACGCCCTTGGACGGTTCCGCCGGCAAGTCCAGCGCCATTTCAATCTCGCCAACAGGGCCTTGGATCGTTGATTTTTGAGTGTGTACGTTCACGTCGAACTCTCGGTCAGGGGATTAGCAAAGAAAGTTTAAAAACTTCAGCGGCCAAGATGTGGCGGCGTCAATAGCCGCTCAACCACTTGGCCGTTTTTTAGGTGCGACTCAACAATTTCGTCGATGTCTTGCTCATCGACATAGCTGTACCAAACCGCTTCGGGGTACACCACAGCGACGGGCCCAGCAGCGCAGCGGTCGAGGCAGCC
Organism: Comamonadaceae bacterium; assembly: GCA_947378785.1. GTDB lineage: Bacteria > Pseudomonadota > Gammaproteobacteria > Burkholderiales > Burkholderiaceae_C > Polaromonas. The sequence goes on from CANCLK010000047.1 coordinate 2,916, forward strand.
GGCTTTGTTAACGCGCACTTGGCCGGGGCCTGATAATCCTGCCGCCTTGACCTGCGATTTACACCGGTCGAAGGCTTCTTGGGAACGGTGGTTGGCGCAAGCCTCTTCACCACTGCGTCGTTCGTTCAAGCAAAAGAAAATGTGGCGCTGGTAATAAGAATCGGGCGGGAGGAGGTCTTGGGTCATGCGTTGATTTTACGGTTCGTCTGTGGGGGACGCCTCGCGATCCTGTCAGGACGCCTACTCTCGCGTTCCGAGACGCGACAGTCGTAGCAGGACATAAGCCGTTGCAGCAAATGGCCACAGCCAGCCCAGCCACTGCGCCAGCCCGTTAAAGCGGATGAACCGGCCCTGCTCCCAAATTTGCAAGGTCTGCGACAAGTAAGGACTGTCGGGCGCCTGATTCAGCAAGGTCAACTGCACCGCCAGCGCCAACAGTGCCAGCGCACTCGCGGCCCGAGAAGACACCCACAACGTCAGCAGCATGAGCAGTGCTGCACCGATGAAACCGGTGCGCACCGGCACGTCCACCCAGGCCCAGACATGGTCTGGGCCGTAGCTCAACGCGGCCGAAAGAGCGGTGAAAAACACACCCGTCAACAGCAGCAGCAGCATGAACGTCAGCCGGTGCATGAAACCCCGAATCACCCCATAGCCGATCAAGCACGGGATCAATCCTCCGAGCGCGACCACGACCATCTCCGCGCCTGGCAGAATGGGCTGGAGCTCGATTTCACGCACTGGCAACCAGTCCAAAAAAGGCGTGTCGTGCAACGCATCGGCCAGCACCCACTCAAGCCGTTCAAGCACTTGGCCCAAGCCGAGAGGCACCGACACCGGGAACAACAACGCTGCAGGCCACAGCGCCAACAAAACCATTGCGCCACGCGCATCGCGAGTGAACCAGCGCGCCCGAAAATCACTCCAGCGCTGCAGTACGCCCATTTTTTCGAGCAGACTGGCACTGCACGCGCCCAGCCAAGCACCCATCGCATTCAACGCAAAATCGACATTCGAAGGCACACGTGATGGCAAAAAACTCTGCAAAGTCTCCATCAACAGCGATAGCAGCGCACCCACCAACACAGCGATGCTGACGGCATGCGCTGCGCGCCCGGTTCTGAGCGCTGCGAGCGATAGCAAAAACCCCAATGGGGCGTAGCCGAGCAAATTGACACCGACATCAAAACCGGTCCAATAACGCGGCAGCGGCGCGGCCAGAAAAGTGAACGCTGAAAGGCCTTGGTCACGCCAATCCGTGAAGGGGTAAAGGCTCGCGTAAACGACTAGGCAGATGGTCGCCAAAGCCAAAGGCCAAGCCGATGTTTGGTGCTTGTCAGGGCTCACTGCTCAGAACCAGATAAGCATCAGCCCAGCCAGGGCTTGACGACCACCAGCACGACGGCTGCGACCAATAGCAGCACAGGCAGTTCGTTGTACCAGCGCCACCAAACATGACTGTGCGTGTTGCGATGATTTTCAAATCGGGACAGCATGCGCCCGCAACTGTGGTGATACCCAATGGCCAAGACCACGACGACCAGTTTGGCGTGCATCCAGCCTTGATTGAACGCATCGAAGTTCAAAATCCAAAGCCAGGCGCCAAAACCCAGCGCTGGAACCGCCAACACCGTCGTGAAGCGCAACAGCTTTTTCGCCATCAACATCAAGCGCTCGCGCTCAGCCACGCTGCCGGCAGGCACCATCGCGAGATTCACAAAAATCCGCGGCAGGTAAAAAAGACCGGCAAACCAGCTGGCGACGAAAACGATGTGGAAGGATTTGACCCAGAGCATGCCGTCGAGTGTAGCGCCGGGCCCGCGCAAAAACAGGCAAAAAAATGCCCGGCGTGGCACGTGGCCAGCCGGGCGGCTAAAGCCTTTTTGTGTTGCCACGCAAGGCTCCCGCTAAGGGAGGAAAGCGGGGCGCAGCACCTTTCGGCCGCTGCACGAAATAATTCTAAGGTCGCACCTCAACCGTCAGACTGCGGAATACTACGTACGGTCATCTCAAACATTTGGCACAATTTGCGCATGACCCCATTCGCACCTTTTCCCCTTGGCCGGCCCCGCCGCCTGCGCCGCGACAGCTTCACCCGCAACTTGGTGCGTGAAAACGCCTTGACGCCGCACGACCTGATTTATCCGGTCTTCGTCACCGATGGTCAGCAGCGCCGCGAGCCGGTTGGCTCCATGCCCGGCGTTGAGCGACTCAGTCTGGACCTGCTGCTACCCGTGGCAGAAGAGTGCGTCAAGCTGGGGATTCCGGTGATGGCACTCTTCCCCGTCATTGACCCAGCCCTGAAAACGCTGGATGGCCGCGAAGCCCTGAACCCGGAGGGCTTGATCCCGAAGGTTGTGCGCGAACTCAAACAACGCTTTCCAGAGTTGGGCGTGATGACTGACGTCGCACTAGACCCCTACACAAGCCACGGCCAAGACGGCCTGCTTGACGGTCAAGGCTACATCCTGAACGACGAGACCGTGACCGTGTTGGTGCAGCAAGCACTGACGCAGGCTGAGGCGGGCGTTGACATCGTCGCGCCCAGCGACATGATGGACGGACGCATCGGCGCGATCCGAACCGCACTGGAATCACGCAAGTTGATTCACACCCGCATCATGGCCTACAGCGCCAAATACGCCAGTGCTTTTTATGGCCCGTTCCGAGACGCCGTGGGCTCGGCCAGTAACCTGGGCAAGGCTGATAAAACTGTCTACCAAATGGACCCCGGCAACACGGATGAAGCGCTGCGCGAAGTCGCTCTGGACATCGCTGAGGGCGCCGACATGGTGATGGTGAAGCCCGGCATGCCCTACCTCGACGTGGTGCGCCGCGTCAAAGACGAATTCAAGATTCCGACCTTTGCGTACCAAGTCAGCGGTGAATACGCGATGCTCAAAGCCGCTGCACTGAACGGCTGGCTTGACCACGATGCCGTGATGATGGAAAGCCTGCTGGCCTTCAAGCGCGCTGGCGCCGACGGCGTGCTGACCTACTTTGCCATCGACGCTGCGCGCAAACTGCGCCAAGGCTGAAGCTGCCATGCGGGTTTTTCATATTGCTGCCGGAAAGGTCGTTGAGACCGATGCGCTGCCTGACACACCCGCACCGGCAACGCAAGGCTTCATTTGGATTGCTTGCGCACGGCCTGAATTCGAGGCCCGCCAAGCTGAGCTCCAAACCGCCCTGCAAGGATTGACGGGCACTCAGCTGGTCGACCTGCACGTCTTGGACTTACTCAACCACCAGCTGCCATCGCACTACGACTACACCTCGCAATACGACGTTTTGGTGTTCCGGCGTCTGGCCGCGCGGAGCGCTGACGCCGAGCCTCTGGGTCTGAACGGCGAACAAAGCCAAACGGGTTTGAAGAGCAAACGGCAAAGCGGACCGCCCGTGCTCAGGCGCATCGATACCAGCCCGGTGGCCTTTGCGGTGTTCGATCAAGTGCTGCTGACAGTGCACCCGACGGACTGCAGCGTGCGCGACGCTTACGCACTCAGGCTACTCAATGCCAGCAGCGATGAATCTCGCGCCACGGGTGTCAAACTGCCGACCAGCCCGGCTGATCTGATGCTGCGCGTCATCAACCTGATGGTTGACGGCTATCTGGAGTTGCGACGGGACCTGACGCGACAGATGGATCACTGGCAGTCTGAGTTGCTCAATCCCAGCGCCCGCTTCAACAACTGGAACTCGGTGCTCGACGCGCGTCTGGCCTTGCACCATCTCGACGAGATTTGCGAAGACCAGCGTTCGGCATTGCAGGACTGGGTAGATTCGATCGAGACTTGGCCAGAAGGGGCTACGCCCGCCCTACAGCGCGAGCGCGAACTGCTCAAGGTCCGCTCACGCGATGTGCTCGAGCACATCGAACGCGTGGTGCACCACGTGCGGCGCATGGAACAAAGTGCTGAGACCGCCGTACAGATGCATTTTTCGGCTCAGAGCAACCGAACCAACGACATCATGCGCACCCTCACGGCGCTCACGGCGATTTTTTTGCCCTTGAACCTGATCACAGGGTTTTTCGGCATGAACTTTGAATTCATGCCGATGATTCACACCATCACCGGCTTTTGGTGGACCCTGGGTTGCATGATTTCTCTGATCGTGGTGGCGGTCTTGGTGCTATGGCGCAAGCGCTATTTGGCACAGAAGTTTTAACCCAAATTTTCCACGAAAAATGCCAGCGAGCGCTCAAGTGCCAACTTGGCAGCAGGGCCGTTGTAAGAGCCACGCTGGTCGCAATTGAAGCCATGATTGGCTTCATAGATGTGGACTTGCACTTCGGGGTGCGCCAACTTGAAAGCTTCGACCGTGTCCAGCGGGATCCAATGGTCTTGATTACCAAAGTGAGCCAGCACCGGGCATTTCGGCAGGCGTGCTGATTCTTCAGCGGTGGTCATGCCGCCGCCGTAATAGCAAACTGCCGCGCTCAGGCCACTCAGTGTGCAGGCGGAACGCCAGGTCAATAGACCGCCCCAGCAATAGCCAACGATGCCCACCTTGCCGCCATTCGCGCCCGTTCGGGCATGGTCGATGGCCGCCTGAATGTCTTGCATCACGCCGGGTGCTGGCAAGGTATCGACAGCGGTCTTGAAGCCAAAACCGGTGCCCATATCGGCCTCGGTGTAGCCTAGGTCCACGCCGGGTTGTGCGCGGTGAAAGGTGGCGGGTGCGACCGCCAAATAACCGGCAGCCGCATAGCCATCGGCCACTGCGCGAATGTGCGAGTTGACACCAAAAATTTCTTGCAAGACGACCACCGCACCTTTGGCCTGGCCGGCGGGTTTGGCAACGTAGGCTGGCAGCGTGAAGCCGTCGGCAGCGGTGAGATTGATAGATTGACCCATGACGTTTTTTCTCCGGATATAGATTGGTTGATTTGCTTATTTTGCCGCGAGTTTTTTCGCCACAAACTCGAGACGGTCCTGACCCCAGAACATCTCGCCGTCGATCACATAACTCGGTGCGCCAAACACGGCTCCATCAATGGCTTTCTGGGTGTTGGCTTCGTAGCTCTGCTGCACGGCAGGGCTGCGAGATTGCGCTAGCCGATCGGCGCTCAGGCCTTGCTCGCTGAGCAATTGCGCCAGTACGACTGCGTCGGCAATATTGCGCTCTTCTGCCCAGACGGCCTTGAAAACAGCACCGCTCAACCGCATGGCCGCCTCTGCGCCGTCATGCTGGTCAACCGCGATGATCAGGCGCGCCGCATCGTCGCCCGCCACGGGGAAAAAGGCGGGCTTGATGTGCAACGGCATCTGCAAATTTTCACTGAAGCGTTTGAGCTCCACCAGACGATACGCCTGCCGCTGCGGTGCACGCTGGCCTAGCGGCAGGCCGCCCGAGACAGCAAACACTTTGCCGAAGTCGGTGGGCAGCAAGCGCACCGTTGCACCAACTTTTTGGGCCATCTCGGTGAAGCGCTGGTGACCGAGGTAAGTCCACGGGCTTTGTGGCGTGAAGTAATAGTCAATCGTGGTGATCAAAAGAAGTCTCCCTTGCAGGCTGTGATGTACATTGATTCGCTACCCGGGTTTGTAACCCGAATCACACATTGTTGCCCGATCGCTGGCCTTGGCCCTTATGGAGACTGTCGCTTGCGTCGCTGGACGATCTTGTTGGCGGCTTTCAGCGCGCGGCTTTGATCCCGGCCAGCCAAACAGCCAACTCACGCGCGGCGGCGTCCGTCGCCTCACCCAAAGCGCGAACTCCGCCGGGTGCATCCGGTGTGCTCGCAGGTTGGCGTCGCAGTACCTGCCGTTGCGCCAGCACACTGACTCCGACAGCAGTGTTCTCAACCAATGTCGCGCGCAGTCGCAGCAAGGCGAAACTGACCGTGGGTGACTCAAAAAAGTGGCTGAACTCTTCTAATTCGACTTGTAATACCAGCGGCAGCTTGCCGTGCACAAGCGTCAAGGCAACACCGTCACCAGCGGACACCACGGTATGCTGCTGTGCCAATATCTGGCGCAGCCGCTGCTGCACCAAGCCCGCCGCCGGCATGCTCCAGTGGGCCAGCGCGTAAGGTCGGAGTTGCTGCGCATCGGCATACCCGAGTCGGTACAAGACGGCCAATTTATCAAGCGCACCATTGCTGGTTTCCACATCGGCCAGCGCCAGCAGTGGCAGCCCCACCGGCTGCGTCAGAGCGGCAGCATCCAACGCACCGGGACCAAAGTCATAGACTGCAGCACGCACAGGTCGGGCGGGCAAACTGCCGCAGGCGCTCAAGCCAAGCATCCACAAAGGAGCTGTCAGCAGCACCGAAAATTGGCGTCGCGACGTGATCAAACTGTGCGGGCTCATGGCTGCACTCCTTTGGCAGTCATCGCATCAAAGCCAGGTTCACCCGGTCCGGGTGCGGGCTCACCGCTGCCGAAAATCAAGGCTTGTGGATTTTCATCCACCACGCTGACGGTGCGCCTTAATTGCCGCATGGTCAGCGTGGTTTCTTCGGCCACCTCGCCGAGTTTAGGCAAGGTCGCCGCGCCAAAAGTGTCGATGGTGCGGACCACGGTCGTGCTGGCTTCGCCCATCTGCTTAGCAGCAGCACTGATGTCGCCAGCCGCTGTTTGCAAGGACTGCAAGGTCTGGCTGCTTTGGCGCGACAACGCGGGCAAAGTGGCCAACGTCGGCCGCAGCGCTGCTGACAGCTGGCTGACGCTGCCAGCGGCTGAACCGATTTGCGCAATAGCTGTCTGCACCGAGGCTTGGTTGTCGGGGCTGATCAAGTGGGTCAGCCCGGCACTGACCTGTTGGATCTGGCCCAAGATGGTGGCGGACTGTTGCAGCAATTGATCGACCACCCCTGGACGCAGCGGAATGCGCGGTGGGTTAGCGTCGTTGGCGACCAACCGCTCTGCCTGCGGCGCATCATCGTCAAGCTGTATAAAACCCAGACCCGTCACGCCCTGCGCGGTGATGGTGGCAAACGTACTGCGCGTGATGGGCGTGTTGACATCGACCGACAGTCGCACCAGCACCTGCCCCTGGGCGTCAGGGTCAAAACCGATAGATTCGACCTTGCCAACAGGCACACCCCTAAAACGCACGCCCGCTTGCGCCTGCAAACCAGAAATGGCTTGCGCGGTAGAAATATCGTAAAAATGGCGCTCGCCGTTGTCACGCGTGAGCCAAACGGCCATCGCAACCAACATGGTCACCAAAGCCAGCACAAACGTACCAGCGGCTAGCGCGTGGGTTTTGTTTTCCATGAGGTGCCTTTCGGGTCTGTCGACGAAGTCAATAAATCAGGCGGACGATGCCGCAGTGCGACGACCGCACGACGGCCGCGTTCGCCCAGAAAAAATTCGTGGATGAAGGGATGTTCAAAAGCCAGCACCTCTTGGGCCGAACCGTTGACGATGACCTTGCGGTCGGCCAGCACAGCGATGCGCGTACTCAGCTCAAAAATCGTGTCGAGATCGTGCGTCACCATGACCACCGTCAAGCCCATGTCCCTGTGCATCCCGCGCAGCAACTGGCACAGGCCATCAGCGCTCTCCGGATCTAAACCAGCGGTCGGCTCGTCAAGCAGTAGCAGCGGCGGGTCCATGATGAGCGCCCGCGCCAAGGCCACACGCTTGACCATACCGCCCGACAACTGGCTCGGCATCTTGTCTGCTGCATCAGCATCAAGACCGACCATGCGCAGCTTGATCATGGCGGCCTCCTGAATGAACGAGGACGGGAACACCTTCAACTCACGCAGTGGAAAGGCAATGTTTTCGAGCACCGTGAAGGCAGAAAAAAGCGCGCCTTGCTGAAACAACATGCCGATGTGCGCTGCCGCGCCCTGTTGCGCGAGTGCCGCCACCGGACGCCCAAGCACCCGAATCTCGCCGCGCGCTGCTTGCTCCAGACCCAAAATTTGCCGCAGCAAAACCGTCTTGCCAGTGCCGGATCCACCCACTAGCGACAGGATTTCGCCAGTTTCAATTGTCAAGTCAAGGTTTTCATGAATGACGCGCTCACCCTCTGGCGATGGAAAGGTCGTCCACAGCTGACGGATGTCAACCATCTGTTCACGCATCACGCACCCGGATCTTCATATGCCTACATTTCTAAAGAGCACGGCGAACAGCGCGTCAACCAAGATCACGACCGTGATCGAGGTCACGACCGAGGCCGTGGTGCCTTGGCCCAAACTCTCGGTATTGGGTTTCACACGCAGGCCGTAATGGCAAGCGATCAGCGCGATCAGCAGCCCAAACACCGCCGACTTGGCCGTGGCCAGCACCAAGTTGCTGACTTCCACCGCGCCGGGCAAGGCATTGGCGAAAAATGCCAGACTCACGTTCATCGACAGATCAGCGGTCAGCATGCCGCCTAGCAGCGACCACGCAGTGGTCCAGATGCTGATGAGCGGCATGACCAAAGCCAACGCCAAGGCGCGAGGCAGCACCAACCGAAAACCAGAGGCAATACCCAAAACTCGCATGGCATTGAGTTCTTCCGTCACCCGCATGACACCAATTTGCGCCGTGATCGAGGAACCCGACCGACCGGCGATCAGGATGGCCGCAAGCAGCGGGCCGAGTTCCCGAATCAGCGAAACGCCAAGGATGTTGACGACAAACGCATCCGCGCCAAACTGTAGAAGCTGCCGCGAAATCAGGTAGGCCAAGACCACGCCAATCAAAAACCCCACCAGCGCCGTGATCGGCAAAGCGGTCGCACCAATGCGGAAGAGATGGCCTGACACATCTCGCCACGGACCGTCTTGCGGACGCCTCATCAGCCGCAACAAGTCCAACAGCAACTGCCCCGTCAGTCGCGTCAACCCAAGTGCGTGATCCGCACCGCGCAGCAGCACCGCTCCAAAATTTTCAAAGCGCGCATGCCAGGTGGGCCCAAGCCGCGCAGTCTGCGACACGGCAAAGCGGGCAACGGTGTCCAGAATGCGGCGTTGGCTATCGTCGGCCTGCACATCGGCGGGCCACTGTCGCCCCCAGTGGGTCCACAGCACTTGCGCGCCCACATGGTCAAGCCCGTCCATCTGGCGCAAGTCCCAAAGACCTTGGCTGGCTTCACGGCCGCTATTCAGCTCATGCAGGTGATGCACCAGCGCTGCCCACACAGACGGCACGGCCAAGCCTGCTGCCGTCCACTTGCCTCGCAACTGCTGCGTGACGCCCGCAGGCGTTTCGCAGCGTTCAATGCGAGGGGGCATCGCAGGGCCAACGGTGTTGTCCTGAATTGACTTGAAAAGTGGGGGCTTGGTGGCAGGCATGGGATGGCTTCAAACACCCCGATCCCTGCAGTGCAGGCGGAGCCGTCTGAAGAGCTTAAGCCTTGCCATCTGCAGTGCGCCACAGCATTCAGCATCAATACATGCAGGCGCTCTCCTACACATGGCCCTCACCTAGCGTGCACCGGGGCAGGGTTTGTTGGCGCCAGCCCATCGCGGCTTTTTGTCACAATAGCCGTCGCACAGCTCTGCTGTAGGCGCTTGCGCTCTTGATACCCTTTGGCTCTCCCTGCGCGCCCAACCTTTGGTTTGACATACATGAGTGAAAACATCTTCGACTACATCATCATTGGTGGTGGCACCGCCGGTTGCCTACTGGCGAACCGCCTGAGCGCCAACGCCACCAAACGGGTGCTCATGATTGAAGCCGGTCGCAAAGATGATTACCACTGGATTCACATTCCCGTCGGTTACCTGCACTGCATCGGCAATCCACGCACCGACTGGCTGTACCAGACTGAAGCGGAACCCGGACTCAATGGCCGCTCACTGCGCTATCCGCGCGGTAAAACGCTGGGCGGATCGTCCAGCATCAACGGCATGATTTACATGCGCGGCCAAGCGCGCGACTACGACCGCTGGGCAGAACTCACGGGCGACGATGCTTGGGGCTGGGACAGCGCTCTGGCCGGCTTCAGGCAGCACGAAAACCATTACAAGCTCGACGCAACGTCTGGCCCTGCTACCGAAAACTTCAAACGTTTACACGGCCACAAAAGCCAACATGCGGGCAGCGAAGGCTTGGCCAAAAAAATGGGCGGCGAATGGCGCGTCGAAAAACAGCGCTTGCGCTGGGACATCCTCGACGCCTTTTCACAGGCCGCACAACAAACCGGCATTCCCGCCACCGATGACTTCAATGGCGGTGACAACGAGGGCGTGGGTTACTTCGAAGTGAACCAAAAGGACGGCCTGCGTTGGAACACGGCCAAGGCCTTTTTGCGCCCCACCTGTTTCGGCCGGCCTAATTTCGAGATGTGGACCAGCGCCCAAGTGACGCAACTGCTGATTGAAAAGCAGCCCGACGGCAGCCAGCGCTGCACTGGCGTCGAGGTCTGGACAGGCGAAGAACGCGTCAAGGCCTTTGCCACACGCGACTCAGGTGGCTTGCGGGGCGAAGTGCTTCTTTGCGCCGGCAGCGTTGGCTCGCCACACATTCTGCAACTGTCGGGCATTGGCCCGGCCGCGCTGCTGCGGCAACATGGCGTCGAGGTGAAGCAAGACCTGCCTGGCGTCGGTGCCAATCTGCAAGACCACTTGCAAATCCGTTCGGTGTACAAAATTCAAGCCAACGGCAGGCGCAACGTGACGCTGAACACCATGGCCAACTCGATCTGGGGCAAGGCCATGATCGGGCTGGAATACGCATGGCGACGAACCGGTCCCATGAGCATGGCACCGTCTCAGCTGGGTGCGTTCACCCGCTCCAGCCCAGACCGGCCGTACCCGAATATTCAGTACCATGTGCAACCGCTGTCGCTCGACGCCTTTGGCGAGCCCCTGCACGACTTCAACGCCTTCACGGCCAGTGTCTGCAACCTGAACCCGACCAGCCGTGGCACCGTTAGCCTCAAAAGCGGCCGCTTTGAAGATGCGCCAGCCATTGCGCCGAACTACTTGAGCACACCCGAAGACAAGCAAGTGGCCGTTGAATCTTTGCGGATGACGCGCCGCATCGTCAGCCAAAGCGCGCTGGCGACTTACCAGCCTGAAGAGTTTCGGCCCGGCGCCCAATACCAGACCGACGAGGAACTGGCCCGCCTGGCCGGAGACATTGCGACCACCATTTTTCACCCGGTCGGCACCACCAAAATGGGAGCGGCTGACGATCCAATGGCGGTGGTGGATTCGCATTTGCGCGTCAAGGGCATCGCCGGCCTGCGCGTCGTGGACGCTGGCGTGATGCCCATGATCACCAGCGGCAACACCAATTCACCGACCTTGATGATTGCCGAGAAAGCAGCCGCATGGATTGCCAAGGGCGAGTGACCGTTCGTTAAATTCGTCAAAAAGAGCGTCTTCCCCGGGAAAGCCCTGATGCACTGATGCGGTGCGGCAACCTATAGTGGTTGACTTGCCGACGAGCCTAGCTGCTCGCAACGCGGGGAGGCGAGGAGACAAAAATAAGTCCAATAACAATCAGTTAAGCGAGAACGTCCTACCAGACTGAATCGAAAAAAGCGTCGGTGACCCCGGCGCTTTTTTATGCCCGCCCCCAGGCCTTGCGCCGTTTTTCATGCGCACGCTAATCGCTACTAATACCATAGCAAAACGACTTTCAACGGCGATGCCGATGAGACAATGCACGCATGGAACTCATCTTTGTCACCTGCGCCTCCTTGCTGGCAGGATTCGTCGACTCGATCGTTGGCGGCGGCGGCCTGATCTTGGTGCCGGCTTTGTTTGCCGCTTTCCCGACCACGCATCCCGCCACCCTGTTTGGCATCAACAAGGGCGCGTCCATTTGGGGCACAGCCGTCGCAACCGCGCAGTATGCCAAGCGCGTCGACATGCGCTGGTCGGCACTGCTGCCGGCTGCGCTCGCCGGCTTTGGCGGGTCGCTCGCCGGCGCTTGGTTGGTCACCGAAATATCGCCCCAGTTTTTGCGCAAAGTCCTCCCCGTGGTGCTGCTGGGCGTGCTGATTTACACCTTGGTCAAAAAAGAAATGGGGCGCCACCATACCCCACGCTTCAGCGGCCGGACAGAAACACTGGTGGCCTGCTGCATCGGCTTGCTGCTGGGCTTTTACGATGGATTTTTTGGCCCCGGAACCGGCAGCTTTTTTGTCTTCTTATTTGTCCGGTGGCTGGGCTATGACTTTCTGAATGCCTCGGCATCAGCCAAGCTACTCAACGTCGCCACCAACTTGGCCGCCTTGCTGCTGTTCGCCTACAAAGGCCATGTCTGGTGGCACTTTGCGCTGACGATGGCCGTCGCCAATGTGGTTGGCAGTCTGCTTGGCACGCACATGGCGCTCAAGCACGGGGCCACCTTTGTGCGCATGGTCTTCATCTTCGTGGTGAGCGCCTTGATCTTGAAGACCGGTTACGACGCCTTCATCGGCTAGATCCCAGCGCCAAATCAACGAGCCGGCTGGGTTGCCGCTGCGGGCTTTGCAGGCACGGGTGCACCCGTGGTGGCAAACAACTTCAACGCGGCCGCAGACAAGACTGGCCCGGTCGATGGAGCGCCCGGCAGAACGCTTGCCGTACCCGATGCGGTGAAGAGACTCGCCGGTGCCTTGCCTGCGCCGGCGGCGGGGTCGGTCACACCGATCACATTCACGCTCGCCGCATCACGCGGCTTTCCGGTGGGGCTACCGGCCAAGCCTTTTTGGACTGCCAGTAAATCTTCCTCGTTGGGGTAGCGGCCCAGCAGCACATAGTCAAAGACCCGACGAGCGATGGGTGCAGCATGCGCGGCACCAAAGCCAGCGTTCTCTACCACCAGAGCCAAGGCAATCTCTGGGTTGTCTGCCGGCGCAAAGGCAATGTACAGGGCGTGATCACGCTGGTGTTCTTCGAGCTTACGGGCATCGTATTTGTCTTTTTGACCCACCGACACGGCCTGTGCCGTTCCGGTCTTGCCACCACTCAGGTAGCCCGCACCAGCGAACACGCGCGCTGATGTACCCTCTTGTGTCACTCCGACCATTGCACGCCGCACAACATCGACATTTTCCGGTTTGAACCCGAGGTTTTCAGGCGGCTCTACCGGTGCCGGTAACAGCGCACGGGTCACGCTGTCTTGCGTGCCCAGAATCAATCGCGGTTTATGCCGGATGCCGTTGTTGGCCACCGTGCCGGTGGCTTGCGCCAATTGCAGCATGGTGAAGGCGTTATAGCCTTGGCCGATACCCAGCGAAATGGTTTCGCCGGCGTACCATTTCTGCTGATCCGCACGTTTGTAAGTCTTGCGCTTCCATTCTTGGTTGGGCAGCACGCCACGCACCTCACCATTGATGTCGATGCCGGTGATCTGCCCAAACCCCAGTGGTTTCATGAAGTCATGAATCGCATCCACCCCCAGGTCATTGGCCAGCGAGTAGTAATACACATTGCTCGACTTGACGATGCTCTGGTGCATGTCCACTGGCCCTAAAGCTGAGCCATGGCTGCGAAACTGGTGCCCGCCAAAAGTCCAGGAGCCCGTGTCGTTGATGATCGCCGTTGGCGACCGTTTCCCCGCTTCGAGCGCGGCCATCGCCATGAAAGGCTTGTAGGTTGAGCCCGGTGGGTAGGTTCCCCTGAGCGCGCGATTCAACAGCGGCTTGTCAAGCGATTGGTTCAGGGCTTGCCAGCTTTCACTGTCAATGCCGTCAACGAACAGATTCGGGTCAAACGTTGGCTTGCTCACGAAGGCGAGAACTTCTCCCGAACGCGGGTCCAGCGCGACCATGGCACCTCGCCGCTCGCCGAACATATCTTCGATGAGCTTTTGCAACTTGATATCGATCGTCAGCATGACCGTGTTGCCGGGTGTCGCTGGACTGCTGGCCAACTTGCGCACGGCCCGTCCACCCGCCGAGGTTTCCACCTGTTCGACGCCGGTGATGCCATGCAGCTGCTTTTCGTAGCTCTGCTCGACGCCGAGTTTGCCGATGTAATCCGTGCCTCGGTAATTGCCCTCGTCCTCGCTGTCTTCGATGATCTCTTTTTCGCGCTGGTTGATGCGACCGATGTAGCCCACCACATGGCTTCCCAGTTCGCCGTAAGGGTAGCTGCGAAAAAGCCGGGCCTTGATGTCGACACCCGGAAAGCGAAACCGCTGTGCTGCAAAACGCGCGACCTCTGCGTCAGTCAGCCGCGTTCGAATGGGCAATGACTCGAAGTTCTTGGAGTCTTCCCGTAATTTCTTAAAGCGTCGCCTGTCTCGCAACTGGATATCAATGATCTGGGCTAATGCATCGATCGTGGCATCCAAGTCGGCGACTTTAGACGGCATGATTTCAAGTGTGTACGCAGAGTAATTGGTCGCCAGCACCACGCCATTGCGGTCCAAGATCAGTCCCCTGTTCGGGACAATCGGAACAATCGCCGTGCGGTTGCTTTCCGCCTGTTCGCTCAAATCGTCATACCGCACCACTTGCAGATACACCAGACGCAGACTCAGCAAGAAAAATGCGCAAAGTATCACCACGCTCGCAACCATCACCCGGTCGCGAAACCGATACAAATCCACTTGAACATTTCTAATCTCAGTCATAGCAATGTGACTTCAGATTCTGTAAAAAGTGCCGCAGTGAAAAGCGTGGGGGCCATATTCTTACAGGGGCCGATTCTCATCGGGGTCTGGCGCACGACGTTGCGGCACTAGCAAGATCACACTCACCACTGGCCACAGCAAGGCTTCCAGCATGGGCGCCAATAAAAATGTCCAGCCGGGAAACATATTGCCATTGATGAGCCGAATCACCAGCTCGACCAAATGCGCAGCCAAAAAAAGTGGTAGCACCTGCACCGCTTGTGATGGCACAGAAAACCAGAGCAGTCGACGATGAATCATGGTCGCAAAAAAACTCAGTGTGGTGTACGACAACGCATGCTGGCCCAACAGCGACGACTGGTGCACATCCACGCCAAGACCAAACATGAAAGCGAAGCCGATACCGATGCGCAATGGTTGATGAACGTTCCAAAACACCAGCACCAACGCGAGAAAATCAGGCATCCAAGGTGTGCGCCCCAACGGCAGCATGTCGAGCAGCAAAGCCACCAGCAAACTGCACCAGATGAAGACAGGGCTGGCTGGCAACAACAATTGCTGCCCATTGCGCATGATCATGGCCGCCCACCTTTTTTCGGAGGTACAACGACTGCTGCTTCCGCAGGACGCGGCGGAATTTGAGCTGACTGCGGCTGCAACACCATCACATGTCGGGCACCTGAAACGAGCGCCAGCGGTAGGCAATGGATACGCGCAAACGCCGACTCGGCACGCCGCTCGATACGGTCAATAGTGGCCACTGGCAGGCCAGGCGGATAGACGCCATCGACCCCGCTGGTGGTCAGCAAATCCCCTTGCTGGACATCGGAGTTGCTGCCCATAAAGCGAAGCTCAAGTCCGCCACCACCGGCCGCATCGCCAAAGGCCAAACTGCGCACACCGGTGCGCACATTCAGCACAGGAATGGCCAGATCGCGGTCAATGATCAGCGTCACTTCGCTGACCAGTGGATGCACCAGCGTGACCTGACCCAGCACACCAAATTCGTCGATGACCGGTGAGCCCAGCACAATTCCTTGTGACATGCCCTTGCCAATGATGACCTTGCGTGTGTAAGGGTCCGCCGCGTCATACAAAACATCAGCCGCCAAACTGTCGATCTTGAGTTGCTCACGCAAATCCAGCAGTTTGCGCAGACGGCTGTTTTCAATCGTCAGTTGCTCTACTTGGCTGGATCGAATCGTCTGTGTCGCCAGCAGGTTCGAAGCCGCTTCCAACTGTTTTCGGGCTTGCTCGGCGGTGATGAAGTAATCCCCCGCCTCACGCCAGATCCGCATCGGCTGCAAAGCCAGCCACTGTACCGGGTACAACGCGGTAGCCAACACTGCGCGCAGGGGTTGTGTGAGCTGAAAGCGCGAATCCGCCACCATCAGAAACAGCGCCAAGGCGCTGAACAGAATCAATTTTGAAAGTGCAGACGGCCCCTGCTTGAATATCGGGGGCGGTGTCCGGTCAAGCGTTCCTAAAGACATGTATGGGCACGCAGATGGCACCGGGAAGGTGCCAGATGGTGATTACTCCGTCGTGAAAATAGAACCCAGACGGTCCATGCGTTCGAGCGCCATGCCGCAACCACGCACCACGCAGGTCAGCGGATCTTCAGCCACCAGCACCGGCAAACCGGTTTCTTCAGCCAGCAGACGGTCCAAGTCGCGCAGCAAAGCGCCGCCACCGGTCAGCATCATGCCGCGGTCGGAGATGTCAGCACCCAACTCTGGGGGCGTGTGCTCCAGCGCGGTTTTCACAGCCGAGACGATGTTGTTGAGCGGGTCGGTCAGGGCTTCCAAAATTTCATTGCTCGAAATGGTGAAGCTGCGCGGCACGCCTTCCGACAGGTTGCGGCCTTTGACTTCCATCTCACGCACTTCAGAGCCCGGAAAGGCCGAGCCGATATTTTTCTTGATGGCTTCAGCCGTTGGCTCGCCAATCAGCATGCCGTAGTTACGGCGAATGTAATTGACGAGTGCCTCGTCAAACTTGTCACCACCCACGCGCACGCTGCCTTTGTAAACCATGCCGCCCAGGGAGATAACGCCGACTTCGGTGGTACCGCCGCCGATGTCCACCACCATCGAGCCGCTGGCTTCGCTCACCGGCAAACCGGCGCCAATAGCAGCCGCCATTGGTTCTTCGATCAGGTAGACATCGCTGGCGCCAGCGCCCAAAGCGCTTTCACGAATCGCACGGCGCTCGACCTGGGTCGACCCACAAGGCACGCAAATGATGATGCGCGGACTAGGCCGAAAAATGCTGCGCGGGTGCACCATCTTGATGAACTGCTTGAGCATTTGCTCAGTCACGGTGAAGTCGGCAATCACGCCGTCCTTCATCGGCCGGATGGCTTCAATGTTGCCGGGCACTTTGCCCAGCATGGCCTTGGCTTCATGGCCAACGGCCTGAATGCTTTTTTTGCCCTGCGGCCCGCCCTCGTGGCGAATGGCGACAACCGAAGGCTCGTCCAGCACAATCCCGCGGTCGCGGACAAAAATCAACGTGTTGGCAGTGCCAAGGTCAATCGCCAGATCGGAAGAAAAGTACCGGCGGAACGAGTCAAACATGGTCAGGGGTCCAGTTGGACGTCATGGCAAACTGCGTCACCAGATCGTTTTTGTGCACTTTATGCACGATGACCGGGGCTTGCAACGTCCATATTGCGCACCAAATCCCAGCCCACACCAAAGGCGGGATAATAACGCATCGCCCGCTCCGTAAGGGCCAGACTGGCCTCTACCTCGACTTCTTTACACCCCGTTTCAGCCCGATTTTCAAGCTATGGCACTGACCTCCCAAGACATCGCCCGCGTCGCCCACTTGGCGCGCTTGGCACTGCGCCCTGACGAAACCGAGCACACGCTCGGCCAACTCAATGGGTTTTTCCGCCTCGTCGAGCAGATGGAGGCCGTCAATACTGACGGCGTTGAACCGCTGGCGCACCCTGCGGCCGTACTCGGGCAAGTGGCCCTGCGGCTGCGAGATGACATCGCCACCGAGCCGAACCAGCGTGACGCCAGCCAAGTCAGCGCACCTGCCATCGAAAACGGTTTATTTCTCGTGCCAAAGGTCATCGAATGAGCGCCCTGCATGACCTCAGCGTGGCACAACTCGCTGCCAAACTCGCTGCCAAAGAAGTTTCCAGCGTTGAAGTAGCGCAGCATTTTTTGGCGCGGATTCACTCGCAAGACGCCTTGGGCGCGTTTTTGGCGACGGACGAAGAACAGTCGCTGGCGCAAGCCGGCGCCGCTGACGCCCGTCTCGCCGCTGGCGAGCGCACCCCGTTGCTGGGCGTGCCACTGGCCCACAAAGACGTTTTCGTCACCCGTGATTTTCCGACCACCGCCGGCTCCAAAATGCTGGCCCATTACCGCAGCCCGTTTGACGCCACCGTGGTCAACCGTCTGGGCGCTGGCGGCGCCGGCATGGTGTCCTTGGGCAAGCTCAATTGCGACGAATTCGCCATGGGTTCCGGCAACGACAACAGCGCCTACAAGCCAGTGCAAAACCCTTGGGACACCAGCCGCGTGCCGGGTGGTTCGTCCGGCGGTTCAGCCGCCGCTGTAGCTGCACGCATCGTGCCCGCAGCCACAGGCACCGACACTGGCGGCTCAATCCGCCAGCCAGCCTCCTTGTCGGGCATCACCGGCATCAAACCGACCTATGGTCGCTGCTCGCGTTACGGCATGGTGGCCTTTGCCTCCAGCCTTGACCAAGCCGGTCCGATGGCGCGCAGCGCCCTTGATTGCGCGCTGTTGCTGTCGGCCATGGCCGGACCGGACCTAGACCGCGACTCAACGTCTCTGGACATGCCCGCCGCCGACTACGCCGCCGAGTTAATCGCGGCCAACACCCAAGCTGCAGGCACCAAACCGTTGCAAGGTTTGCGCATTGGTTTGCCCACGCAATTTTTTGGCGCTGGTTGCTCAGCCGATGTGCTGGCCGCTGTGCGTGGCGCCTTGACCGAGCTCGAAAAACTCGGTGCCACTTTGGTTGATGTCAGTCTGCCGCTGACCGAGCTGTCGATCCCGGTTTACTACGTGATCGCGCCCGCCGAAGCCAGCAGCAACCTGAGCCGCTACGACGGCGTGCGCTACGGCCACCGCGCGGCCGAGTACACCGACCTCGAGGACATGTACAAAAAGTCACGCACCGAAGGCTTTGGCGACGAAGTCACACGCCGCATCATGATCGGCACCTATGTGCTGTCGCACGGCTACTACGACGCCTACTACCTCAAGGCCCAAAAAATCCGCCGCCTGATCGCCGAAGACTTTCAAAAAGTTTTCAGTCAATGCGACATCATTGCTGGCCCGGTCTCTCCCACCGTCGCCTGGAAAATTGGCGAGCGATCTGATGACCCTGTCGCCAGTTATCTGGCCGATATTTACACCCTCTCCAGCAGCTTGGCGGGCTTGCCCGGCATGAGCGTGCCGGCCGGTTTTGGTGCACACGGCATGCCCGTTGGCTTGCAGCTGATTGGCAACTATTTCAAGGAAGCGCAGTTGCTGAGCACCGCACACAAATTCCAAATGAACACCGATTGGCATCAGCGCAAACCGTGAGCCCCCACGCTCATCACTCCGTGTATTCGCTGCCCCCCGAGGGGGTTGGCCTTTCTAAGGGCGGCCTGTCGAAAGGCTCCGCAGGAACATCGCAATGAACATAGAAAAGTCTCTTTTAGTGCAAGGCTACGAAGTCGTCATCGGCTTTGAAACCCACACACAGCTGACCACGCATTCGAAAATTTTCAGCCGTGCGCCCACGGCGTTTGGTGCCGAGCCCAACACGCAGGCATCAGCGGTTGACTTCGCGCTGCCCGGTGCCTTGCCGGTGATGAACAAGGGCGCGGTACAACGCGCCATCGAGTTCGGCTTAGCGGTCAACGCACACATTGCCGAGAGCAGCGTGTTTGCTCGCAAAAATTATTTTTATCCAGACCTGCCCAAGGGCTACCAGATCAGCCAATTCGAGATCCCTGTGGTGCAAGGCGGCAGTGTCGAATTCTTCCTCGATGGCGAAAAGAAAAGCGTGCGCTTGGTGCGCGCCCACCTCGAAGAAGACGCTGGTAAGTCGCTGCATGAAGACTTCATCGACATGACCGGCATTGACCTGAACCGCGCCGGCACACCGCTGCTGGAGATCGTCACCGAACCCGACATGCGCTCAACCGCCGAGGCCGTGGCCTATGCCAAAGAGCTGCACAAGATCGTCACTTGGATCGGTATTTGCGACGGCAACATGCAGGAAGGCAGCTTCCGCTGCGACGCCAATGTGTCGGTGCGCAAACCCGGCGCAGAACTCGGCACGCGCCGCGAAATCAAAAACCTGAACAGCTTCAAGTTCATGCAGCAAGCGATGGACTACGAAGTGCGCTGGCAGATCGAACAGATCGAAGACGGTCACACGATTCAACAAGCCACCGTGCTGTTTGACCCGGACACGGGCGAGACGCGCAGCATGCGCAGCAAAGAAGACGCCGCCGATTACCGCTACTTCCCCGACCCCGATTTACCGCCCCTGATGATCGATCGCGAGTGGGTCGAACGCACGCGCAAGGAGATGAGCGAGCTGCCCCGCGTGATGGCCGAACGCTTTGTGCAAAGCCATGGCTTGTCTGACTACGATGCCGGCCAGCTGACGCAAAGCAAAGCCGTTGCCGCTTACTTTGAAGCGACGGTCGCGGCTTGTGGTCAGCCCAAATTGGCCAGCAACTGGGTCATGGGCGAACTCTCGCGCCGGCTCAACGCCGAAGACAAATCCTTTGAGGCCTCCGCTGTGAGTGCCGCCCAACTGGGTCTGTTGATCGCCCGCATCGCCGACAGCACACTGTCGAACAACACCGCACGCCAAGTGTTCGATGCGCTGTGGACGGGCGAAGGCCAAGACGTCGACGCCATCATCGACGCCAAAGGCCTGAAGCAGATGAACGACAGTGGTGAGTTGGAGAAAATCATCGACGACGTGCTGGCAGCCAATGCCAAAAACGTGGAAGAGATACGCGCCGGCAACACCAAGGCCTTCAACGCGCTGGTCGGTCAAGCCATGAAGGCGACCAAGGGCAAAGCCAATCCGGCGCAGGTGAATGAATTGCTGAAGAAAAAACTGGGCTGAACCATCGCCCACGCATCTGCCAAGCACAGCGTCTTTGAAGACGCGCAAGGTCTGCTGACCGGCTGCCTGTTGGTCGCGTTGGCGGTCTGCCTGTTTCGTGAAGCCAGCCTGTTCACCGGCGGCACCACCGGTGTGGCTTTCCTCATCCATTACGTCTGGGGCTATCCGCTCGGTGTCGCCTTATTCATCATCAATCTGCCGTTTTATGTCTTTGGCTGGCACCAGCTGGGACGGGTTTTCACAGTCAAGACCTTTGCCGCCGTTGGCTTGCTGGCGGTCTATGTCGAGCTACTGCCGCGCTGGATCGGGTTCGAGCACTTGAACCCTGTTTTTGCGGCCGTCATGGCGGGCTTGCTGGCGGGAACCGGCATCCTCATCCTGATTCGCCACGGTGCCAGCTTGGGTGGCGTGAGCATCATGGCGGTCTACTTGCAAAGGTCCCGCGGCTGGCGGGCCGGCAACGTGCAAATGGCGATTGACGCGTGCATCTTGTTGTTGGCGTTGTCGGTCACCACCTATAGCCAAACATTGCTGTCATTGCTCGGCGCGCTGGCGTTGAATTTGGTGATCAGTGTCAACCACCGGACGGATCGGTATTACGGGGTTTAGGCCCTAACGATCCGCGCGTCACTTCACGCCGTAGCGTTCCCGGTAGACCTGCACACGCACCAAGTGCTCGCCCATCTCATTGCCCGGCTGAGTCGTCAAAAAGGCCAGCAGATCCGACAGTTCCGCAATAGCGCAGACCTGCAAACCTTCGTGAGAGCGCACATATTGCACGGCGCTGTAGGGCACATCTTGGGTGCTGCCGTTGGCTAGCGTTTCAGTCGCCATTTCCTGACGATCAAGCGCAATGGCGACCGCATGAGGAATGGCGCCAGCGGCTTTGATAAGGGCAATCGATTCTCGCGCGGCGGTACCGGCGCTCATCACATCGTCAACGATCAACACCCGGCCCTGCAACGGCGCACCGACCAAACTGCCGCCTTCGCCATGGTCTTTGACTTCCTTGCGGTTGTAGGCAAAGGGCACGTTTTTACCCAGCCGCGCCAGTTCAATGGCAACGGCGACCCCCAACGGAATGCCTTTGTAGGCGGGGCCAAAGATCATGTCGAACTCAATGCCGCTAGCCACCAAGCGCTTGGCGTAGAAGCTGGCGAGGCGTCCGAGCTTGGCGCCATCGTCAAACAAACCTGCGTTGAAAAAGTAAGGGCTCATGCGCCCGGCCTTGGTTTTGAACTCGCCAAATTTGAGCACGCCGCAATCCAGCGAGAATTGCACAAACTCTTGCGCCAGCATGTCGTTGGCCACCTTACTTGTCGTCATGGGAAATTCCTTGTTCAAACTCACCAGCCTCAACCTCAATGGCATCCGCTCCGCCACCAGCAAAGGCGTGGAAGCCTGGCTCGAAAAAGCCAAGCCCGATTGTATTTGCGTGCAAGAGATCAAAGCCCAAGC
>CANCLK010000048.1 GCA_947378785.1 Comamonadaceae bacterium
AATGACACCACAGGCTTGATCTCCAACGAATACTTCAAGGCAAATGCAAAGTCGCGTTCATCATGCGCCGGCACACCCATCACCGCGCCGTCGCCATACGACATCAGCACATAGTTGCCGACCCACACCTCGACCTGCTCACCCGTCAACGGATGCGCCACAAAAAGCCCCGTCGGCATGCCCTTTTTCTCTTGCGTGGCGAGTTCAGCTTCCGTCGTGCCACCCGACTTGCACTCTTCCAAAAACGCCGACAGCTTTGGCTGCGTAGCCGCCGCATGCAAGGCCAGCGGATGCTCCGGTGCCACCGCGCAAAACGTCACGCCCATGATGGTGTCCGGACGCGTCGTGAAGACATACATCTTGCCGTCGGTCAGCAGCGCACCCGTCGCATCACGTATGTCATGCGTGAACGCAAAACGCACGCCTTCGCTCTTGCCGATCCAGTTCTCTTGCATCAAGCGCACGCGCTCTGGCCAGCCCGACAGCGTGGCCTTGTCGTTGCCGACCTGTACGTGGTCGAGCAGCTCTTGAGCGTAGTCGGTGATCTTCAGGTAGTAGCCAGGAATTTCGCGTTTTTCAACCACCGCACCGGTACGCCAGCCCTTGCCGTCGATCACTTGCTCATTGGCCAGCACGGTCTGATCGACCGGGTCCCAGTTGACGACTTGCGTCTTGCGGTAGGCGATGCCTTTGTCGAGCATCTTCAAAAACAGCCACTGGTTCCACTTGTAATAAGTCGGGTCGCAGGTGGCGATTTCACGGCTCCAATCGACAGCCAGGCCCATCGCCTGCATTTGCTGTTTCATGTACGCGATGTTGTCGTAGGTCCACTGCGCAGGCGGCACGTTGTTTTTCAGCGCGGCGTTTTCAGCCGGCAGACCGAAGGCGTCCCAGCCCATCGGCATCAGGACGTTGTAGCCCTTCATGCGCAGGTAGCGCGTGAGCATGTCGTTGATGGTGTAGTTGCGCACGTGGCCCATGTGCAGCTTGCCGCTGGGGTAGGGCAGCATGGAGCAGGCGTAATACTTGCCCTTGGGTTTTTTGCCGGTGGTGTCTTCGGTGACACGGTAGGCATCGACGGCCGTCCATTGGGCTTGAGCGTTGCGCTCGACATCGAGGTGCTGGTATTTGTCTTGCATGAGTAGCTGGGTCAATCGGAAGAAGCGATAAAACTGAAAAGTTAAAACTTGGAGGACGAAAAGCGCTGAGCAGGAAGAAAGCAGGCGAACCAGCCGCAGTGGCCAAACGCTGATTTTAGGTCTTGCGCTGGCCGGCGGCCAGCGGGGAGGTCAGGGGCCGACTGCGTTGGCTGGCGCTGCGGGTGCATCGGTCACAAAGCCGATGCGCGTCAGCCCGGCTTTTTGCGCCACGCCCAGCACCTCGATGACTTTGCCGTAGGGGGCATTCTCGTCGGCGCGAAGCTGCACTTCGGTGTCGGGTTGCTTGGCTGCGGTGCGGGCCAAGCTTTCGCTCAGCTCGGTGAGTGGCACGGCCCGGTTGTCCAGATAAGCCTGACCGGCGCGGTCCACCACCAGAGAGACACTGGGCGTTGCATCCGTCGTAGATGCCGCGCCTGTCTTGGGCAGTTCCAGTTTGATCGACGAGGCCAGCAGGGGTGCAGTCAGAATAAAAATGACCACCAGCACCAGCATCACGTCGACCAGCGGCGTGACGTTGATGTCGCTTATGGGTTCAGCGCTCGGGCTGCGCTCAAGTCGGCCGAACATCAGTCTGTTCCGGTGCGGGGCTCGGGCGCTGTCAGCAGCAGTTCGCGCAGGTCCCGAGCAAAGCCTTCGAGTTCGGCTTCGATGCGGTTGACGCTGCGGCCTAGGACGTTATAGGCCAGCACCGCCGGAATGGCCACGGCCAGACCCGCTGCAGTCATGATGAGGGCTTCACCCACCGGACCGGAAATACGGTCGATGGTGATTTGTCCGGCAGCACTCATACCGACCAGCGCGTGGTAGATGCCCCAGACCGTGCCGAGCAAGCCGACAAAAGGCGCGGTGGCACCAACGGTGGCCAGCAGCACTTGGCCGAACTGCAACTTGTGCAAAACGCTGTGGAGGGCATCGCGCAAAACGCGGGTGAGCTGCTGGCGGCGGTCGCCTGCCGAGGCCAGCGTGCCAGCGTCTTCTGCACGGGTGGCTGTGATCAAGGGCCAGACCAAGGCGTCTCGGTCAAAGGCTTGGACCCGCTGATCGGCGTCTGCCAGCGACGTCGATTGCCAAAAGGCAGCGATGCTGCGCCTGACGTCGCCCGTCGCGCGGTGCAGCAGCCAAGATTTCCACAGGATAACAACCCAGCTACTGACAGACATCAAGAGCAGCAGCGCCGCCACCAGCCGACTGATGAAGTCACCCTGCAGCACGGTGTCTAGCGCCGTCATTTCAAATTCAACACATCAAACATGTCGAACAGGCCTTGCCGCTGGCCCGCTAAAAAGCGGGCGGCGCGCAAGCTGCCTTGTGCGTAAGTGGCCCGGCTCGAAGATTTGTGGGTGATCTCGATGCGCTCGCCGGTGCCAGCAAACAGCACGGTGTGGTCGCCGACGATGTCACCGCCGCGGATGGTGGCGAAGCCGATGCTCGACGGATCGCGCTCTCCGGTGACGCCTTCACGGGCGTAGACGGCGCAGTCTTTCAGGTCGCGTCCTAAGGCGTCGGCGATGACCTCGCCCATCTTCAAAGCGGTGCCCGAAGGCGCATCCACTTTGTGACGGTGATGGGCTTCAATGATCTCGATGTCATAGCCTGTGGACAGCGCCTTGGCGGCCATTTCCAGCAGCTTCAGGGTGACGTTCACGCCAACGCTCATGTTGGGCGCCATGACGATCGCGATGTCTTGGGCGATGACTGCGATCTCGGCTTTTTGTGCCTCGCTGAAACCGGTGGTGCCAATGACCGCATTGACGCCGAGTTGGCGGCAAATCTGCAAATGCGCGAGTGTGCCTTCGGGCCGGGTGAAGTCGATCAACACGTTGGCACCGGTCAGGCCCAAGCGCAGATCCGCGGTGATACGGGTGCCGGTCAATTGCCCGGCAAAGGCAGCGGCATCCAGACCGATGGCCGGGCTGTCCGCACGGTCTAACGCACCAGAGAGTTGAAGGTCCGGTGCCGCACTGACGGCTTCGACCAGCATCTGACCCATGCGACCAGTGGCGCCAGCGACGGCAATCTGCAGCGGTGCTGCGCTCGTCAGACTCGCGTTCACTGGCGTGGGCTTTCAAGTGGCGGGTAGCTGGCGACCGCCGGCTGCGTACGTGTCACCGCAGTGACATCGGCGGCTGACGGGGTTGGCATTGTCTTTGCTGCCGCTTCCAACTGGGCTGGGGTGGCCACCAGTGGGGGCACCTTGCCCAGTTTGCGCCGCTGGTCCATTTTTGCAATGAAATCTGTCTCGCTTGGCATCGCATCACCTTCGAAGCGGTCAAGTAAGTCGCCTTTGAAGAACACGGAATAGTTGAATGCTTGAGCTGACACGCCCTGACGTCGAAGCGTGAAGACATAGTCCCAGCGGTCCGCGTGGAAAACGCTGGCCAGCAACGGCGTACCCAACACATTGCGCACGTCGCTGCGGCTCATGCCCACCCGCAATTGCGTGACTTGCTCGTTGGAAATAAAATTTCCTTGCACCACATCTGCGCGGTAAGGCGTGATCCAGCGGACGGGGTTGAATGCACTGGCGCTCAGGTTGGACGTCGCGGTGCTGGAACAACCTGCCAGCACCGTGCAAGCTGTGACGATCAGGCCGGCCAAGAAGGGAGAGCGGTGGTGTACGAGCATGACAATAGGTGTGACGATATGATGGATCATTGTAGCGGCTGAGTGCCGTTGTTCATTGGGCGCGATGCTCTGTTCATCCCTTGAGATATCCCTGAGAAAATCCATGAGTAACATTGATGAATTAAAGAGTACCGGCCTCAAGGCGACACTGCCGCGGTTGAAAATCCTTGAGATTTTTCAGGTCGGTAAACAGCGACACATGACTGCTGAAGATGTCTTTCGGGTGCTGCTCGAAGAACGTTCCGATATTGGCCTGGCCACGGTCTACCGGGTGTTGACGCAGTTTGAACAAGCCGGCTTGCTGAATCGCAGCAACTTTGAGTCGGGTAAGGCCGTTTATGAAATCAATGAAGGGCAGCACCACGACCATTTGGTGTGTTTGGACTGCGGCAAGGTGGAAGAGTTTTACGACGCCGAGATTGAAAAGCGGCAAAACGATGTCGCGCAGACCAAGGGCTTTACGATTGCCGATCACTCTTTGTCTATCTATGCCAATTGCACCAAGACGGCGTGTCCGCACCGGACTGTGTCGTCGCGACTTCATGCTTAATACTTGATGCGCTGGCAGGGTTTCTGCCTTCACTTTTTATTTTATTCAGTCGCCGCTTTCCATGGCCTTGCGGTGCCGTTCCACAAAATCTTGGTAGGTATTGACACCGCGCAGTTGCAGAATCGCGTTACGCACCGCGGCTTCTACCAACACAGCGATATTGCGGCCAGCCTCAACCTGAATAATGACTTTGCGAACCGGAATGCCGAGCAAGTCCTGCGTCAGGGGTTCGTACGGAATGCGCTCATATTCACGCTCCAGCGTTTCACGCCGCACCAGATGCACGATGAGCTTGAGCCTGAGTTTGCGGCGGACAGCCGTCTCGCCAAAAATGGCTTTGATGTCTAGCAGACCGATGCCGCGCACTTCGAGCAAGTTCTGCAGAAGTTCAGGGCAGCGGCCTTCAATCGTGGTCTGGTTGATGCGAAAAAGATCGACCGCGTCATCTGCCACCAAGCCATGACCGCGTGAAATAAGTTCAAGGCCGAGTTCGCTTTTGCCCAAGCCGGATTCGCCAGTGATCATCACACCCATGCCCAGAATGTCCATGAACACGCCATGCATGGATGTGCGGTCGGCAAAGTGCTTGGACAGGTAGGCGCGCAGCACGTCAATCACGAAGGCGGCAGACTCAGACGTTGCAAACATCGGTAGCTGCCCACGTTCGCACATGGAAATCAAGGTATCTGGTGCGGTCTGGCCGTCTGCCACGACCATCACCGGCGGCTCTAGGGTGATGATGCGCGAGATGCGGCGCGCGCAGTCTTCCCGGCTACCTTGGGTGAGGTAAGCGACTTCACGTTCACCCAGAATTTGCACCCGGTAAGGATGGATGTAGTTCAGGTAACCGACCAGATCGGCGCCCGAGCGTGCGGCCCGCACGGCCACTTCATCAAAGCGTCGATCCGAAGCGCCAAGCCCGGCCACCCATTGCCATTTCAGTGCGGCGCGGTGGTCTTCGAACAAGGCTTCAGCGCTGATGACGGAGGGCTTCATGCAAGTGTGCGGGTGGATTTAAGGGGCCGTGTGGGTTGAATGCCAGGTGGCGATCAGCTGGTGCAAGTCGGCGCCCGAATGGCTGAGCTTGAGTTTTTCCCGCAGCGTGCTGTCGCTCAGCAGTTCAGCAATTTCCGACAGGATTTCCAGATGTTTCTGCGTCGCCGCTTCAGGCACCAACAGAAAAATCAGCAGCCTGACTGCTTGCTCATCCGGGGCATCGAAGCCAATTGGCGCTGCCAGTTGGAAGACGGCCGCCAACGGTGCTTTCAAGCCTTTGATGCGACCGTGCGGAATGGCAACGCCATGGCCGAGGCCGGTCGAGCCCAGCCGTTCGCGGGCAAACAGGCTGTCCGTGACGAGGGCGCGGTTCAGCCCGTGCAGGTTTTCAAAAAGCAGGCCAGCTTCTTCGAACGCGCGCTTTTTACTGGTGGCTTCGACGCCAACCAGAATTTGGGCAGGGGGGAGTATTTGCGAAAGACGGTTCATAACGATCTTCAAGTCGCCGAATTATGCACTTGGTACAGCCGTCACGATCGAGAGTGCATAAAAAAGCCGCCAGAGTGATCTGGCGGCGGTCCGGAAACGCGGAAGGTCAATCTTGATATTTGGCCGACACGTGGTGGTGGTCTTGGGTTTTGTCCTTGTAGCGACCGACTTGGCGGTCCAGCTTATCGGCCAGTTCGTCGACCGCAGCATACAGGTCTGAGTGAGAGCTTTCGGCAAAAAGGTCACGACCTTTAACGTGCACGTTGCACTCAGCGCGCTGTCGGAGTTCTTTCTCTTTCATGTTGTCAACCGTCAAAAGGACTTTGATGTCGACCACCTGGTCAAAATGCCGGGCAATCCGATCGAGTTTCGTGGTCACGTAACCGCGCAGGGCGGGGGTGACTTCAAGGTGGTGGCCGCTGATCGTCAAGTTCATAAAAGACTCCTTTTCCATTGGGAAGGGGTTTTAAAAGCGCCATCCGGTCATGGAAACCTGATGGCATACGGAACTTCGCTTTCGGTTTCGGTTTCACTATGCACCTGAAGGCCAGCAATTGCAATCTCGCGCTGCAACAAATTGCAGCGCATGCTGGCGCACCATTTAGACGGCCTCACCAGTGCGTTGGCAGCGGCTTACTCGCGCACATTTTGTAAAACTTTGAGATTCATTTTTTCGGAGAAAGGCGCTTGCCCATCTTTGAAAGCTCATCTGGCAAGCCAGAAGTCATCCCAAATTTGAAATAGCCTGGCTCCGCGGGTTTTGACGGGCGGCTCCAATGCCATAATTCCCGCCATGTTCAATGACGGAGTAATCCTTGGAAAGCAGTCCTAGTCGCTAGCTTTCAATCCCGCAGGGTAAAGACTGCACTGGGGTTGAAAGCGATGCACATCCACCAACCCCCGCCCCGTGTGGCCTTGTCTAACCAAGTCCGTGCGTGTCCGCCCTTGAATCCCAACGGGAGTCCGTCATGATCAATATTTTCACGCTCGTCAATGGGCGACTTTTCCAAGAAGAAATCGAGTCGCTGGAAGAGCTGTCCAAGTTCAACCCTATCTGGGTCGATTTGGAATCCCCAACGCCTGAAGAAAAATACTGGATCAAGCAGTATTACGGCCAGTCCATCCCTGACAACGTCATGGACGAGGACATTGAAGAGTCAGCCCGTTTTTACGAAGAAGACAACGGCGAGTTACATATTCGCTCAGACTTTTTGATTGCTGACGCCGATGAGCCACGGACGGTTCGGGTCGCTTTTATCTTGAATTTGGTCA
Source organism: Comamonadaceae bacterium (assembly GCA_947378785.1). Classification (GTDB taxonomy): domain Bacteria; phylum Pseudomonadota; class Gammaproteobacteria; order Burkholderiales; family Burkholderiaceae_C; genus Polaromonas. The sequence goes on from CANCLK010000048.1 coordinate 7,093, forward strand.
ACGACGATTTGAAAAACAAGGGCGTGTTGTTCTCCATCCATGATGAAGATGTGCCCGTGTTTCGGTTGTTGCGCATGCGTGCCCGTCGCTCGCTCGGATTGATTGATGACGCCAAAGAAGTCTTGCTCAAATTGTTTGATGCTGATGCGGAATATTCGGCCGACACGCTTGAGGGGATTTATGTCGATCTGGAAAAAGTCAGCACCAAAGTGCTGTCTGGTGACCTGACCGACGTGATGGCCGGCGAGGTGCTGGGTGCTATTGCACGGCATGAAGACTTGAGCGGGCGGATTCGCCGCAACATGATGGACACCCGGCGTGCGGTGAGCTTCATGATGCGCAGCAAGATGCTCAGTTCAGAACAGTTTGAAGAGGCCCGGCAGATTTTGCGCGACATCGATTCGCTCGATTCGCACACGGCCTTTTTATTCGACAAGATCAACTTCTTGATGGATGCCACCGTGGGTTTCATCAACATCAACCAGAACAAGATCATCAAGATTTTCTCGGTGGCCAGCGTGGCGTTGCTGCCGCCGACCCTGATCGCCAGCTCATACGGCATGAACTTCAAGTTCATGCCGGAGCTGGATTGGTCGCTGGGTTATCCGTATGCGTTGGCGCTGATGGTGGCCAGCGCCTTGGTGCCGATGTGGTATTTCCGCCGCCGCGGCTGGCTGAAATAGACGGCCACACGTCGTTGACGTGTCAGGTCGGCACGGGCAGTGATCGAAGCAATTCATCCATGATGCGCTGCGCATACAGGCTGGCCACATCCGTCACAAAAGTCGGAAAGTCGATGTGCGCTGTGTCATCGGCTCGATCCGAGATGGTGCGCATGGCCGCAAACGCCACGCCATAGTCTGCGCACACTTGGGCCACGGCGGCACCTTCCATTTCTACCGCCAGAGGCGTATGCCCGGCACCCTGCAAGGCTGACTGTAAGGCGCTGGATTCTGTAGCGCTGGAGACAAAGCGATCCCCGCTGGCGATCAGCCCGCGATGGACCTGCGCACCCGCCAAAATAGGGGATGCTGTCTGGGTCGACGTTGTCAGTACACGGTGGGCCGCTAGGGTGAGCAGGGCCGTCAGGGCGAGATCACAGGGAAAGCGTGAGCGGCCGTACAAGGGCACTTCATAGCGTGGGAACAGCGGGGACGCGTCAAGGTCATGCTGGATGAAGTCTTCAGCCACCACCACATCACCGACCTTGACGCCTTGCGCCAAGCCGCCAGCCACACCGGTGAAGACAATCCGGCTGGCCGCAAAGTGCCCGATCAAAACGGCGGCGGTCAACGTCGCCGAGACCTTGCCAATGCGTGACAGGCCCAGCGCTACCGGCTGGCCATGCAGTTGGCCGAGCCAAAAGTCACGTCCCGCCACGGTTTGCTTTTGAGCGCCCTTGAGTTGCTCCAGCAGGCCATGCTGCTCTTCAGGTAACGCACTCAAAATAGCAGTCAGCGGCAGGCGCGAGTTGGCCAGCTTCATTTTTTGTCGCGCAACTCGCGGCGAAGAATCTTTCCGACGGGCGTCTTCGGCAAGTCGACCCTGAACTCAATCACTTTCGGCAGCTTGTAGCCGGCTAGGTTGGCCTTGCAGTAATCACGCACTTGGGCTTCTGTCAGACCGGGATGTCTTTTGACGATCACCAGTTTGACGGCTTCGCTGGTTTTGTCGTCGGGCATGCCAACGCAGGCGCATTCGAGCACACCATGGAGTTCACTCACCACGTCTTCAATTTCGTTTGGATAGACGTTGAAGCCGCTGACGAGGATCATGTCTTTTTTGCGATCAATGATGCTGAAATAGCCGTTCTCGTCGACGATCCCGATATCGCCCGATTTGAAGTAACCGTCTGCAGTCATGACCTTGGCTGTTTCATCCGGGCGCTGCCAGTAGCCGGCCATCACTTGCGGGCCTTTGATCGCGATCTCACCGGGCTCACCTTGCGGCACTTCGTGGCCTTCGTCATCCAGTAGCTTGAACCAAGTGCCCGGAATCGGCAGCCCGATGGTACCGGTGAAATGGCGGCTGTTGGTCGGGTTGCAGCTGGCTGATGGCGACGTTTCCGACAGGCCATAGCCCTCACAGATTGGGGAGCCTGTTTTCTCCAGCCACATTTGGGCCACGGTGTTCTGCACGGCCATGCCACCCCCCAGCGAGACTTTCAAGTGTGACCAGTCCACTTGATTGAAGTTGGGGTGGTTCGCCAAGCCTTTGAACAAGGTGTTGACCGCCGGGAAGATGTGGACTTGATGCTTGGACAACTCTTTGAGCACCGCCGGCAAGTCGCGTGGATTGGGAATCAGGATGTTCTTCGCACCGATGCGCATGCACAGCATCATGTTCACAGTGAAAGCGAAGATGTGATACAGCGGCAAGGCGCACACATACACGGCTTGTGTGCTGGCCGGCAAGCTGGCCATGGCCGGGACATTCCAGGCTTCTGACTGCAGCAAGTTAGCGATCACGTTGCGGTGCAATAGAACCGCGCCTTTCGAGACGCCGGTGGTGCCGCCGGTGTATTGCAGTACGGCCACATCATCCGGTGTCAGTTCTGGTTGAGTCAGCTTGACACGCTGGCCTTGTGCAACGGCATCGTTGAAGCGTACGGCCCGCGGCAAGTTAAAGGCGGGTACCCATTTTTTGATATGCCGAATGACGAGATTGACGATGGCGCCTTTGAGGAGCCCGAGCTGGTCGCCCATGGCGCACAGCACCACATGCTTGACCGGTGTGTTGGCGATGCATTCTTCCAGCTTGCTGGCGAAGTTCTCGACGATGACAATGGCCTTGGCGCCCGAGTCCTTGAGCTGGAACTCCAGTTCACGCGGCGTGTACATCGGGTTGACGTTGACCACCACGTAGCCGGCGCGCAAGATGGCCGCCACGGCCACGGGGTACTGCGGGCAGTTGGGCATCATGATGGCGATCCGTTCGCCCTTGGCCAGACCCAGACTTTGCAGGTAAGCGGCCAAGGCTTTTGACAGCTTGTCGGTCTGGCCGAAGGTGACATCCTTGCCCATGAAACTGTAGGCCACGCGGTCTGCGTACTTGGCAAAGCTCTCTTCCATGAGAGTGACCAGTGAGGCGTACTGCGTTTCGTCGATATCGGCTGGGACGCCTTTGGGATAAGCCTTCAGCCAAGGGCGTCCGGTGTTGGATGCTGCCATTTTTGTTCTCCTCCATTCATATCAAAAATGCAGCGCTCCGGTGGCCGGTGCACGCCCTCTCTGGGGCTTTCTGCCTGTCGTGACAAAGGGCGTTGGTGCCGCCCTTTGTCTTATTCGATCGCTTTGCCCATGTCTTCAATGATCTTCTTGGCATCACCAAAGACCATCATGGTCTTGTCCATGTAGAAAAGCTCGTTGTCGAGGCCCGCGTAACCGGCCGCCATCGAGCGCTTGTTGACAATGACGGTCTTGGCTTTGTAGGCCTCCAAAATTGGCATGCCGTAAATCGGACTGCCCTTGACGTGCGCCGCCGGATTCACCACGTCGTTGGCACCCAAAATAATGGCAACGTCGGCTTGGCCGAATTCTGCATTGATGTCTTCCATTTCGTGGACCTGGTCGTAGGGCACTTCGGCTTCGGCCAGCAACACGTTCATGTGACCTGGCATGCGACCAGCCACCGGGTGAATCGCGTACTTGACGCTGATGCCGCGGTCGGTGAGTTTTTGTGCGAGCTCCTTGACGGAGTGCTGCGCACGGGCCACGGCCAAGCCGTAGCCGGGCACGATGATGACGGATTCGGCATTGCCCAAAATGAAGGCGGCGTCATCGGCAGAACCTGACTTGACATTGCGTTGTTCGGTTGAACCAACCGCGGCTGTGCCGGCGTCGCCCCCAAAACCGCCCAGAATCACATTGAAGAACGAGCGGTTCATCGCCTTGCACATGATGTACGAGAGAATGGCACCGGACGAACCCACCAGCGAACCGGCGACGATCAACATGGCGTTGTTCAACGAAAAACCAATGCCTGCTGCAGCCCAGCCTGAATAGCTGTTCAGCATCGAGACCACCACCGGCATGTCGGCGCCGCCGATGGGGATGATGATCAGCACGCCCATCACGAAAGACAAAGCGAGCATGGCAAAAAATGCGTTCCAGCTGCCGGTGAAGGTGAAGACCAGACCGAGACCCAAGGTCGCCAGACCGAGTACCAAGTTCAGCTTGTGCTGACCCGAAAAAGTGACGGGTGCGCCCTGGAATAAACGAAATTTGTACTTGCCGCTGAGCTTGCCAAAGGCAATCACCGAGCCGCTGAAGGTGACGGCACCAATCGCTGCGCCGAGGAACAACTCCAGCCTGTTACCCGCCGGAATGTTGGCGGTCCCCAAGCCTTTGGCGACGATGGCAAAGGCATCTGGTTCAGCCATCGCGGCCACCGCGATGAACACCGCGGCCAGACCGATCATGCTGTGCATGAAGGCGACCAATTCTGGCATCTTGGTCATCTCGACGCGCTTGGCCATGATCGTGCCTGCGGCACCGCCGACCACCAACGCGACCAGCACATAGACCATGCCTTGCGCCGCGCCGTTGGAGAGCTCGACGATGAGGGCAGCGGTGGTCAGCACGGCAATGCCCATGCCGGCCATGCCGAAGGCGTTGCCGCGAATCGAGGTGGTCGGGTGTGACAGACCTTTGAGCGCCTGAATAAAGCAGACCGATGCCAGCAAATACAGCAGGGTGACGAGGTTCATGCTCATTTGGTGGCTCCTGCGTCAGCAGCCGGTGTGGCTGCTTTCTTTTCTTTTTTCTTGAACATTTCCAGCATTCGGCGTGTCACCAAAAAGCCGCCAAACACGTTGACGGCGGCCAGCGCTACGGCCAACACGCCCATGGTCTTGCCAAGCGGGGTGACGGTCATGGCGGCGGCCAGCATGGCGCCCACGATAACGATCGCCGAGATCGCGTTGGTGACCGCCATCAAGGGGGTGTGCAGGGCTGGCGTGACGGTCCACACGACGTGGTAGCCGACATAAATAGCCAGCACAAAAATGATCAGGTTAATGATTCCGGGGGAGGCGAATTCCATGGTCTTACTTCCTCAAAATTATTTTTTGGTGACTTCGCCGTTGCGCGTCATCAGGCAAGCGGCAACGATGTCGTCTTCGAGGTCAATCGTCAGTGCCCCGTCTTTGTTGATGATCAACTTGAGGAAGTCCAACAGGTTGCGGGCGTAGAGCGCGCTTGCATCTGCCGCCACTAAGGCCGGCACGTTGGTTTCGCCAATCAAGGTCACGCCATGCTTGACGACGATCTGGCCGGGCTCGGTCAGCGGGCAGTTGCCGCCTTGCGGTGCTGCCAAGTCAACGATCACGCTGCCCGGCTTCATGGACTTGACCATGTCTTCGGTGACCAACACGGGTGCTGCGCGGCCTGGAATCAAGGCGGTGGTGATGACAATGTCAGCCTGCGCGACGCGCTTGGCGACTTCGGCTTTTTGGCGTGCCAGCCAGCTCGGTGGCATCGGCTTGGCGTAGCCGCCAACGCCGACAGCGGCTTCGCGCTCTTCGTCAGTTTCGTAAGGCACGTCGATGAACTTGCCGCCGAGGGACTCGACTTGTTCTTTCACGCTGGGCCGGACGTCGCTGGCTTCAATGACCGCGCCGAGTCGCTTGGCCGTGGCAATCGCTTGCAGACCGGCGACGCCGACGCCCAGAATCACCACCCGGGCGGCTTTGACCGTGCCGGCCGCCGTCATGAGCATGGGGAAAAAGCGTTGGTAGCGGTCTGCCGCCATGATGACCGCCTTGTAGCCGGCGATGTTGGCTTGCGAAGACAGCACGTCCATACTTTGTGCGCGGCTGGTGCGGGGCGCGGCTTCGAGCGCAAAAGACGTCAGGCCGGCGGTGGCCAGGCGTTGTAGACCTGTTGCATCAAAGGGGTTCAGCATGCCGGTGATGACGCCGCCAGAACGCGCCAATGGCATCTCGCTGTCCACGGGGCAGCGCACCTTGAGCACGATGTCACAGGCGTAAGCGCCGGCTGCATCGGTGATCTCAGCGCCTACGGCTTCGTAGGCGGCATCGGGCACGCTGGCGGCAACGCCGGCACCCGATTGAACGCGAACGGTATGGCCTTGGGCTTTTAGTTTTTTAGCCGTTTCTGGCGTGACGGCGACACGTGTCTCGCCTGTCATGATCTCCGCAGGTACCCCAATCAGCATGGGTCTCTCCTTGTTGTGGGGCGGAACTCCCGCCCACTGGTTTTTTAGCTGTCAAGAAGCTTACATGAGTTTTTTCGCAGTTCGCCCCCGAGAGGGGTTCTTTTTGACGATCTATTGACCCAAGTACTTAGCCAGCCCGGTCAGGTCGGGCGTCAAGTCAAGAGCTGTCTCAGGCGCAGCAGCGCGTGTTGCACGGTGGCTTCGCGCACGTGTTGGCGGTCGCCGTCAAAGCATCGCTTGTCGGTGATCAAGCCTTCGGGCGTGGCCCAGCCAAACCAGACGGTTCCAACCGGTTTGTCGGGGCTGCCGCCACCCGGCCCAGCGACACCGGTGACGGCCACGGCGACTTGCGCGCGAGAATGCCGCAGTGCTCCTTCGACCATGGCGCGGACGACGGGCTCACTGACGGCTCCGTGGCGCTCAATCAGGTCTGCCGGAACGCCCAGCAACTCGGTCTTGGCCGCGTTGGAGTAGCTCACAAAGCCACGCTCAAACCAGACGCTGGAGCCGGCCAGGTCGGTGCAAGCGGCCGCAATCAGGCCGCCGGTGCAGCTTTCGGCGGTGGCCAGCAGCAGCTTTTTCGACAGCAGTTGCTCGGCCACTTGCGCGGTCAGTGCGTGACGTGCCGACAAGTTGACGCTCACCACCACAGCTTCCAGAAGGACAAGACGAGCAAGGTGCAAAAAGCGGCCAGTACATCGTCGAACATGATGCCGAAGCCGCCACGCGGACCGAAGCCTTTGAAGTGCTGGTCGGCCCAAGCCATCGGGCCAGGTTTCAAAGCATCAAAGGCGCGGAACAGCCCAAAGGCGACGATTTGAGCGACGAAGCTCGCTGGCAATAGCAGCCACAAGACAATCCAAAAAGCGGCTATTTCGTCCCACACGATGTGACCAGAATCGGCCACTTTCATGTGCTGCGCCGTGACCGTGCAGGCCCACCAACCCACCAGCAGTGATCCGGCAATGACCCAGCCTAGCTGCGTGACGGAGAGCCAATGTTGCATGACGAGAAAAGCCAGCCAAGCCCACAGCGTGCCAGCGGTGCCAGGTGCCACTGGGCTCAGGCCCGAGCCAAATCCGAGCGCAATGAAATGCGCTGGGTGCGACAGCAAAAAGCGCGGCGAGGGCCGCAAGATGGCGGCGGCTTCGGCTGAAGGCGTCATGGCGTGGCGATCAAGGGAGTCATGAGAAGTGGTCAAACGAGGTGAAGTGCATGGGTAACTCGCGCCCGTTTTCATCGAGCAGTTGCAGCCCGGGTGCCGCGTTGATTCGGCCAATACAGTGGATCGGCGTGGCGCTTTTCAGTGCGGCCACTTGCAGCGCGGCGGCGGCGATAGGCGGCGCGGTGAAGAGCAGCTCATAGTCGTCACCGCCTGACAGCACGCAGTTCAGTGCGGCTTCGTCGTTGATGCCGGCGCTCGGCCAATCGACGTGCGTCCGTGTGGCGAGTCGCGCCAGCGCTGCCGCCGTGTGCAGCGTCGCGCCGACCTTGGAGGCTTTTAAAAGATGTTGAATATCACCCACCAGCCCGTCGCTGAGGTCCATGGCCGAGCTGGCCAGCCCCCGCAGCGCCAGACCCAAGGCGATGCGGGGGCTGGGTTCCTCAAGCCGCTGTCGTGCTCTTTTCAGTAGCGTGGGTGGCAGATGAAACTTCCCGCGCAAGGCTTCGAGCGCCAGTCGCGCATCCCCCAGATGACCGCTCACATAAATGTCGTCGCCAGGCTGTGCGCCGCTGCGCAGCAAGGCTTGGCTTTTTCCGGCGGGCGCAGGCACGGAGCCAAACACCGTGATGCAGATATTCAGCGGCCCGCGCGTGGTGTCGCCACCGATCAGCTCGCAGCCGTGCGTGTCAGCCAGCGCTAACAGACCTTGTGCAAACGCTGCCAGCCAAGCCTCGTCGATCTGCGGCAGGGCCAGCGCCAGCGTGAAGGCTATCGGCTCGGCACCGCAGGCTGCCAGGTCACTCAGGTTGACGGCCAGTGCCTTGTGTCCCAGCGTGCGGGGATCGACGTCGGCAAAAAAATGCCGGCCCTCCACCAGCATGTCGCTGGAGATCGCCATGTGCGTGCCGACGGGAGACTGCAGCAAGGCGCAGTCGTCACCAATCCCAAGCACCGCGCGCTTGGCGGGCCGCTTGAAATAGCGTTCAATCAGGTCAAACTCTCCCATGGGGCATGAGCATAACGCCGCATTCATGGTTTAAACAGAGGTGAAAAAACTGCTCGGGCGTTGGCGCAGGCGGAGCCAGATGGCCGAGCGGATACGCTTTCTGTCGACGTTGCTCACACTGTGGGCTTGTGCGGCCAGGCGGAAGGCGCAATAAAAGCTCACCCCCAAGTTCAGCAAGCCAATCAATGGGATCGCTGCCATGCACCACCAAAAAGCCGGCAGGCGCCATACATCCAAGCCCAGCGAGGCTCCGGCGGCGGCCAGTTGGCCGGCTGACAGCGTCACATGGCGGACATCGAGTTGCAGGCCCAAAAAATCCGTGATGGGCGGGATCATGCCCAGCATGAAGCCCAGCGCGATGCTCGATGCCAAGCCCGAGATGTTGTCGCGAACAAAGCTGGCCCAGCGGTCGGCTCGGGTGTTGCCCAAGGCTGCGGTGATGCGCGGGTTGTAACGCATGGCCGACTCCAGCCGGTTCAACACAAACCAGTTTTCAGCCCAGCCGGCCAGTAGGCTAGCGACAAACAGCAGCCCGCCGGTGAAGGCAGCCCACAGCAGGGTCGGGCCCAGCAGGCTCAGGTTGAGCAGCACATGCTGCGCTTCGGCGTGGCTGATCATCGGTTGGCCTCGGACCAGCATGACCAGCCAATTGATGAGCACGACCAGGGGCACGACCATCAAGACATTACCAAGTACCGAGGCTGATTGCGACCGCACCAAGTGCGTGACTTCGTCCACAAACGCAACTATGGCGTCGCTGGTGTCGAGTTCTTTGAGCTTGGCTGCCATGACGGGCGCGGTCATAGCGGGCTGCTTGGTGGCCAGCGTGAAGTGCAGCAATTGAATGACGACGAAGCTGCCCGCGTACACCAGACTGGCACCCATGCCACTCCAGAAAGCCGACAAGCCGAGGCCGATGACGGCAAACTTCAGCGCGGTGGTGATGGCCGTGATAGCGCCGCCACCCAGCGCTTTGCCCAACATGTCACGGTAGTCGGCGCGGTTGCGGGTGATGTAGCGCTCGCCGGTTTCGGCACTGCGTTCGGCCATCTTGGCGGCCAACAAGGTGGAGTTGGCGGCGATCAGTGCACGAATACTTTTCCGGTCTTCGGCGACCAGTGCCATGCGCGCCAATTGCTTGACGGCGGCTAAGGCGGGTTTGGGCGACAGCAGACAGTCCAATAGTTCGCGGACTCGTAGAAACCGTGCCCTGAGCTGGCGCAGGCGAAACACCATGCCCATTGAAATACCGTGTTGGTCAAGGTGCGCGTAAATGCTGTTGATCGCGCGGCGGCAAGCCTCCATGCGCTCTCGGTAGCGTGCCACCGCCTCTTGCAGTTCGTCTGCATGGCGTTGGGGGTCAAAAAAGATCCGGCGCAGGTCTTCAACATCGGCTGGCAAGGCATGAAAGGGTCGCGCTCTTTTTTCTTCTTCGCTCATGCGCAGCCGCAGTTCCGGTGAAAACCCGGTGGCCCTGATTTGCGCCGTGCAATAAGTCAGTGCATCCAGCAGGCTGTGCTGCCAGCCCCACTCGTCGGTGTCCGGGCGCTCGGTCAGCAGATCCGTCAGCCCCCCGATCTGAACCTCGTCCAGCAGCGTCAGCCATTGGGCATCAAAACGGCTCGGCATGAGCAGCGAAAAGAGCTCGGCTGCGTCGGTGGTTTCAGGCGTCCCCGGCAGCAGTTTGACTCGGATGCGTTCGGTTAATTCGCTGATGAAGGCGGTCCGCGGGGCAAATCCAAAGTCGGCCAGCAAAGGGGTGACATCGATGGTTTGCAGCAGCGTGCGCCACCACGCTTGCAAGCGACTGTGCGCCGCAGGCTGAGCCTGCACCGCGTCCATGAATTGCTGCAGTCGGGCTACAGCGGCTGGCGCGGAACGGCTGTCGCCACGCACCCATTGCAGCAGATCGATGAGCCAGATGTGCCGGTCGGCCAGCGAGGCATTCGCGTCAAGTCGCGCCAGCAAGGTGGCCAGCGCCGGCAGGGCAGAGGGGGTCAGCGGCAAAGCTGGCCGTTCAGTGCAGCACCCGTGCGGCGGCGCCCGAGGTGGCTTCGAGCACAAACATCGGGATGGGCGCTTCGAAGCGGGTGGCATCTTCGGCGACGCAGAAATAACTGCCGTGCATGGTGCCGGTGGCGGTGCGCAGGCGCGAGCCACTGGTGTATTGAAAGGACTCGCCAGGCTTTAGCAGCGGTTGGTGGCCAACGACCCCTAGGCCTTTGACTTCTTCGTTGTGGCCGGTGGCGTCACTGATGAACCAGTGACGCGCGATCAATTGCGCCGCAATATCACCCGTGTTGGTGATGGTGACGGTGTACGAAAAAGTGAACACCCTGCTGTCGGGGTCGGATTGTTCCGGCAGGTACAGCGGCAGGACTTCGCAGGAAATTTGGTAAGTTGGCATGGCACTCAAAGTAAGCCCTGCATGTTAACGCGGCCTCTCAGAGCCTGCCCAGTCGTGCTGCTTCCTGCGACAATCTGCGGATGAGTACACCCGCTAAATCCAATAAGCCTGCTTACAAAATTGCGCCTTCTATCTTGTCGGCCGATTTCGCCCGACTGGGAGAGGAAGTCAAAAACGTCATCGCCGCTGGCGCCGACTGGATTCACTTTGACGTGATGGACAACCATTACGTGCCGAACCTGACCTTCGGTCCGATGATCTGCAGTGCCCTCAAGTCGCATGCTGTGAGGGCTTCTGGCCAGCCCGTGCCGATTGATGTGCACCTGATGGTGCAGCCGGTAGATGCTTTGGCCGCCGCCTTTGCCGATGCCGGCGCCGACTACATCAGCTTCCACCCCGACGCCTCGGGTCACGTGCACCGTAGCGTGCAGGCCATCAAGTCAAAAGGCTGCAAAGCCGGGCTGGTGTTCAACCCGGCGGCGTCTATGGATGTGCTGGATTGGGTCATCGACGACATCGACCTGATCCTCATCATGAGTGTCAACCCGGGCTTCGGTGGCCAAAGTTTCATCGACTCGGCACTGCGCAAGATCGAGAACGCCCGCAAGCGCATTGATGCGTCTGGCAAAGATATCCGCTTGGAAGTGGACGGCGGCATCAAGACCGATAACATTGCCCGCATCGCCGCTGCGGGGGCTGACGCGTTTGTCGCCGGCAGCGCCATTTTTGGCAAGCCGGATTACAAATCAGTCATCGGCGCCATGCGCGTGGAATTGGCGAAGTGATGCAGCAGGGGGGCATAGAAACGTCGGGTATCAAGTTGAACTGGGGGGGGCGTTTTGATGCTCTCATGATCGACCTCGACGGCACCATGGTGGACACCTTGGGTGACTTTGTGGCAGCCCTCAATTTGACGCTGGAGGAGCTGCCTTGGCACCCACAGGAGCGTGCGTTGGCTGGCTTGCCGCTGACCTCGGCAGCGGTCGAGCCCATGGTGGGTAAGGGTTCCGAGCACCTGATTCAGTCTGCGCTGATGCATGTGCTGCGGCTGTCGGCTGAGTCGCCCGCATCAGAGATTTCATCTGATGCGCTGATCCGCCTCAGGGCCGAAGCGCTGTACGCGCCGGCTTGGGCCAGCTACCAGCGGCATTATCTGGCCGTCAATGGCCTGCACGCCAGCCTTTATTCTGGCGTGGTGCAGAGCGTGCAGCAGTGGCATGCGCAAGGTTTGCCGATGGCCTGCCTGACCAACAAACCGCTGGCCTTTGCGCAGCAGTTGCTCAAGATAAAGGGCTTGGATGCGTACTTCAGTGAAGTCTTTGGCGGGGACTCTTTCGAGCGTAAAAAGCCCGACCCGATGCCCTTGCTCAAGACCTGCGAAGCGCTGAGCAGCGCACCTGCTCGTACGCTCATGCTCGGCGACTCCAGCAACGATGCCCGCGCTGCGCGGGCGGCGGGTTGCCCGGTCGTGCTGGTGACTTACGGCTACAACCATGGCCAGCCAATTCGGGCCGTGGATGCCGATGGCTTTGTCGATTCCTTCGCTGAATTGACGCTGCGCTAGGCGCGAACGCCCGACCGGGCTTTGCTACACTTCGCTTCGATATGTTCATTCACAGCATCACATGTACAGGTTGTAGCAGCCGGGGAGCTTGGCTTTGGCGTCGCTGCTCGCTCCGTCATGCCTGATCGCTGAAGCTCCTTTTTTCAAGTATCCAAGCTTTCAGGCTGGCAGTGTTCGCAGCCTTCCGCCTCTCAGTCTTTGGGCTGTCTGAGGCCTCTTGAATGAACAGTGGCCCAGCCGTCAGTGTCGACCACGCCGGCCACGCAATAAGGACTCGCTTTGATCACCGAACTTGAATTCAAAAGCCTTGCGCAGCAGGGCTTCAACCGCATTCCCTTGATGGCAGAAGCCTTTGCCGATCTGGAAACGCCACTGTCCCTCTACCTCAAACTGGCATTTTCCAAAGACGGAGGCAAGTTCAGCTTTTTGCTGGAGTCGGTCGTTGGTGGCGAACGCTTTGGCCGCTACAGTTTCATTGGCTTGCCGGCGCGCACGCTGGTGCGGGCCCGTGGTTTTGGCCCCGATGCCGTGACCGAAGTGGTGACCGATGGCAAAGTAGTTGAAACCTCGAAGCAGAATCCGCTGGATTTCATCGAGGCGTATCAACAACGTTTCAAGGTGGCTTTGCGCCCGGGTCTGCCGCGTTTTTGTGGCGGTCTGGCAGGCTATTTTGGTTATGACACGGTGCGCTACATCGAGAAAAAACTCGAAGCCTCCTGCCCACCAGATACGCTCGGCTGTCCTGATATTTTGCTGCTGCAATGTGAGGAGCTGGCGGTCATCGACAACTTGTCAGGCAAGCTTTATTTGATTGTTTATGCCGATCCGGCCGCCCCCGAGGCCTATGCTAATGCCAAGAAACGACTGCGCGGCCTGAAGGATCAGCTGCAGTATTCGGTCAGCGCGCCGGTGGTCAAGCCATCGCTGGGTTACCCGGCTGAGCGCGAATTCGCCAAGGCAGATTACATCGCCGCCGTCGAGCGTGCCAAGGAGCTCATCGCCGGTGGTGACTTCATGCAAGTGCAAGTCGGCCAGCGCATCAAGAAGCGCTATACCGAATCGCCACTGTCGCTGTATCGAGCGCTGCGCTCGCTGAATCCGAGTCCTTATATGTATTACTACCACTTTGGTGATTTCCATGTGGTCGGTGCTTCGCCTGAGATTTTGGTGCGTCAAGAGGCCATCGTCGTCAAGGATGCACAAGCTGGACAGGCAGAGAAAACGGCGCAAAAAATCACCATTCGGCCACTGGCCGGGACGCGGCCGCGCGCGGCTTCACCAGAAGCTGACAAGGCTATTGAACAAGAGCTCATCAATGACCCGAAAGAGCGTGCCGAACATGTCATGCTGATTGACCTAGCGCGCAACGACATCGGTCGCATCGCCGAGATCGGTTCAGTCAAAGTTACCGAAGCTTTTGCGGTCGAGCGTTACAGCCATGTCATGCACATCGTCAGCAACGTTGAGGGCGTGTTGCTCGACGGTATGAGCAATATGGACGTGCTGAAGGCGACCTTTCCGGCTGGCACCTTGACGGGCGCACCGAAGGTTCACGCCATGGAGCTGATTGACCAGCTAGAGCCCACCAAGCGCGGCTTGTATGGCGGGGCTTGCGGCTACCTGAGTTACGCCGGCGACATGGATGTGGCGATTGCGATTCGCACCGGCATCATCAAAGACCAGACGCTGTATGTCCAGGCGGCAGCGGGTGTGGTGGCTGATTCGGTGCCTGAGCTGGAATGGAGAGAGACCGAAGCCAAGGCACGCGCACTGCTGCGCGCCAGCGAGTTGGTTGAGGAGGGGTTGGAATGAAACTCTTGATGATCGACAACTATGACAGCTTCACCTACAACATCGTCCAGTATTTTGGCGAGTTGGGGGCTGAGGTGGAGGTGCTGCGCAATGACGAGGTGACGCTGGCCGACATCGCCGCTCGCGCACCCGACCGGCTGGTGATTTCGCCCGGACCTTGCTCGCCGGCGGAGGCCGGAATTTCTGTTGCTGCAATTCAGCACTTCGCTGGCAAGTTGCCTATTTTGGGTGTGTGCTTGGGCCATCAGGCGATTGGTGCGGCTTTTGGCGGCAAGATCATCCGCGCGCAGCAACTCATGCATGGCAAGACCAGCGTTATCACCACGACGCAAGAGGGCGTGTTCGCCAACTTGCCCGAAAAGTTTGTCGTGAATCGCTACCACTCGCTGGCGATTGAACGCGCGACTTGTCCTGATGAGTTGGCCGTGACCGCATGGACCGACGACGGCGAGATCATGGGTGTGCGCCACAAGACGCGGGCCATCCAAGGCGTTCAGTTTCACCCGGAGTCCATCCTCACCGAACATGGCCATGCCATGCTGAAAAACTTTCTGCTGCAGGCCTGAGCTTTGACCTTCGCCTAACTGCCGAACTCTCTATTTCGAAAGCGTCAAGATGTCCCAATCGCAAAAGATCACGCCCCAAGAAGCCTTGCAACGCACGATCGAGCACCGTGAAATTTTTCACGATGAGATGCTGCACATCATGCGGCTGATCATGAACGGCGAGATGTCGCCCGTGATGATGGCTGCACTCATCACTGGCTTGCGCGTCAAGAAAGAAACCATCGGTGAGATCACCGCTGCCGCGCAGGTCATGCGCGAGTTTTCAACCAAGGTCGAGGTGGCCGATAAGACGCATCTGATTGACATTGTGGGCACCGGCGGTGACGGCTCACACACCTTCAATATTTCTACCTGTGCCATGTTTGTGGCGGCGGCAGCTGGCGCCAAGGTTAGCAAGCATGGTGGCCGCAGTGTTAGCAGCAAGTCGGGCAGTGCCGACGTGCTGGAAGCCTTGGGTATCAACATCAACTTGTCACCAGACGCCATTGCGCATTGCATTGCGACCGTGGGTGTTGGCTTCATGTTCGCACCCAACCACCATCCGGCCATGAAAAATGTCGCACCGATTCGCAAAGAACTCGGCGTGCGCACGATTTTCAACATCCTCGGCCCGCTGACGAATCCGGCCAGCGCGCCGAATATCCTGATGGGTGTTTTTCACCCGGACCTCGTCGGTATTCAAGTGCGCGCTTTGCAGCGTCTGGGTGCCGAGCATGCCTTGGTGGTCTACGGCAAAGACGGTATGGACGAGATCAGTCTGGGTGCTGCGACGGTGGTCGGTGAGCTCAAAGACGGCGAGATCACCGAATACGAAATTCACCCCGAAGATTTTGGTTTGCCGATGGCTGGTAGCCGCGCGCTACGCGTCGAGACACCGGAGCAGTCGATGCAGATGCTCGCGGGCGTGCTGGATGGCGAAGAGGGTGCGCCCAGCGACATCGTTGTGCTCAACGCGGGAGCGGCGCTTTACGCCGCCAATGTGGCTGCCTCGATGGCCGACGGCATCGCGCTGGCGCGTCAGGCGATTGCCTCAGGTGCCGCCCGACGCACGCTGGACGCGCTGGTCAAAGCCACGCACGCGGCTTAAGTAAGCGTCACTGCATACATCGTCATAAACATCAATAATTGTTTTTGCCTCTTTTTTCACGACAACATTGGTACCCCAACACATGGCTGACATCCTCGACCAGATCATGGCGGTCAAACGCCACGAAGTAGCCATTGCGCTGCAACGCAAGCCGCTCGCCGTCATGCGAGAAGATGCCGAGTCGCGCGTCCTCACGCGCGGCTTTGTCGGCGCCATGCGCAGCAAGATCGCGGCGGGTCAAGCGGCAGTGATCGCTGAAATCAAAAAAGCCAGCCCATCCAAAGGCGTTTTGCGCGCTGACTTCATTCCTGCCGACATCGCCCAAAGCTATGCCGAGCATGGTGCGGCCTGCTTGTCAGTGCTCACCGACCAGCAGTTTTTCCAAGGCAGCACGGATTACCTGAAGCAGGCGCGTGCATCGTGTGACTTGCCCGTGTTGCGCAAAGATTTCATCATCGACGCCTATCAAGTTTATGAAGCACGGGCGATGGGCGCCGACTGCATCTTGCTGATTGCCGCCTGCCTAGATGACGCCCAAATGAAGAGCTTCGAAGCATTGGCCATGTCGCTTGATATGGCGGTGCTGGTAGAGGTGCATGACCGGGCTGAATTGGATCGCGCACTCAAGCTCAAAACGCCTTTGTTGGGCATCAACAACCGCAACCTGAAAACGTTTGAAGTCTCTCTCGACACCACGCTCGGCATGATCAAGGATATCCCGGCTGACCGCCTGCTGGTCACCGAATCTGGCATCAGCACGGTCGCTGATGTGCAACTCCTGCGGCGAGCGGGCGTGCATGCGTATTTGGTTGGCGAAGCCTTCATGCGCGCCGACGATCCCGGCGTTGCGCTGGCCCATTTGTTCACTTGAGATGAGCTCGCAGGGTCATTTCGCCTTTGACGATGCTGGGTTGCCGGGTCCGAAGATTGAGACTGCGCCCGAGCGATTGACCGCGTGGAACCCGACCCTTTGGTCTATAGACCCCAGTTGGGCGCCTGTTGTTCAAGGTTTTCTAGCCAGCCCGACCGGCCAGAAGCTCGGCCAATTCATCTCGCAGCGCTTGGCCGACGGCGCTGTGATTTACCCCTCACATCCCTTGCGCGCCTTAGAGTTGACGCCGTTGTCGGCGGTCAAGGTTGTGATTCTGGGACAAGACCCATACCACGGCCCAAATCAAGCGCATGGCTTGGCGTTTTCGGTGCGGCATGGCAACCGGATACCGCCGAGTTTGCGAAATATATTCAAGGAAATTGACCGCGATGCCGCTAAAGCGGGTGTCGCTTTAGCGCCGGATCACGTGCTACGCAGTGGTTCGCTTGACGCGTGGGCGCAGCAAGGGGTGTTGCTGCTCAACACCTGCATGACGGTCGAAGACGGCGCCCCCGGGAGTCATGCCAAAAAAGGTTGGGAGGCGCTCACCGACGCGCTGATTCGGGTTGTGGCCGAATCGGTGAAACCGGTGGTTTTCATGTTGTGGGGCGCCCATGCGCAGGCAAAAAGGGAGTTGATCAAGGGGGGGCACCTGGTTTTGACTGCCAACCACCCGTCGCCGTTGTCGGCAAGTCGACCACCGCAACCATTTTTGGGTTGCGGTCACTTTTCCGCCGCCAATGTCTGGCTGGAGGCGGGCGGTCAAGAGGCGATCAAATGGCATTGAGCGCCTTGGAAACCATGGCATAATCCGTGGTTCA